>NZ_JARACS010000009.1:0-176281 GCF_028765525.1 Aliivibrio sp. S2TY2 | reverse complement strand
AGAAGCGGTTTGGTTTTGGAAAGTAACATCCAGTAGAAGTGGTTTGGTTTTAGAAAGTAACATTCAGTAGAAGCGGTTTGGTTTTAGAAAGTAACATCCAGTAGAAGTGGTTTGGTTTTAGAAAGTAACATCCAGTAGAAGCGGTTTGGCCTTAGAAAGTAACATCCAGTAAAAATGATTTGGCTTTAAAGAGTAACGTTCAGAACGATCATTAAAAAAATGAATCCCAATTATCTTTAAGCATCAGGTGAAGGTAGAAGAGGATAGTTGTGAATAAATGAGTGATTATGGCCAATTGCTATAAAGCAATTGGGTTTTTCGGAAAAATATTAACCCTTGAGTTACTTCCATTAAATGACCAATCATTAAACGTGTGACAGTGTCACTATATACAACACCAACTATCCATACAATCTAGGGTACAACATATCAAAGGGGTATAAAGCCGTAGTCACTCGCTGAAATCCCGTCTATTTCTTGCTGACCTTGCGCTTGCGCGAAAAAAAAAGAAAAAGAAAAAAAGAAGAAAGAAAAAAAAGAAAAGTATCAACAAGGTTAATCCTTTTTAGGTATGCGTGGGTTGAGTCGCAATATTTATAAATATAATGTTATGTTGTACCCTACATTAATTAGGTATTTATTGTCGTGTATAGAGGGGTTTGATAATCTAATGTTAGTATTTTATAAAAAAAACACTACCATATTAATCGATTTGCGGTATAATGACAGGGTCAGTTAAACAAACGCATAGGAAGGATTACCATGCAACTACGTACTAAAACATTGATCGCTCTTGCTCTTGCTCATTCACTTAGCGTGAATGCTGCGAGTTCAACAAGCACTTTCGAATTAAGCTTGTTCTATCCTCAACCTTATGAATACGATAACAGTATCAACTTATCATCTGAGGTCGTTGGCTTTTACCGCTCGATTGAAGTGGCAAACGATCTGTTTGACCGTAAAGGCGTTAACCTTGAGTTAAAGCCAACTCATGTAGCCAGCGTAAGTTCATGGACAGGTACAGAGAATGTTCAAACTGGTCGCTCAGATATGGATACCGGTGCAACCGCAGTTGAAACTAATGTCGGTGATATGGCAATTGGTTTGTTCCTTCCAAATGGTGGCACTATTGGCTATGGCGATCATAGAAAAAACAGTCATTACACATGGTATCCAAACAACATCGCAAAGATTGGTTTAGCCACAAACATGACATTAGGAAAAGGGGGCGATAATAGTTATCCGTTCGTTCTTAGTCATGAAGTGCTTCACTCAGTTGGTGCAATGCACGATCAAGCTGCTGCTGTTCGTTTTAATGATGATGCCAGTGGCCGAGAAGATGGCTATGCCAGAACGTGTGATAATGGGTACGGGTCATTAATGACTTCTGTTATTTCAACGGTTCCATTTGCACAAATGACTATTTCAGGGGCAAGCGATTGTAATACAACACCAAGTGCAAACATGGTGGGATTTACCAACCAATATGCACCGCTTGCGGCTGAATTTGAAGTAGGCTCACGTAATAACCAAACCATCCGTTTAACGGTTACTGAAAACATCAATGACCAAACGTTTGATTTTGTGGCACAGCGAAACGACACTTCAGCTACCGAAGCCATGACACTCTATATTGCAGGGGGAGCGGTTTATAATGGTCAAAACGCATTAGCACCACAAAGCATCGAATTCACATCAGGCCAAGCAAGTTCAGAAATCATTAAAATTGATTTCAATACTGTCTATGCTGTATTTGATCAAGCACACGGTGAAATCAATAGTACTTATGCGGTTGTCGTTGGCCAAAATGAAGTTCAAAATAAATTGGTCGATGTCACTGCGATTAATACCTTATGGGAGCCAACAATTACACCAAATCCTGATCCAGAAACAGACATTCCAAATCCTGATAACGGGGGCGGCAGCTCAGGCGGTAGCACCTCACTTTTTAGCTTGTTAATGCTGTCTTGTCTGTATTTAGTAAGACGAAAATTAAACAAGTAATCTTAAATAATCACCAATTTTTAAAGTGGAGCATATGGCTCCACTTTTTTTGCTATTATATTTTATTCATAATGCTATAGCATTAGTTTTGTGGTATTTTACAAAAAAACAGAATTGTGCGATTATTAGCCTATATCATTATGTCGCATTGTCTGTTTCTATTTCACTTATTTTTATATAAAGGGATTTCTTATGAAACGTACAGCTTTAGCCTATGCGATAGCTACCTCCTTCGTCAGTCTCGTCGTTATTGCAGGAACGAGTAGTTCAAACAGCCCCATTGAAGAGGTCGTTCGCGTTCCTGTTCATGTTATTGACCACGATGGGATGGATTCAAAGCGTGATGATATTACTGTTGTCATTCGTGAAATTGGGGATCATGATGATTCCGTTGGAACTCGTGATAAAACAGGCGGTATTGATACCGATTTTGTGGCCGCTCCCGATCCAAATGACAGCCCAAATACAGAGCTTCCTCCAATTGATTGTACTCATCCTTCTTATACAAGTCTGTGTAACGATCTAAAAGAAGAGTTGGGCAACAAGGAGCCAGAAGGTCCACCACAGAATGTATGGACCCTTGTTTACTCAGGCTCTAACTCTAATTCTGCATCTTATAAACTTGCAGGAACACCAAAACGAATTCGAATAAATGGCTCGGGGAGTGGAGAAGCATGGTTTGGTGAACATATAAATAGAATATTAAGACAAAGTGTTGGAGGATCAAGTGAAGGTTGTTATGGCCAAGTCGCCACAGCACAATGCACATGGAGTTTTAATAGAACCAGTGCAAGAGGCTGCTATGACTCAGCAAAAGGAGTGAGGGGTTATAAGTGGGGTGGAGCGAACCACGGAGGGTGCAGTAGAGAATACCCTGTAGCTACCGTCAATATGAAATTCAGCCGCATTGAAGTCATGTATTAATTTTTAGAACAATGGGACTCAATTAACAATAAATATAAAATATTAAGTGACTTTTGTTTCTATAATAAATCCATTAAGCAATGTTAAACACTAAATGGATTTATAATGAAAGAATTTAAGAAAACGTTACTAAATGAACGCTCCTTAATATCATTTGTTACTTCGATGCTAACGATTGAAGAAACAACTCTTATTATTGAGCGTTTATCTGCATTAAATGAACAACGAAAAACAGATGAAGAACAAAAGCAAAAAGCCAAAGAAATCAAAGAGAGTAAAATAAGTTCATTGATTCAACAAATAGAAAATGAAGGCCTATCATTATTAGATCTTCAATTACACATAGGCCAACGCTCACGATTGCGCTAACGGCACTTCACTCGATGGTAATGACACCTTTTTTATTGCATCTATTAATAAATTATCGTCTTTTTGAATATAACGCTGTGTTGTTTTTGAATCCGCATGACCAAGAATATCTTGAATAACCGAAATTCGAACCCCTGCATGATATAATATGGTTGCTGTTGTACGTCGAAGATCATGTGGGCTAATCATGAATTTAGAACCCAATTGCAAGCATCGGTTTTGCACAACACGATAGACGCTGGATCTTGCTTGGATTGGTTCATCAATAAAAGTATCCCCTCTGCGCATTTTTACAAATAATGTATCCGAAGTGATATTTAATTGCTCTCTCACCAATTCCCATTCTTTTACAAACCGTAATGTATCCGCATTCACTGGTACACGACGTTCAACGTGTCCTTTACCATAAAAGCGGATCCAATCTTGATTGTCTTTATACTCAAACGCAGTAATAGATAAGGTCATCAACTCGGTACAACGCAAGCCGCAACCGACAAGTAAAGCAAACATGGCATTGTTTCTCTTATCTCGAAGAGTCGGTCCGTTCGTGATGAAAAGCTCAGACATTTCAAATGATTTTAGAGGTCGGGCTTTGCTTACTGAGCGGCCTTTTCTCGGTTGAATTTGGGTAATACGAAAAAGGACATCAGTCGGCAAACGGCCCATACCATTTGCAAAGGTTGCAGAGCGTTTAATTGCAGTTAAATACGTATTTAAACGAGTGTCTTTTATTCCGTTTTCTTCCAATTGATTAAGCACCATTGCAATATGATAATCAGTCAATTTTTCCCACGGAATAAACTTATGATGTGAGAGGTTTAATACCTTAGCAAACCCATTAAGAGTGTATTCCATCGTCTTGCGGGAGCTTTCGGCACGTAACGTGTAGATATAACGCAGGGTAGGGGGAGTATCAACCTCTTGAAGATTGATTAATGATTGGCTTAAAATATTGTTGCTATTTATTTGCATTAAAACCACCACACCCTTTAATGCGTTTTTCTAAAAAACACATTCAACTAAAAACACTGTTAAAATATACAGTGTAAATATAGCAAATAGTCATGCTGGTTGCACGTTTAAATCAGTTAATCATTTGAGATTGCTTGCATAGATAATTAAATTGAATCTTATCGTTCGGATTAAGAGCCAACAGCTCCCCCTTGATTAAACGAGATAATAATGCACAAAATCGGTGAACTTGTTGCCCATTAGATTGCATATAATAAAATACAAACTCATCGTCACTCTGAGAAAGATACTCATAACTGGTATTCAGATGATGTAATAATGATTTTTCAAAAATATAGAAGTATTCATAACAACGATTCCTCTCTAAATCACAATCACGCCCCTCTTGATTCACAAATAGAATCAACGCTTCAATGTCTTGTCGGTAAGGGTGATTTAATGAGTAAGGAGCCAATAAAAAAGACCAGCGTTCCATGATGACCTCACGATAATAAATTCAATTATTATTATAACTAAGTAACCAGAAGTAAGTTAGGTGTGATACCTCAAACTAGCAGTTGAACATCATTTATTCCCGTTGTTTATTCTTTGGAAAGCAAACCACCTTTGGTATTATCCGCGCATAATTACACAATAAAAAAGACTAAGGCTATTTATGAACGGTTCTACATGGAAAAAATGGGATTTGCATATCCATACCCCAATGACTCACTTAAATGGGGCTGGCTTTCAATGCTCTATTTCTGATTATGTATCTAAGCTTGCGGCTGAAGAATTAGATCTAATCGGAGTAACTAACTACTTTTATTTCAAAGAGAATGAGCTAGAAATAGTTAAAAATGAAATACGAACTCAGGGCCATCGTATTACCGTCCTTGGTAATGTTGAATTTAGAATTGTTCAACAAAACAACGGTGGTGAATGGATTAATGTACATGTGGTTTTTTCTGAAAAATTAACCACAACACAAATCAATACCATTTTATCTTCTATGCCAATAACAAATACATCACCAGATGGTAGAGTGGTCTATTGTAGCGAAACAAGCATGCAAGCTAATGGCGTAAAACCAGATCAAGCCGTAGTTGATTTCAAAATACTAAACGCTCACCTTTCAGCGCATTTACAGCGAGGAACGGATTATCTTCTTGGCATTTGTCCCAATGGTTACGGTGGATTTAGACCTGACATTAAAGATGGTCGCTCTGTAGCAATTGCGCTTGAACTGGAAAAAATAGGTGATTTCATTTTTGGGTCCACTGATCGTGATCGAACCTTTTTCTTAAATTCAAATCGTTTCCCTAATGCCAAAGAACGACCTGTTTTTAAATGCTCAGACGCTCATAGGCTTGATGATGTAGGCTCACAGTACTCATGGATTAAAGCGAGACCGACATTTGAAGGTCTTCGTCAATTACTGATTGAACCTGAAGCCCGAGTTCAAATTGAAGATAACTTTATTGAGCGCACCTTTGCCAAACCTCGATTTAAATCAATTACAGCCAACGGAAGTATTATCGCTGGCCAGCCATTAAAATTTGATAATACAACCATCGAATTAAATCCAAATATGGCCGCGATTATTGGGGGAAGAGGTACAGGTAAAAGCATTCTGTTAGATTCCATTCGTTCTAAATTTAGACATGATCCGTTAGGCACAAATCCAGCTCGTCAAATTAACACTGAGCAATTTTCACTTGTATTAGATCAAGGTAATGGCTCATTACTTAACTTTAATGATGTAAGTAACAGCTACGATTACTTACACGTATCACAAGGCGATATACAATCTGTTAGCCAAAACCCAGAGCAATTAAGCAAAGAAATTAAAAAAATGCTGGGGCTGACTAGTGATGCCTTCAATCCTGTAACCACAAGCGTTGTTGAAGATGCCTTAACAAAATACCGTGCTTTTATTGGTTATTGGAGTACAAGCGATGAACGTGGTAATAAAATCAATACAGATACTTATCAAAATGCCATTATTACTGATTACCAAGGGCTTATCGCGACATTAACCAGTGCTGAAAACCAAGGGCTTATTGACCAATACCAAGCCAATGTCGCTCAAGTAAATAAGTTAACCACTTACCTCTCGAAATCAGCTCAAATAAAAGCCTCATTCACTCAGCAAATAGACCCAATTAACACGACGATAGATGGCCATAATCAAAGTGAGTTTAGTACCACCACCATTCCATCAATTGATTATCATGCTGCAATAACGGCTATTGATGCGAACGATTTGTTAGCGAGAGGGCAAATCGCAGCGTTAAATTTAAGTAATCAAGGGATTGTAACTACGTTCCAATCACAAGGGATCACTCAAGACATTTCATCATTGCTTGGAAAAGTAACCGAGTATCAACGGAACATCGATGCGGCTAATGAGAAATTAATAGAAATCGCAGCGAGAACCGCAGAGTACCGCCAAAGCATTCAAGGTCGCTGTCAGTTAAGTGATTTACATAAAACCTACTTAGAAAGCAATTCAAGCGCCATAGCCACCGCATTTGACTCATTATTAACTGAGAATCAAGCGTGGACAGCCGAACAAAACGAATTAGTTAAAGAGATATTGAGTGACATTTCGATTTTCGGGGCCATTTACTTTAACAAAGAGAAATTTTTCTCTCTTCTACTTAGTAAGCTCAATGGTGGTAAGTTCAGAGAAACAGCGACACAAACTTCAATCCAGCGTTTACAAGCAACGTTCCCAATCAATACATATGAAGATTTTTATCGCCTAATTTCTAATGAAGAGATGATCGTGTTATCTCCAGATAGAACAGTTACTCTTGAAAGCTTTTGCTGGGAAACAGAATATTTCAACCAAGGTGGCCGCTTTGAGTTGTTAGATTTCTTGTACCTACCGCAAAATATTCAAACTTACCTTCATGCGAATGCTGAATTTCTCTATAAAGATAAAACAGTAACGCAATTGTCTGTAGGACAGCGAGGGACGTTCTATGTATGTCTTAAATTAGCAACGGACCCATTCGGCTCACCATTTATATTTGACCAGCCAGAAGACGATTTAGACAATGATTTTATCATGAATAAACTTGTTCCGATTTTCAGAAAAATAAAGAAATATCGACAAGTGATCATTGTTACTCATAATGCCAATCTTGTTGTGAATAGTGATGCTGAACAAATCATCATCGCTAAAAACGATAACGAAACTCTTACGTACCAATCGGGCTCTGTAGAAGATGGTTCAGTAAATGATCCATCAAGTATCCGTGGCCAAATATGTAATATCTTGGAAGGGGGTGGTCATGCATTCTGGTTACGTGAACGTAAATATGGATTAAACGATAAATAGTAAGAATCTAAGATAGAGCAATTCTAAGTAAGAACTGCTCTATCTTGATGAACAAAGATGAATGTGAATGATTAACTTGATGATATTTGACTAACTCTTAAAACCTCTTTGTGCGCTTCGTTATCGTCATAGCCTTTATCTTGCATTTTTAAAAAGAGCGCCAAATTTAACGTCCCCAAAAATTCGTAATCACACTTGGCTTTTTCCCAATCTGTAATATTGTAACTGCATTCATCAAAATCACTACCTTGCTCTACGTACATTGGGTGCTGTTTAATTATTGCCCGTATTACGTCTTTCATAACCCTTCCTTTTATTGCGAATTACAATGAATAAAATCGGGCCACCACAAGAGTTGTAGTGGGATAAATGTTTAAAAGTTTGAATAGCCTTCGACTTTGACTGTGTTTTTCTGTCTCAGAAATTACCACGACCTCAATTTAGTTGCTGGCTAAATAACTCTTGTAAGTTTTTTGTAACCCCATTACTTAACTCCACCAATCTAACCACCTCATTGATAAAATCAAAAGCTTCTTCTGAAAAGTTATAAGACAATGTGTTATGTAAAAAATCTAAGCCAATATCATAAGTTAATTTTTGAGGGTGATAGTAATGAGGGTCATAATCTTCACTTGCAAATGAGCCCCTAAACACTTTGTACTCATCAGGAATAATAACGTCTTTTATGTTCGTGACAGCAGTTCGTTTAATTTCAGAAATCAACGTAAGTAAA
The DNA here is from genome assembly GCF_028765525.1 of Aliivibrio sp. S2TY2. Classification (NCBI taxonomy): domain Bacteria; kingdom Pseudomonadati; phylum Pseudomonadota; class Gammaproteobacteria; order Vibrionales; family Vibrionaceae; genus Aliivibrio; species Aliivibrio sp. S2TY2. The sequence continues at coordinate 167,951 of NZ_JARACS010000009.1, read as the reverse complement.
TCGTCATGATCGCATTGGGCCTTAGAAAGCCAATGTTTAAAATAAGCAGGGACACATTTATCTGGGTGAATTAGCGTATTGGTTTTAGCACTAGTTCTGTGCTCATAAAAGATAAGCGCAGCGCAGCTCTTTATTCCCAATCCATTAACCAGTTTTACAGCGACGGTATGATTTATATTTTCGACAGTTTTCAAATCACGCTTATGTTTTAATTCAGCTCTGGCTTCTTTTTCTTTCTTATGCTGATAACGTAATTTTGATTCTCTCAAGATATCAATAGCGTCATATAACGTTTTTTTCTGTTCGCCTGTTAGTAATGATGCGTCAGCGGTATACGTTAATAATTCGTTCTGAATAGTATTGGCGGCAGTGGTGAGCTTTCTTTGTTTTTTTACCAATTCATCAATTTTAGACATTTTAAATACTCAATATGTTAGAGAAGCTACAAAGCAAAGTTAACGTAACCTTTCAGTGCAATCAGTTGCGCCCAATGCACCAGTGATTAGCTATGCTACGAAAGTTCGCTGGCAGTGTGTCGGAGCTGTGCTGTCTGAGTTTCTATAGTCACCTTCACTCTGTAGCTGTTATCTAGTTACTTATCTTTTTATTAAATAGAAGCATATCATCATTAGACGCTTTTCTAACTGAATAATCATCCACATAAAGAACGTAATTCATACCATCAAGCCCCGTTAATAAATCAACAGGACAATGTAATTGAGGGCAAGTAATGCGTGATTTAGTAACTCGCTTTGCATTAGTTAAAAACTCGCATTGAAAAAGAGCCAAATCGTTAACATCAATCCATCGAATAATTAATTTACCTTCATGAGTAGACGTAAATAACGCTCGGCCTTTAAGTTGTTGATTATTTAGCCATGATCTTCCTTACTCCAATCTGTAATTAATAATTATCTCACTTAACGGTATAATGAAGGCGTCGTGTTAAAACCCCGTTAACTTTGTAGCTATTATACCGCAAAAAAAAAGAAAATAAAGGCAGCAATGTTCGTTATATTTATGAGTTTTTCTGAAAAATGAAAAGTTCATATTACACGTAATTTTGCACAGATAATGACCGTAACTCATTTTCTATATTTAATATTTTTCCAAACAAATCGGTTGCTGAAAAAGTAGATATTGTTCGATCATACAGACGTCTATCATACTTTGATTTAACCAGTGTCGTTTCTATCAAATCATGCAGTTCGATAAGAGCAGTTTTGTCGGCCACACTGAGGCGACATTTAAAAAGCTCATAAGAAATGGATGCTTTACTTACCGTTGCACCGTTGTATGTTAATAAACGGCCTTTGTGCATTAACGTGTTCATGTTATTACAAATAAAGGTGTTTAACCAAACACCAAGTCGGGCTGTTTGGTTATGCCATTTTTCCCATTCTTTATGATTGATATCATGCATCACATTATTAATTAGATTTGCATTCGCTTGTTCGCGACTCTCGCCAATAACGATACTAGATAAATGCTCATAAAAAGAGTTTGTTGCTGCGTCAAATTGAGTAGAGATTTCGTAAAACTTCGACCTTGAACGACGATCCATAATGATCAGTTTCCGTGTTAATTAACAATTATAATAGAGCTAGAATGATGTATTACTCTCTTCAAAATGAATCGTCATAGGTTTAATACATCTTTAATATGTGGCAAGTTATCTTCAATCTTATTCTTGTTGAAGGTTCCCCAGCTCTCTATTGAGTAAGTGCGATTCTTTGTGCCACCACTAACACCACAAATTATATCGATTTCAGATAGTGCCAAAATTGTATCTTGCAGTGTTCTCTTTGGCATCTGAGTTGCGTCTAAAAGGGAAGGGACCGTATTCACACCTGAATCAATTAAATATGCTACCAATTGCCTACGATAAAAACTGGTCTTGGTTTTACTGCTTTTTGCTTCCATTGCATTATTCATAAATTACTCCTCATCAGCTTCTTGCTCGGTAATATCTACGCCCCAAAAAGACATGATCTCGTCTTCACAGCAATGACGACGGAATATATCCAATACCCCTTCATCATCGAAATCAGGTTGGCCTTTAGGCTCATAACCAACTTGTGAGAAAGCCGTAATCATATGCTCATAATGATCTTTTGCATTTTTTTTTGTGGGATTACGAAGCAATTCCATATACTTTTCATCAGCTACATAACCACCTGTAAAGTCATCAAGACCAGCGCCATGATGGGCTTCAAGGTACTCGTAATCTTTTTTTTGCTTGCTCATACTTAGCTGTAATAGTTGCCATAATCAATCCTGTTTATAAAAACCTTACTTATCTATATTAAATAAAGATTAACACATAGTTGACGTGGTGAAAGCTATTGCGTGTCTTAATTCCGTTAATTAGCTCACAATAAGAAGTCATTCATTTTTCTAAAAAACAAATCTGCTATTTTAGATTAAATATAAGCTTCATTGATACGGCCAAATAACAAACAATGCCCTTGAAAGCGCTGGAGTAACGTTGTAATTTATTTGAAGTTTTCATTTATCAAGGAGTGATAAGTAATGACGCGTAATCCCACCAATTCTATTTCATCAGTGAAGTTAAGAATTATCTTTATGCTCATTAGCATCAAAGAGTGGAAGTACAATCTTCTAACTGTTCTTTTGCTGTTGCCTGTATGGATTCTATTGTATGCAATGAAGGCTGAGTTTTATCAGGTAGTCTTATTCACCGCCATTATATTTTTACTAGCGACTGACTGCTATGGTCGTCATATCTACGATAATGTGAATAAAGAAGATCGAGTGAAGAGTGTTTTATCGCTAGCGATTAGCCAGAGTTCCTTGATTAAGTTTATTGTTTTTGGTCGTCAAAAAAATTAAGTTTTCATTCAAATAACATTTATTTAGTAGGGGCCATATGATTGACACCATCGTTGAAAATGAAGAGTATTTCGAAGAGCAATTTTTAGAAAAACCAAGAAAGAAGCTGTGGTCAGATATTATGCAGTATCCTCTTGAATCTACGAGTGCAGAGCAATTGACGCATATTTTGGGTGACATTGAATCCGCTCATAATAGTCACGGTAAGCCCTTGCGGTTAGTTCGAATAAAAAGAACTGTTACGACTGAAATTGAAATAATAAAAGAGTTTAAAAAAACAAAAAGAGGATAGGTATAGCGTGATAAATTATGAAATTCGCAGCAGTGAAGACGGTAGTAAGATAACAGTGAAAGCACAAGGGGTTGTTGAAGCAATCGCTGAACATTTATCTCATCCTATTTTAGAGCTATCGGTCACTTATTCCCCCAATCATGGGATCTCAATTGTCACGGATAATAAAACAGGCATAAAATATGATGTGAGAATAATCTAGTTCATCGAAGCTACCAATATTAATACTTTATTGTGGCCTAGACTTTGGAAACGGAATAGTTAAGGCGTGAAGCACTAAAAACACAAAAGCAATGAATCTCACGGTTCCATCAACCTCAAAACTTCCTTCAAAACTACGCATAAACCAATAACCCATTACACGTTGATCAAAGAAAATTGAGTAATGCTGTGAACCAAAAATAATGCATGAAACCACCACATATAAGATCAAGTACAAAGAGTTATGATTTTTAATATAAAGTCTAGAAAACATAAAGCTTAAAAGGACACCAACCATACCGACCCCAATGTAAAGTAATAACATCATTTCTCTTTCTCTTTCATATACGGAGTCAAGGCATCATAAGCCGTAATACTATTGCCCATCATTTCAAATGTTAATGCTCCACGAGTCATCGTTCTCCAGCCTTTTTGATAATCCGTTGCATGATATGAATATAATTTAAACTGCTTAGCGTTAGGTATGCTACTTACCGTTGACGTTTTTAATGAACTGGATAGCCCATAAAAACTTGTCGCGATATCAGCCAAACCATAAGCTAAATCACCCTCATCATTAGAATAACCAAGTTGTTTAGCGCCAGCTCTATAGCCATTTATCAAGAAGCTATTATTACTTCCATAATCGCCAGTATACTTTTTTTTCCAGTTTTGAGTAATGTTTCCCGTAATGTTGTATGAGTTCTCATAGATATTATTGCCGCCATGCAGCATCATTGGTGCGCCAGTAGAAACACACCATGAAGCACCAACAAAGGAAAAAATAGAGGAGGTGATACACAATCCATAACCTGTAGTCACTTGGCCAACACCAGCAACTAATCCAATGGTGTATTTACCTATCTCAATAGATTGGTCTATCAGACTTTGTCGCTCTTGCCTGACATAATTAACAACCTTCGTTTTTGATAGAACGCCACCTTCATAATCACTCAGTAGACATTTTCCTAAAAAACGATACTCAGAGCGAAATTGATGTTGTAGTAGGGGATCTTTTAAATGACTCATACTAAGCATGTTCGCTTGGCGCAATAAGCCTCTGACCGCAAGGTTTACTTCATCATCATCCATGTCTGTTTTAGATATACTCATAATGACAAATCTACTTACTCTTTATCTGTAATTGGTTTTAACCAAGAAGAGAAAGCAATCGTGTTTGCTGCAACGTGACGCCATCGGATATCACGGTAAGAAATAGAAAGGGTTTCTTGCATATCATCACCATTAAAGTCGATCACATGAGGCATATGAGTAACCAAAGAACGTATAAGCGCTCCAGTTAACTCAATTTCATAGAACAACTCAATGCCACCTTTTTCATTTGGGCGATAGAAATGAAGCTTACACATTAATTCATCGCCATCAGAACAAGCTTGAAAATATCGCATAGAAAGTTCAGGTAAGCTTTTGATTGATATTTATAAATTAATTTTTAGAGAGGTTAGATTGTGATCTAATACAAACATTTAGAGCTATATATTATGCTATATTTAGCCCGTTACATAACATAATTGTACATATTGAAGCGATTAATTAGTTTCGGTACAGGACAACACTAATAAATATTGAATTTGAAAAAGGATACGCTAAGTGCTCTGGCCTGATAATGAATCAAAAGTCGACCTACTAAACTACCAATCAATTAGTAATGCTATTGCCCAACTCCTTAGTGATAAAAAACGTTTACCTGTGTCCATAGGTATTCACGGAGACTGGGGAGCGGGTAAATCTAGCGTCCTATCTATGATTGAAGAAAAATACAAAGATGATAACCGAACCGTGTGTATCCGCTTCAACAGTTGGTTATATCAAGGCATAGAAGATGCGCAAACCGCATTAATGCAGCAAATAACAGCCGATTTAATGGAAAATAAATCGACTTGTGCAGAGTTCAAAGAAGCCGCTGAGGGATTTTTACAGCGTGTAGACTGGTTGAAAGTGGTTAAATCCACGACAAAATACGGTATGGCTGCGATTGCTGGAATAGCACCGCCATCGACAATGCAAGATCTAACTAACGGGTTAGGGGTAATTGTAGATAAAATTAAAGGTCTAGAGGGAGATGATCTAAAAGCAGGAGTTGAAGAGCTTAATACTGCTATTGGGAAAGCCAAGCCTAAAAGAGTCGTTACCGAGATAACTGAATTCCGCAAAGCGTACAAAAAGCTCCTTGATGCAGCAGACATCGATCGCCTCGTAATATTAGTCGATGATCTTGACCGTTGCCTACCTGATACCGCAATCGCCACAATGGAGGCAATGAAGCTATTTCTGTTTATGCCAAATACTGCATTTATTATCGCAGCAGATGAAACAATGATTGAATACTCTGTCCGTCGTCACTTTCCAAATCTATCAGAAGAAGTAGGAGGGATGGCTTATACGCGTAATTACTTAGAAAAACTGATCCAAATTCCATTTCGAATTCCGGCACTTAGTGAAAATGAAACTTCAATTTACTTGACCTTACTTATAGCACAAAGTGTTTGTGATGAAGATAGCGAAAACTTTAATAAAGTGCTTGAACATGCGCGTCAAAACCTGAGAGAACCATGGACAAAAAGCACGATAACGGCAGAACAATTCGAAAAAATAACAGGCGAAACATTATCACAAGAAAAAAAGACGCTTTTCTTTATGGTGTCCCAAATTGCTACTGTACTAAACGAGGGAACTAAAGGTAACCCACGTCAAATTAAGCGATTTCTGAATACTTTTATGACGAGAATGCTAATTGCGGATAGCGCTGGGTATAAGGAGTCTATCAACGAAAGTGTTCTTATCAAGTTGATGCTACTTGAGCGGTTTAATCAGAACGCGTATGAAATCCTGAGACTTGATAGTGTTGGCAGTGCTGAAGGCCTTCCAACAAAGCTTTTTGAATTAGAAGAACAAATTAAGACTAATTCAGCTATCTCAGACAAAGAGATTAAGACTGACACTAAAAAAGTGTTGTTTGAAATTGATAAAGATGAATGGTTAGCAAATTGGGTAAAAATAGAGCCTGTATTAGGTACGACTAACTTAATTCCTTACTTCTTTTTAACTCGTGAAAAGGTCAAGTTTGTCGGTCTTGCTCAAAGTAGCGAATTGATTGAACGCGCACTTAAACTGTTAAAAGGTGATGACCTTGCCGTGACCGCAGCACAAGGCACTATCGAATTGCTGACTGTCGATGATGCAGAATCTTTGCTTGATATACTAGTTACTAAGATCCGAAGTACAGCCGGAGCAAAGAACACCCCTGAATATTACAAAGGTGCGCTTCTTTTATGTAAGAACTTTAAAGACCTTCAACTTAAATTTTTGAAAGAGATAGCCGCGATACCAGAAAATAAGATTGGTCCATGGGTCATCGCTGGTTGGTCACGAGTTGAATTAACATTCGAAGCTCAAAAAGAGTTCGATGAGTTACTCAAAGATTGGTCAGAGAGCAGTAATGATCTACTTAAGCGAACAGCCAAACAACAACTCAAAAAGGCAGAAAAGTAATCATGGGAACATCAACACCAAACAAGGGGCCAAACAGCAAAAACCCCCTAGTCCCAACATGGCTTGACGGTAGCGGGAGCGATGATGTGGAACAATCTGCTGTATCTCAAGGTGGTCAACAGCCTGTTACAAAACCCCAAGCGGAGATAAAACCAGAAAATGGTCAGCGATTCAAACAAGCTCGCACCTCTATGAATAAATTCATTAGGTCAGCAGATCAGCCAGCCATGAAAAGCGGTATTCGTAGCTACGTAAGTAATACTGGAGGGAAAAAAGCGGCCGTAAAAAGAATGGGAAGCTCGACAAAGGCCGCAGGAAACTTACTGTCGTTCTTAACCGATGTAGCCACCCGAGGTATTGAGTCAGCGGCAAAAAGCTTTAACTTGACGTTAATGCCAAATGAAAGCGCAGACCAATTATTACTGCGAGTCTCAGACCAAATCTGTGAAGTTTCAACCAGTAATGTACCTGACGCAGTTACACGTATTGCCTATGTGGAAACTGTCATCGAGATGACGACAAAGCTCAATATCACAGACCTAAACGCAATAACACCAGAACAAATCACAGCAACATTGGGGTGTTTTATAGGTAAAAGTGTCACTGAAAGAATTATCAATGAAATCTGTAACAATGTTGTATCTGATAAAGCAAACCCAGCACAATTACAGGAAACATTAAGTCAGTTAGGCGGATACATTGAAGGCTGTGCAAGTGATGCCATCGCTAGCCTAACAATCAAGGGAATGGACATAATGGATACTGCCTTAGTCGGTAAAATCAATGAGATCTATTCCGATGTTTTTGAAATATTGGAATCAGTAGGAAGCGACGAATGAAAAGATGTTCCGTAATCGGATTGGTTGAATCCAAAGATACTTTTGAACCAATAGACAGCAACAGTATTATCGTGTCAGTAGTGCTTCCTAAAATTCATACTGATACAAAGTATGGGATAGGTGCATTTATAAAGAAGGCCAAGCCCTTATTAGTTTCCACAAACTTACTTTCTTCTGAATTATTAAACTTGTCAGCATTAGTCTACGCTGCTGATACTCGTATAAGTCGAGTGGATTATTCGCAGGATGGTTGGACACGTGAATTCGATATTTATTTTCCTGTCAATGATATGAGTGAATGGGTTCCTCTAGTTAATAAAATTCAAAACTTATTGTCATTCATTACTGGCGATTTTTGGAAAATTCATCTTCGTGAAAGACCGTTGCCTCATAAGCTAGAAATCATGGAATTACCTACGATTTCCCCCCCCGTACTACCAGTTAAAGCAGTTTCGTTGTTATCTGGTGGACTAGATAGTTTTATTGGTGCCATTGACATTCTCAGTAATAAAACTGATTCATTATTTGTCGGCCATTACACTCATGATGGCACTCAAACTTATCAGATCGCAGTTGAAAAGATTTTGACTGAAACATTTCCAGATTACTTCAAAGGATACGCTAAGGGCATTATAGCTTTTGATAAACATGTCTTTGGGTCAGAACACAAAACAGTGAAGTCTGAAAACAGTCAGAGATCTCGTTCATTCATGTTCCTTTCAATGGCGGCTTATTTAGCTTCTTCCATGGGAACACGATGTAAACTTATTGTCCCTGAAAATGGCTTTATTGCGCTTAATGTACCATTAGACCCACTTAGACTTGGAGCTAATAGCACAAAAACAGTTCACCCAAATTTCATGGTTAAAATGGCTGAAATATTTGATCGGCTTAATTTAGATATCGAACTGCTTAATCCATATCGCCATAAGACAAAAGGCGAGATGATGAAGTATTGCAGTAATACTGGGTTGCTTGCTGATCATGCCTATAAAACATTATCATGCGCATCACAGGGAAAAATGAGATGGGATAAAGGTGGCTTGAAAGCTAAGCGATTAGGGGGTAGTGGTGGAAGTGGAAATTGTGGTTATTGCTATCCATGCTTGATCAGAAAAGCGTCGTTTATAAAAGCAGGCATAGTAGATAAAACAAACTATGTGGCTATCCCTGACCTAGCTACTGCAAACATCAGAGTAGGAAAATCAGGCAGCTCCTACGCTGAGTCAAAAGATATATTATCCGTTCAATACGCAGGATATAGACTCTTTAATGGTTTGATAAACCCAATGATTGAAATCCATAAATCTGGGACACTCATTGGTGTCTATGATGAGTGGTCGGATATCGCAGGCATGTACGAACGTGGACTCAAAGAAGTGTATGGTCTTGTTAAAGATGTTACCGTAACGAGAACTAACTAGAATTGAGAACGCCATGATGAATGATAAAATTAAGTACATTGATTTTCATTGCCACTGCGATTTATTGCCAGATTTTGACAAGCATTCTTTTAAAATAAACGAAGAAGTGGCAGCTGTAGCTGTCACTACTACACCACTAGCTTGGGAGAAGAATGTCGAGGTATCAAAATGTATACCTACTTTATATCCTGCACTAGGTATGCATCCTCAACTCATTTCATCTCGGTTAGATGATTTTAAATCATTTGGTAGACACTTTGAACGCGCTCGAATTATTGGTGAAATTGGCCTTGATGGATCCAAATATTACAAAGACAGCTTGGTAGTTCAAGAAGAGGTATTGTCTCGTATTTTGGGTATGTGCGCGCAAAGCAATAATAATAAAATACTATCTATTCATAGTCTTAGGGCTGAGGTGAAAATAATAAAACACCTAAAAGGAAACATCTATAAAAAACCTATTACTCCAATATTGCATTGGTTTACTGGATCGATTCCACAAGCAAGCCAGCTGCTTGATATTGGTGCGAAATTCTCATTCAATCACAAGATGATAGCGACAAAAGGTGGCCAACAATTGTTAGTTCACTTACCTGTAGAAGCAATACTCATAGAGACAGATTTGCCTTTCACTAGTAAGACATATGATTCTATGTTGCATAAAAACTTATTAGCGAGAACAGTAAAAGAGGTATCTAATATATTGCCATTCGGTGAGGAAGAATGCTCAAATATTATTTTACGAAATGCAAAAGAACTCTTATTGACTTCTTGTTCGTAAGTTTTGTAGCATGTAATAATCATGAACTTATCTCAACGAGAATAAGCTCATGATTATTATATATTTTATGGTAAACAAGTTATGTTTAATACTTTGATTAAGACGATCTTTAGAAATAGGTGATGAACAAAAGGTAACACACTCAAGATTTAACATAAATTAGTTAATGCGCACTAGCGTTGTAGGAGCAAAGTAGTAATGTCACTTTTTAGCAAGATTAAATTGTCTCTTTAGCGTACAGTTATGATTGTATATTATTTGTTCAACCACGGAGTTAACGAGATGTTGATTACTATGAGTGACCAAGATATAAATCGTTTTAAAGTGATCCAAGATGTGTGTGAACGTCGATTAAAACGTGCTGATGCTGCGGCTTACCTAAACCTCAGCGTTCGACAAGTTCAACGGTTAATGACTCGCTTGCGTGAATATGGCGCTGCTGGGCTTATTCATTTGTCACGAGGAAAGCCGAGTAACCATCGTTATCCACCTGAGCTCCGAGCAAAGATATTAACTATTATTCGTGAGCGTTATGCCGACTTTTCCCCGACATTAGCTCGTGAAAAACTCATCGAACTGCATGATATCCACATTTCTAAAGAAACGCTTAGGCAATGGATGATCGCAGAGCAACTGATGAGCACGCTAAACCGGTGGCATTTTATAGCGATCGACGTTTGAAAAAAATCAGAATCGTGAGCGCAGTAAAAAAGCACCGAAAAGAACAGCACAAAAACGATCCATCGCACAACAATTGAGGGAATTAAATCCTGTACTTGCTGATCCTTCTACATTTAAAGCAAGCACTTCAAAGAAAGCATATTCATACAAAATAACAAGTAAAAAAGTGCTTTTACCTGGTGTATTTAGGCGTTTTGATTTTTAGTTATCTGGTAGTATTACCTCTTTTATTGGAGTTTTAATATGCCGTCACCTAGAGGAAGAGGCTTCCCGTTTCCACCGCGTAGCTCTGCGGATTGGTTAGCCTGTCATATCACGTATGAACAAGCCGTTGACATGTTTTTTAACCAGACGGCAACACAGCAATCTATGGGACATAACCCTATAATTAGCACTAAAGTGTTCCGACAAGTCACCTATGCAACCATTCAAGAAGCACAACAAGTTCATACAGAAACGATGAATGCAGAGTATGAAGCGATCGAGCAAAGGGATTTAGCCAATGAAAACAGAGGCCATAAAATAGCAAAAATGATGAATGACCATGTAAGGAATAGGATTGTACCAACTGAGGACGGTTTAGAGTCATTAACCGCATATCGAAAGCCATTTGGTGAAAAGTGTGTATTTCCCCTTTCTTTGTTTGCCCAATCGCTTAATGGTGAATCAAGCAATCATACTCAAGCGAGCCAGAGTTTTGTTAATGAGACTCAAGGTAATGCCTCTTTCCAGCCAGAAATTAATCCTAAAAATGCTTATTGGCCTCCTTATAATTTTCTCGCGGAAGACGGAGAAAAAGAGATTCATGTTACTTATACGCAAGATGTTATTGAGACAACCGTTCTTGCTCCTGAAGAATGGACAGAATTTTTTGATATGCTCGATAAAACTCAAAATATAGGTGGCGCGGCTACTGGTGTTTACGATGCGTTTGATACCGCTAAAAAATTAGGTGGATTTGGTGTCACGGCTTATGTAAAAACGCATAATGGCGTTGATTACCTAATATTGAAAGGCTATAAACAACACATGAAAACGTTGCTCGCAGGTAATCGCTTTAAAGCCTCTAACCCTCAAGTTGTTAAGCTGGGCTTGGGGGCTTTAGATTCAGTTAAGGGCATGGCTCGTTATGTGAAAGTTACCGCTCCAATGGAGATATTAGTAGGCTCAGCCATTAACGTTTTACAGTATGTATTAAACGATGAATATACCCTAGGAAAGTTAGGTGTTGATCAGGCTAAGTTATTAATTGGTATTTTTAGTTCCACCGCTTTAGCTTCGGGAATCGCTGGTGTTCTTGCTGTTGCATCGATACCTATTACGTTTGTTGCCGGAACTATCATTTTGGTTGGTGCTAGTTTCACTGTCTGGGCCATAGATAAAAATACGGATTTTCAAAACAAAGTTGTAGAGGCATCCATTGAATATTTTAACTAGTATTTTTTTTATAGCATTTTTAATACTTTTAGTTTTTGGGTTTGGATATATGGCATATTTATATGCCAATCCTTTATTTTTACCAATTGAAGATATAGACAAAATTGTTTTTTCGTATATACCTTTACCATTTATAGCATTGTTCGGCTTCTTTGTTTTAACTATATCTATAGCCTTCATTTTACTTCCATTACAATTAATTCGAGGTAAAAGAAAGGAGTCGATGAAATGGTTTTACATTCCTATAATTATTGGTGTATTAATCGGAATAAGTGTTAACTATGCTAATTATTACTTAGTGATAAAGCCTAATAACATGATTGAATGTCCTAAGAAAATAGGCTACAAGAAAAATCTTATGCGCGATTATGTAAAAGACATTTCACAGTGTGAGAAATTTTAGGTATTACTGATCCCCATATTGCTGCGGACATTGTGGAAAGCAAAAAGGTAAAAAAATACCCAATTAACAGCCCTATGAGTCCTAAAACACGAGCGAATGGATTGAAAGGAGCTGGCGTATTAACGTTTGAGGTATCAGCTGCGATAACAACCACAAGTCTTGTTTTTAAATACAATTATCATTTGGTTGATTGGTTCGGTAATGTTGGTTGCAAATATGTTTAAAGCATTGCTACAGTTCGGTGTGGGTGACGCTGTGTTATTTATTGCATTGACTGGAAGTTTTGCTATTTGGGCTGGATTATTTTCCGTATTTGTTGCTTATGTAGCTGTGGGGATAATATAAGGTAAATGATGAGATAGTTAAGGGCTTAGAAAATGCCGTCAGTTAAAATGAGATTACTAGGTGCCGTGTTGGCATTAATATCAATATTAATGTTTTCTGTTCTGAGTTTTGGGGCATGGAATGATTATCATAGTATATTAAATTTAGATGAATATATTTCATTCTCACCATTAATTTACTTTTCACCTATTGCTTTTTTTATCCCCTCCGTAATGATGTTTTATTATGGAGTGTATGTTTTAATTAAAGGAGTTAAGGCAAAGTCGTTTATAAACGATAAAGTTGAATCCGCAGTAACACCTTGTGTATTTCCTTTAATGTATTTAAGTGCTTTTATTGCGGTAATACTAACTATACACACATTCTTTCTTTTATACCTAAATAACTATACTTATATGCCACAATCACACAAAACAATATACCTAGATTACATAAAGGTAAATGATAGGATAATTGAGGGGTTAAACAGTGCAGTCAATTAAAATGAGGCTTTCAATTATAATTCTAAATGTTTTCATGTTGGTTCTACTTAACAAATGGAGTCTTAGGGGATTATCAAGACATAATAAGTAATCAAAATATAATAGACTGTCATTAATAACATTAGTCGTACCTGTTGCTGGTTTAGGCTTTCGGGGTCCAAGGTGCAACGGAACGGGTTTCTATAGTAAGAAATATTTCTTTAAATATCAATGGAATAACCATTACATAAGGGCTAGTATTTGATGCTCTTTGGGCTGCTTCTACCGTTTGTGGGGGAAAGTCGAATTTAGTTCCTAGGCTTGATTTTTTGGTAGTCAATTAGGATAGACTACAGCTATTAATATCCTTGGCTTAATTGAGTATAGAACATTTGGCCTAGATTATTAAGTGTGGCTAAAAATAAGAAATAGGAATTTAAATTGGCCATGTTGATTTTGACTACTTAAATTAACCATTTGGACTAAAAATCACATTGTGAGAGTAAAGATAGGAGCAGCAACAAATTCCTTATAGTAGTTTTTCGTTCCGTTGCACCTTAGACCCATATATACAAACACCTAATTACCAATGATTTTTCTGAAAAACAAATAACGAAATCCATTCATAAATAACGATTATCTTCATTGTTACCGAGCGTCTTTATCGCTATCGTTTAAATATATTGATGCGCTAATTTAAGCAAAGGAAATAATGAAATGAGTAGATTTAATGATCTAAATAATTGCAAAGAAACATTAGTTGAATGCGAGTTTCCAGCAGCTAATCGACGGGTTGGAATTCGCATTGGATTTCCATTTTTTAACAGTTGTTTTGAACAACATTCATGCGAAGTTGATTACGAGCGTCCATCATTAAATACACAAACGGCATGTAGAATTACTCCAGTAGATGAACTCAACACTCAAGTCATATTGAGCGGTGAATCTGTAATTGAAGGGTTAGATTTGAAAATTGCAGAATTAGTAGGACATCGCAAACGTATGGCTTTGTATGTTGAAGATGTAAAAACGGGTAAGCTCGATATAGAAGCGATGGCTCAAGAACAAATTGCTCTACTAAAAAAAGAAGAAGATAAAGCAACATAACTTTACTAAATCCCCTATTCCTCCTATTCCATTGTGGCTTTTACACGTTTCACAGTTGAGCGTCCTTTACCTGTACTCTCTGCCGTTTGATTGATAGAGATCCCATGATCTAAACAAGCCACAATATCAGAATGCTTTGATAGAAAATCATCACTACTTAATGTTGTTCCCTTTGGACGACCAAACTTACCATTTTCACGTTGAGTTAGAATGATACCGCGCTTTGAAGCAGCTAAGCGTTTTTCCTCGTATTTCCAACGCCCTGTTACTATAAATCTTTCATTTATATTGAAAGGTTCAGGGTTATTCGCGAGCTTAGTAAATTCTGTTTTCAACCTTTTTGATGATCTCTTATCAAGAATTAAATATTCAGTATGATTACCAATATTAGCTAGCTGTTTGCTGTAACGATAAAATACGTATTTTTCGACATGGCCTGAATTCATAACAACTCGTAAAATCTTGCTTTTTACCACACTTTGATTAGTCGCTTTTTCTAAGTCCAGTACTGTTTCTTTCAAACGTTGTGCTGGTTCTCTCTGCGTTCGTCCTACTTTATGAATAATCGATTTATCATCTAATTGATACTCAAATAAATATAATGACGCTTTAAGTAAAGACTGTTGACGATATGCCTCAATGTCTAGCCATGCTCGATGTTTAATCCCTTCCTCTATACCATCGCGTAATGCCTGTATACGATCACGTAAAGCACTGCGCATCCAATGGCTAAAATCATGCAGGGTTAAGCTTCCAAGTATTATTCTGGAGGTGTCAGTAAAAAGTAAGTTATCGGTCCAAGTGTCTTGTTTAAAAAGCTCATCATGAATTAGATGAGAAATCTGACCTTGTTTAGATTTCCAATGCTGGAATACATTTGGGGATTTACTGTCGGCTTGATAGCCTTCTTTTAGAGCTTCAACTACAGCTATTGAATAGTTAAGATGAAAATGATGCCAAGCAGGGATTTGGGGAATTTCGTTAAGTGACTCGTTACACGTTGGTCCATCATGACGAAAGTGAGACGCTTTCTGTTGCCCTTTAACAGCAATCAAAGGACAATCACAGAATGGACAAGTTAGCTCGCCTCTTCCTGATTTTTGTGAATCTACGTGATAAAAATCACCTTGCTTATTTTTTCCAAGGCTTAAATAAACGGACATAAATAACCATACTTTTTTGAACCCACCTAATTATAATTTTAGCTAGGTTCAAATAAGTGTGCAAGTTTTAAGCTTAATTAATAGTCTGGGGTATCAGGAAGATGATCGAAGGTGTTTTGCGGCTCCATTAACTTATGACTTGCTGTTGCATCTGGATAATACTTATTCACTTCTTCTATCGTTTCAAAATAATCAAAGTAAGTCTTACAGTCTTGGCCAGCTAACACACTACTAGTAGGGTAAATACCCCAACCATACACATTAAAGCCACCACGTTCGGAAACCTGATAAGTAAAATGTGAAGGCTCTTGTCCATAAATCAATTTAGGCTTAGCTTGGCTAGTTTTCATAGGGATACTCTCTATCTTTAATTATTAAGTGCATTGTTAGGGATAAGACACTCTAATGCTCTCGCTGCATCTTGAACTTTAAACATGCCTGTCGGATGCAGTAAGTACTCTGAAACACGCTCAACAAAATCATTTTTTGTCGCATTCTTACCAAAGACAACAAACACACGTTGCCCACTGATCCCACGTTGAATTCCATCCCATACAAAGCCATCAATGTCCTCGTATTTAGGAATACAAAGCACTGTCTCGGCAAATAGACGTAACTTAGAATAAGAGTGTTGTCCTCTACCTAATAGCCCTGATATTGCATCGACTTTGTTAAGATCTAAAAAAACTAGCTCGCGTTGTGAATCAAGTTGAGCTAATTTTTTAAATTCTATATCTGCTGACACGAATTTATGCAGCCCTTGGTCATTAACTCGCATGATGGTTTCTGAAAACGCATCAATGTAATGAGAGGCAATGTAAAGCACTCCAACAAAATCCTTATCTTGGCTACTTAAACGGATTGGGTCAAAGCGACCACCACCTTTTCCTGAAGCGTTAAATTCATTCGAGTCACGAACCTCACTATGAATACGATAAAAGCGAGAAAACTCAGGTAAAACGTACAATTCATCGCTCATCGTTTACCCTTCCGTTGAAGCTGAAATTACTTTTAACGGAATTTCTTTTTCATCAGTAATCATAGAATCAACAAACTCATCAAATAAGTCTGTTTCTCCACCTTCTAACAAAGATAATGGGGTTGCTGAAACCACACCTGACGAATCCGCATTATCATCAATAAAAGCGGTTATATCGTCCAGAGATGTGATTGTTTTTGCCTTTTGTTCCACCACATCAAAATCGGGTACTGACATATACTGCGTTATAGTGTGCATTTCTGTTAGCCAAAACGAAATATCCCAACCAGACATATATTTAGACAGTTTTGGGATAGATTGAACTAGCTCAGTATAAACGCTTGCTTCTTTATCGAGTTGAAAAGCTGGATATGAATAATTTTCATTAATCTTAACGGCTAAGACCATGTTGTTTTCACGCATACGGTTCATATAACGGCTTGGATTAGAATCAGTTACACCTAACGCCTTAACAAACTCTTTCGCATTTAATAGGCTATGATGAGCCATAAAATCGCTTCGTTTTTTTAAAAAACGTTGAGTAAGAATCAATGCAGACTCAGATATTTCTTCAATGCCACTTTTTTCTAATTCATCAATGACTTTAACGCTATTATCCGTAGTCAATTTTAAAAATGCATTTACCGCACCAACAAGATTATTCACTGCCGTTGCTTTTTGTTCCTCGTTAGCTTTTGCTTTACCTCGTAGCCCTTTTACTCTGACATATCTTGGAATTGGAGCAATCGCATATCCATGATCAGTACGAACATGTTGAGCAATACCACCAACAATCAAATTAGTGACCATGATTAATGATGTATCAGCTTCAGATTGCTCAAAATTATGATGATGACTCAAATCTTGATCAATTAATGTTTCTGCTAATAACGCATTCATAAAACACTCCTTTTTTGTGCGTATAGATGGTAAGCGTTTAAATTAATATACCAAGTATACACGCAAAATAAAAAGGTGGTAGAAAAACAAGCAAAATAGAATGATTAGTTAACCGAATAAATGTGCATGTATCGAAATCCAACTAGCAGCCCTTACCATTTCCACTTACCGTAACTGAATCAACCTCTATACCTTCTGAATCCCTCTTATTCGTTGTTGGTTTTTCCAAAAAATTGTCGATAAATTTCTTGTAATCAATAAATACAAATAAGCCTTTTCTAATTGCTTTCAGATAAGAGATTGACTGTATAAATTTACGCTCACTGTCCGTTACATTAAGGATCCGCGTAAAGGTACGTAACCAAAAATTGATAAACAAACCACATAGCCCCCATAAACAACAAAGCCATCCTATAAAGAGAGCTACACTTAATAAATCTTCCATTTTAAATTCCTTAAATTAACCAAGTATCTAACCTTTTCTCAATCTAAAAGGATCACTCGTCGTCGTCACAAACACTGCACTGACTTCCGAGGGAATCACAACCACAATCTAACTCATCATTATTAACACTATTAAAACCTGCTAGAAAATCATCATAACGCTGAGAGTTTTCATTAAGTTTAATGATCGCACTGTTCTCTATTGCGATTCTTTTTAATGCAGCATTTTTGCCTTCTTGATATGCAATACTATTTTCCATCATTCATTCCTTAAATTAAGCGTTTAACAGGTAAGTATCGAAATCCAACTAGACCATGGTGCTTAGCAAAGTTTTTTGCATCTTGTTTCGTCTTGAAAGGATACACCCCATGATCATTTAATGTCTCTATTGCACTATCTACATTCTTAACCATCCAAACATCATCACACACCGCTGTAGTCGCTTTTATCTCACGGCACGAGACTTCACCACACTCATTCACTGTTGAGCTACATTTTGTGGTGTCATAGCTAAGCACGACATCAACAAGATTGCCCTGTGGAGTAAAAAAGCTCGGGTACTTATGAGCACTAACTAGGTAAATCATCCAATAAATCCTTTTTTAAATAACTTAAATTTTCGGTTATTTATACTTCTCACAAAGAACTTTTCTTATTTCAGATTTACTCATATAAGGCAATTCTGGGTGTTCATTTTTTACTGTATAACTAAATCGCTCATTAGGTATTTCTTTAATGCTAAATGTAGTGACTACCATACCTTTAGCTTTCCCAACCAATTCGTACTCATCTATAAAGCAACCACTTAACCAATTTACTTCAATGAGCCCCCAAACTTGTTTGTAATTTTGTTTTTCATGAACCCATATTTTAACTTTATGAGCCATAAAGTTACCTCTAATCAAAAGCTCTGAAAAGTCAGCTTCAAGTGGTGGCTTTGATATTATATATGTCATATAACCTTATTCTCTTTGATCTTTAAAATGCTTCTTAAACGCACGGTAAAGCATATTGTGGGCTTCTATCTCATCTTTCGTATTCGACACAAAGAAAGATGGAAAATATTTGTGAGGAGCTATTGAGCGCTTACTCTCCATTGCCTCATTTGGTGCATTAAACAAACCGTCCTTTTTATAATCTGTCGTTGTCGCAATATAAATCCACTTGGAATCAACAAAGGATTCTGTTTTGCTAAAAGCAGCTTTGCTACTCCATTCAAACAACGTTAAAACTCCTTGCTCTTTAGCTACAGCAAATACCTTAGCCATTAAGTGTTCTCCAATGCTGTGCAACCAGCGCAATTGATTACATCATCTATTTGAAAAGCAATTTGCTTGGGATCGGTTAATCCCCAACTAATTAAAGAGTAGCTTTGGTTTCTTGCGGTTCCCTGCTTCACTATTTCTATTCCATAATCAGCAAGTGATTCAATACAGGTATACACGGTTCTTTGGCCAAGGCCTGTTACTTCAATAATCTTCGCTTGCGTGTCAGCTCTACCCGACGATATGAGATAGGCAATGTACATGCGCTTAAAATAGGCTTCTTTGGTTCTAGAATTCATGCTAATTACCCAAATCAAATAATGAAAGAGTATTTTCTGAGAATCCTGACTCAATAAGCCATTGAGAGATATCAACATCAAGCGCCTCACAACGGATGGACACTATCATTAGCATTTCAAATTCAGACAAATGTGAACGAACAAGTCGGGCAACCTTTGGGTACGATTTAGATAAAATATTTTCTGAATCTACTTGTCTGCATTGTAGAAGTGAGCTAATAAAATTCAAGATTAGTGACTTATGCTCAAACTGTAGTAAATCAGAAAGAGAATGGTATAGGTTCACAATCATTCTAATTGGGTAAATCGCCATTCCTTCCCAATGTGTTTCTGATAGCGATGAAAAATCAGATCTCTTTTGAATTAATCGTGTTGGAAGGAGCAACGTTGGGTGGTGGACATCAGTGTATTTTGAGTATTCTTTTTTATACGCAGATATCTCCTTACTCGATAATATAACGTCCATCAAATCTAACATCGATGAGCAGCGAGTATTGTCATCAGTACTTTCAATGCCCTCTTGGTACATTGCAAGAAATGACGATGACAGATTATCACCACGATTCAAGTGTTGTGATAATTTCTGAGCTTGTGCGACATCTTTGGTATAAGAGCGCTTAACGTACTCACTTTTTAGTCTTGCTACATATTGTGAGATGTCTTGCTCTAACAGCTCTTGTGGGGATAACTCCACTTTATCAGTATCCCACGGCAAGTGTATTCTGCTGATCCCCTTTTGCTTATGAATGCTCTCAACATCTTCCAGTGAAATACCAGAAAAATGCGCAGAACTAAATACATGAACAATGCGATAACTTAATAATTCATCAGTCAACAATCCAATTTGGGACCATTGATTATCAATAACAGAGTAAAGTTCGACATAATCAGGGAAGCGATATCCGTAATGCTGATCTTGAACTCTTGATTGATACGGCAAATCATAAACGGTCGTAGCCTCAACGCCCACCACCAAGTCACGCCCATTACTGGCAATAAATAATAATTTCTTATTATGTTCGCTTGCCAAAAATTCAACCGTATCGATGAATGATGCTTCTACATGGTAAGAATCTTGAGCCAACTTAGCGATACTGGTAATCAACTTACTTGATGGTAATGCTAACGTTGAGCGAGCTTTGGTATTTTTAGATAACCACTTTAGGATCAATAGCAGTAAATCATCGTTATTAAGTTCAGGTAAACGATCTTGAAGTTCATTGCGGAGTGATAGCGTTTCTTCGTTAAGGTTTTTCAGAAAAACATAGGCGGTCATCAGTGATTGCATTCGAGATCTAATTGTTGGCCGTGCTACGCGAGAAGAAAGAATGGTTTCCAACTCAGAAAGTCGTATAGACATCATATTAAGCATGTTTTCTGTATATTCAGGATTAATTGAAACTCTAGCAAGCTTCTCCTCATCGGCTTTATCGCTATAACCCTCATACACCGTTGGTACACTGACTGAAATCGCTCCCTTACTTTGACTCACAATAAGCACACTAAAGCGCTCATTAGCGTAATAGTCCTGTCTTGGTTCAAAATTATTGTATTTACTTGAGCTAAAGTAATATAAACCTTTTGCATTCTCAGGAGTTATCACCCCTGCATTAAATACAATAAAGTCATTTATTTTGTGTACACAGATAAAATGAGATCCAAGCCACTTCCTCGGGGATGCAGCAACCGTGTCACCACCAATTAAAAAATCTTCATCGTTAATTAAATTAATGTTCTTAGCTATCAGTTCAGGGGTGAATAAACTTGCGCCATAAGCTTCCTCAGCTAACGCACCAAAAACAACATGTTCACCCGTACTTTGTCTATCAATGATCCCTTGAAATATTGCCGCGACTTTAGAATACATTTGATTTAATGATTCAATCTTCTTTTGTGCATCCGTAAGCTCAGTATCATCGGCATCAATTACATTAGACAGTTGACTATCCATCTCAGCTTGTGTGGGGAACAAGCGATCTTGATAATCAATTGGGGAGTAAATGCAACTCACACGCTGACCATCACGAATTAATAACCCAACGCTACGGTTTTTTCTATTTGCAATCAGATCACCAAGACCACCACCGTAATCCTTCTTCTCTCGTCTTGATTGAAAGCAGATGACGGAACGCTCACTAGGTAAGATGCGTTCTAAAAACTCAGGCTCATCAGCCAATCGTTTGAAGAAATGGTCATCGTTAGTGTAATCAAATTCACCATCGGAAAATAAACTATGAGTTAGCATTTCTTCATCAGCGTAAATCTTATGACAAAAGAAATTAATCTTAGCTTTGCTGGTTGATTCAGGCTTATCAATAAGAGTAAAACAGTCAACCCCTTCACCTAAGTACAGGTTCAACATATCAACTTTGCTCATTACTCCATTAACTGAGTCTTGCATAAAGCGAGCTTGCCCCTGAACAGCTTGAGCTTTCTCAGTTAATATTGAGGCGCTAAAAGAAATCACTTGTGATAACTCATTGGATTTCACCTTTGAGTATGTTCCTACCACCTCACCAAGCGCTTTTTGATTTAGTAGCTGTCGTCGTACAACGTCCACAGACTGGCCATTAACCAAAGGAATGATAGTGTGTTCATTACTGCGGTTATGCTCGGGAGAAGGCAATACAGGTATACTAAAATCGATTTCAGAGAGACCACTCTTTATCTCTTCATTGCTTGATGTTCGAATTAATTCATAAATGGATTCAGGGTTAGATAATGCCATTTGCATTTCACTCTGAATTTCTTTGACTTGCGATTCAAAATCATCAAGTAACTCTCGACGTTCTTTCTCTGCGGTTTCAGGAGCGACATAAGTAAAGTGCAATTCAAAATCTTTAAACGAAATGCATTGTGAGTCCGAGTATGACGTTTCATGTTTAGGGATATGGAGAGTAAGGTTATGAAGATCACCACTAATAGCGTGATAATCCATGCCAGTGATGATGTATATGTTATTTGGGGTGAAATACTTACTTAAAACCGTTTCCCCCATAGGTTCGAATCGTGAATAATCACCATGCGTAATTTTAGTTCGATGGTCCTCTTTTTCTATACATGATTCATACTTTTTAACATCACTCATGATCTACATTACCTATCCATATACGATAGAGTTAATCTAACACCACTAATGTTACATATCAATCTTAATACGATAATTGACCTGTATTATTTTTCTAAAAAACAGTACCTATTTATTCAAAAGAATCAAAGAGAATTGAGCAGCATCTGACTCACTAAAATTACCTAATTTATATGGTCCACATTTACACATGATGCAATACCAGCCACTATTTAAACGGGGCTTTTCTTGGTTTGGGATAACCGTAAAAAGTTTATGCTCCATCTCCTCTGCACCACAAGAGGGGCATGGTGGTGGAGACCAGTTTTTTATCATTGATAACATATCCGTCATTGTTAAATTCACCGCCACTTATTATTTATAAACATGATTAATGATCAGAATAAAGAAAAAACACTCAGCATTATCAAGTGCTAAGTGTTTTATTATCGCTGCTCTACCTAAAGCCTATTTAAAAAAATCTTTAACAATCTGTATCAATTGCTTTATCGCCTCTATCGACTCTTTAAAATTCAACCACGAGACTGAACCAGAAACAAAAGCCAGCGCCCATACAATCCCTACAGTTCCACCATCTCTTAAAACATACTCAGCGAATAAGAACGAAACAACAAACCCACCAATTACACCTTGAATAACCCAACCAAAGAGCCAACCGAGCCGCTTCTTAGTTATTCTATTATCATTAACATCATCACTTCCCTCGCTTGGGTAGTTTTTACTTCCCAGCCAATTAAACAAAGCACATGTTGCAGATGTCAAAACACCAGCGGCAATTGCACCGCCAAAATATAAAATCACATTCAAATTTATCTCCTTAATTAAATTTCATTTTTTTTACTATCAGCCAACAATATTGCACTTTCAATATCAACAATTTTGTATTCATCAGGACATTCAACCCATTTCGCAACAAAAGGTTCTTCATTAATTTGAATATAACAAAGATCTGGTTTTGGCCAGAAGTAATCAACCGCATAAACAAGTGAAAGGATTGTTGCTACAACTAATCCTATTGGTTCTCTACATATCATAATAATTATAATTCCTTTATAAAAATATTATTAACGTTTTATATTTCTTATTTGTTCGAAGCGTTTCCCATTCAACAAAACCATCAATCCAAAAAAAACACTCGTCATTAAAATAAGTAGCTCATAAACTCCTGATTCTATATTTAGATTCTCTCCATTTATTCTTTTGTATTGAATAAAAATAACAAAGAAAAAATTACCCAGAATAGAAGCCACAAACATAAAGTAAAATGTGGTTGCTATTAAACCCCTAAATCTTTTCATTAAAATATACCTATGCAATCTATTTAGAATGAGACGAAATCAACCAATCCACATACGGATCACCTTTAAATCGTCCATAATCAGTCTTATTGAAAGCACCCGTTAACATCAACCGTTGTAGTTGGTTCTTGTGTTTTAAATCAAGCTGGTAACTCTTAGGTACAGCTATAGATTTAGATTGTTCAAGTACGGTTAGTATTTCTTGATAAGTAAATAAAATATCATCTATAAATAGGTTGTACTGGTCTACT
Organism: Aliivibrio sp. S2TY2; assembly: GCF_028765525.1. Taxonomy (NCBI): domain Bacteria; kingdom Pseudomonadati; phylum Pseudomonadota; class Gammaproteobacteria; order Vibrionales; family Vibrionaceae; genus Aliivibrio; species Aliivibrio sp. S2TY2. Next base: position 143,926 of record NZ_JARACS010000009.1, on the reverse strand, counting down.
TCTAATAGAGCGTTATCATCAGTAATAAGCTTAGAGTCATTCAAATAAGAGAGAAAATCATTATTAGACCCAAGATAGGTAGCGATTAAATCCGTCGTGTTTTCTATTCCAACCTCTGCAAGCGAACTCGCTATCTTAGGGTTAGCATCCCATTTGAATTGAATATCAGAAAACGTGAGTTTATTAAATGGATGGTCTGAGCCGATAATTAAAGCTTCAAATCTTTCTGTATACCACACATTAACGAATTTAAAGTTTTCCATCATTGTGTTTAATATGGCACGAGAGGCCATAGAGCTCTGAGTCGTTAACGGGAACCACTGCGCAACAATTCCATCTCTGTTCATTCTGGCTTTAGCTAATTGATAGAATTCTGAAGAATACAAATTATTAACACCAGCACTTGACGGTGGTGGTGGCTCAAGAGTAATAATGTCATACATCTTATCTGTTTTAGCTAGCTGAAGACGCCCGTCACCAATCGTAACGTTCACTTTATCTTGATTGACGATATCGTAATTACTCTCTTTGAATAATTGAGTTGCTTCAATCATATCGGGTAACAATTCAAATACATCAACCGACTTAATGGAATCAACCTGAGAGAAAGCACCAGCCGTGATACCCGTTCCCAAACCAATGACTAATGCATCTTTTGGCTCTGAATTATGAACAAAGTAAGGTAAGTAAGACTGTAAACGCATATAACGTAAAGAAGGCATCGAGTCAGCAGTATTCGATTCACCACGAACAAACAATCGCTTAAATGAATCACTACCTGAATTTTCCTGAAAAACAGAAATTGAGTACCCTTTACCTTCAGTAAAAAATACTGACTCGGTTTCTGTTCCCTCATATCTCTCAGCTAATAGAAGGTGTGTTTTGTTCGTTGGCAGTGCGTGTTGAATGACAAAACCACATGACAGTAATATGGCTATAAATGCCCACTTTTTAGTACCTTGATTTTTTAATGATAAGAAAGTAATAAATACAATACCAATCCACATGATCACCTTTAATGAAGGGACCACACCAAGTGAAGGGATTAATATAAATCCAGTAAGTATTGTTGCTAATACGCCTGCTAGCGTGTTAGTTCCTAATAAAACGCCAGTATCTAATGCAGCATCAGAACGTCGCGATATTTTGATAACCAGTGGAAAAATAGCCCCGAACAAAATGCTTGGGATGAAAACTGTAAACAATACAATTGGAAATATATTTAACACTTCTAATATTCTCAATTGCCAATAAGTATGAGGAACCGATGGGTCGCCATTCAAGTATTCAAAGAATGAAACCACAAAGTAAAAAATATCATTGGACGCATGAAACGCTAGGCTTTGCGATAAAAAGAAAATAAAACATAGCGGTGATATGACTGATAGTGAAGATAAAATAAGCACACTTCGGTATGCGGCTTTTCTCGATAATGTCAAAGAAGCAAAGAACGTACTGCCAATACCAAGGCCACCAAGCATCACCGTCACAATGACTGAATAGTTAATGCTTCTTGATGGGATTATTTGATTCAATAATTGTAGCCATGATATTTCATAGGAAAGTGAGCAGAAACCAGTAAGGGCATAAAGAGCGATAAGATCGTAACGGGGGGAAACGGATGATGTCGCCTTACTTGGAAGAGGTTTACTTATTACATTCTTTTCAACCCAGAAACCAACCACCACAATAAAAGCATTCAATGAATAAAGGACGTATAAACTTTTGGTCACACCAAGTAAGGGAAGTAATACGCTAGCTGATAAAAATAGCCCTAACATCGCACCGAATAAGTTAACACCATATACAACCCCTTCATGCAAAGGGTGTTCAAGTTTTATGAATAGCCTGATCAATGCTAATAATGTCCCCCCCATAAAAAACGCTGGAATTGCAAAAGTGATACCTGTTACAACAAGTGCGCCAATACCTAGCATTTCAGATAAGTTCAAATAAAGCCAAAGAGATTGCGATATGAATGAGCATAAAATAGCTAAAGCAGTAACATAGAATTCAAGCTTATAATAAGCAAGATCACGAAATTTATCTCTGGAAAAAAAGAGTGTGCCTAAGCCTAATCCTAAAAAGAAACCAGCGATAACGACACTGCTAGAATATAAATCAACACCAACGGTAACGGTTAAAGATTTAAACCAAAAATACTGATAGCCTAAAGACGCAAAACCAGAAATAAATGTGAGAAGGTATAAAACACCTCTCTTATTCAATTTAACATTTAAGGATTTAGATTGAATCGAACAATCAGACCCTTTCAATGAATTTTCATTTGCATTCATAACAACTTCCTGTAATTAACATATTTCCTAAACAATATAATAAATGGCTAAACTGCTTCTAAAAAAACTTCCAGATATTCATGCTCATCTCTATTCAATAGATCATCTATATGCAATCCTTCTTCATACGATAATGGTTTACCTCCAACAAGAGCCCAACGATGTTCATTTTTTAAAAAACCTTTCTTCCCCGAGATTATTGAATCTCTATTAGTTATATGAGAATCACCATTTAATAAAATATAATTTCTTGACTCATAAAGAGTTAAGCCATTGCCCATGATTTACATCCCATAACGTTATGAATACTTTTTCTGGTCTGTATTTTTCCTTCATATTGTTGAACTAGAGTTTCACGTTCACTATTAGTTAATAATGAAAAATGTTTATAGTTCAATGCAGCATGTAAAGAAAAGAGCATTGCATAGCTGGCATTACTATTAATTTTCCTGATCGCCCGAAATGCTTTAACCGCTCCTATCTGTTCTAATTCTGGAATATTATTTACTCCAGCCTTAATTAAAATTCGCTTGAGTGCTGCGGTTATATTTGGGAGCTTTCTCAAATCATTTGCTTTACTGATATTGTTATCTTCTTTAACGCATAACAAGTAAGACCCTTGCAATATTTGCGCTACTTTATTTTTTTCTTTAACCGATATTGGAATGGAGTACCAGAAATTATTTGTAGAAAAATACGTTGGACGTTTACAAGGATTACTTACAGGATTCTCTATGGCCACATGTAATGACGTAATTTCTTCAGCAGCTAAGCTCTGACGTTTGTTTCCACCCTTTGCATTATTAACCTTCGGTATTAATTGGCTACCAAGACTTATCCAATACTGGAGCATTTTTTCAGGCACTCGAAAATAAAAAGATCCTTCATGAACTTTTAAAAACATAACATCCTTGTATGTAAATAAGCCACCACCGAATAATTGACGATATAAAACATCATTCATATCCCACTCCAGCATTTCAGCTAACTCATAAACAAAGGCCTTAATGTCTGAAGGTTTAACATCCATCTTAGAAAGCTCTAGTAAATTTTCCATAATCAACCTAATCCACCTAATTGTTAGAACAATTTTAAACAGTTACAGTGTCACCTATAGACTCACAATGCACATACATAATCTTATCGCATTGAGACAACACTCCTTTGGGTCATAATTAGCGCAACAAAAGGGTTATTTTGTTGCGCTAACTTTATAACCATCACTTAACGTAGTTATTATATGTTTTTTTCATAAAGCGGTCACCTATGTATAGTGGTTAATTTTCATAAAAAACAAACCAAATTACACAGAAAACACTTTTCAGGAAAATACTTAAAATATTCTTAAATTTGATAATAAACCATAAAGATACAACAAACGTCAGATTTGATATCACAAATAATTCACATATAATCACTATCAACTTTATTTTTTATATAATGCTATTACAATGATATTCTAACGTTGTAATTTTGGTGAAAAACATGCTCATACCATTCAAAAAGAAAATAATCGCTACTGCTTGCTTTGCTTCACTGACATTAGCCTCAATATTGCCACTATCAGTACATGCAGATCCTATTTATCAGATTGCTTATAAGAATTTTGATATTTGGATTAATTGTGAAACCAAAAGTGCGATTCAATGGAAGTATGTTGCCGTCAAAGATATTGCAAACTACGACCGCTATAATCGATTTTTTCGTGACCCTAATTTACCAAGTAAATGCCAACAAACATCAGTATCAACATACAAAACAAAAAAAGATGACGTTAAATATGATAGAGGCCATTTGGTCCCTGCAAATTCGCAAGATAGTAGTGACTTAGCGATTAAACAAAGCAATATTATGACAAACGTCCTACCGCAAGCAGCTCAAATGAACAGGGGCTCATGGCTGGTCACTGAGCAATATGTAGAGTGCAGAAGAGATAAATCTGACGTAACAGTGATAGGTGGTGTATTCACTGGAGAAACCCCTGAAAATGGTGACTTCATGATCAGCCACGGCATTAAAGCCCCTGAAGCATTTTGGAAAGTTGCTTATTACGGGAATGAAGTTATTGCATGGTGGATCCCAAACTCTCCTACAGCTACAGCAAATCAAATTGACAACTACATTGTAACTACTGCTGAAATAGAGCAACGAATTGGCCAAAAAATAGATGTCCCCATTTTTTTGAAAAACAAAAAACCATTAAAAACTAACGCTAGAGTTTCTGGCTGCAACCTAAGTTAAAGGAGAAGGAATATGTATGGATACGTATGATACAACAGACATACCGCCTGTTTTTTCAATCAGTTCCACAGCAAAATTGAAATTTTTTCCATTGAAGCTTCATTTACCCCATCAAATACGGCACGAAAAGGACCAATTAAATAATGTTCCATTTTTGCCAATGAATAATATTGAAGGGGTAACACTATCAAGTGAAACAAGCCAAACATTTTTAAATATCTATCATCAACTAACAACGGGAGAAGGAAAGCAGTTAAAGAACTATACACTGTCATCAGATAGAACTCGTTTAATCAGCCAAGAATCAGAAAGTCATCCTGTTCTTGCTTTTATACAATTAAGAGATTGGATAAACGCCATCGTTTATGAAACGCGAAGGCTTAAATGTGAGGGAGCCGAAGAGGTAAACAACATATTTAAAGTTATGACTGAATGGCGTTGGGAGCACCAAGCATGCGTCATTATGGTAGTCTTAGTGCAATAAATTAAGAAAATACATGCTCATTAGTATATCAATATATAAACATATCATAGAGCGTATTTAATGCCTTGCTAAGCTTGAAGCCTGCATTAACAATGAATGATCCAACCATTTTGAAACCACATTAGAATAATCTTGATAGCTATCTACTCCTAACAACGAGTTACTTAATATCAGCCCCGATAAATCCTTCAGATTGTAACTATCAAATGTTAAATCATACTGCTTTAGCAACTCATAAAGACTACGCGCCTGTTGATATTTAAAAGGACATATATTTGATTTCATCGGTAAATTTCTTGAAAAATCCGCACTATACAAACTTGGTGATATTTGTAATAAATGATGAAATGAACTCGCAATGCCAAAGACCTCTTTTTGATATTCTGCTGTGTTTACTATCGGTTCGATAACAACGTCATTAAAGTTTAATTCAAATAAATAATTAAACGAACGACCTGTGACATCTTGAGAGATATTCATTACCAACTCTAAAATGACATGGTATTGCTCAATTCTGACCATATCGACCCAGCTATGAAAAAAAGACTCATCATGCCTTAAACCTAGTAATCCTGAAGAGTATTGAGGTAAGTCATTTCGGTCATAATAAGCAATCGCACATGCCCTCGCGAACCTTGGCCCTAACGTTATATCAACTGATTCGACATGAGATAAGTAAAAACTTCGCTGATTATCTTCATCATTAAGCAATTCTGATAGCTCATTAACTTGACCAGAAAGAAGATCACTTACCATGCTTTTTATTTGAGGTTCACACTCTTTAAACCAACGCAATGCCTCATATTGAACAATACCAATGCTTGCATCTCCAAATAATGTCCCACTCATATAAATATCAGACATCGCACATCTCCCATAAGGCATATGATTCACTTACTACTTTATTTTTCTGAAAATCAGGGGCTTTCAGGCGGCCAGTATAGTCAATAAGTTGTACTTGAACTTCATTATCAAACGTTGCTAAAACACGACCAATATACTTATTCATAAGCAGCCCTGAATTAGAATCTAACTTACAAACAACATGATTATACTTCCCCTCTATCGCAAATTTATTTTGATAGAAGGCTCGTTGTTCTGTACGTAAAACCTCTAACGCTTCCGCTTTCTCTCGTTTTAACTTTCGTTGAGTAAGCTCTTCATCCCAAAATAATTTCATTTCTCGTTGCTTGTGAGTTAAGAACCCAAGCGAACGAACATGATCTAACCATGCTTGATTTTCAGGATTAAATGGGACCGTAACCATTAAGTCATGTTGAGTTAAATCGTCACATACCGCAGATTGGGAAGGTTCAAATGAGTACGCAAAGATAGGGGCTTTAATATCCTCTTTTACACAATATTGGCCATCTCTATAGCCTTCAGAATCATCACATAATGAATCCAATGCATTGACTAGCAAAACCCTATCTACAGCGTCACCACACCAATTAGCGGATAATTGCTCTGTCATAAATTGAGGGTCATTACTTAAGTATATTAATGGCTTACTTGGTGTATCGAGATTAGCCCACTTTTCAATATAATAAATTAGATCTGTATTTATAGAAGATAATGATAATACAGGCTGAGTTTGTTGAACTGCTTCCTCAGTGGTGGAACATGCCACCACATTAAGTAATACAGATAAAATCAATGCAAAACGAAGCATTAAGCGTTCTCCTCTTGCAACCTAAACGCCTCTTCTTCCACCTCTTCTAAAGAAGGTAAACCATCTTCTTTTGCATTCATCGTGAAGAATTGAGGCTCATTTTCTTCTGCTACTTTTTTAATTATTGAAGCTGGAGAAGACAAAATAATAGCGTCTTCCATAGCCACTAATGATAGTTGATTAAACTTAGCAAATGAACGCGAGAAATGTACTGTCTGATAAGGTTCAGCTTTTAATTCACTAAACTCATTTACAAAAGATTGCGTAAAATCATTAGATTGAGGGATGAAAGAAATGACTTTCAATAGTTGCCCTGTCATATCATCAACAAAATGCACTTCAAAGGTAGCAACTTCGCCTACCGTTGGATAGATTGGAAAATCAATTATTTGAGGATTAATCGGAACTAAACTCGTAAAGTTGCTTGAGTTCAATTTAGTGCGCCAATGAGCACCTAAAACCATAGCGCACCCCTCTCGATAGATAGAAAGGGAGACATCAGTAATGTTATTAACTGACTTACTATTTAGTACTTTTAGAATTACGTAATTTTTATTATAGGTAAATAACGACATAAAAATACGCTCTTTACTGACTACTACGCTTTCTTGAGGGTATTGTTGACCAATAAAAGCAAAGTAATTGATATCATCTGGTGAATACATAGAAACCTCTTTTATAACTAAAAATATTATTTAACTGACGTTGTGTATTGTAACATAACCATCAATTCAAAAAACTTAAAAAGCCACAGTTAACGGCTCTGATTCTTGTTTTTTGATCTCTTGGGATTTTTCTAAAAAACGCTCCATTGACTGTGAAAACACATCTTTACATCGTGCTTCTAATTCAGTTTTGTAAGCATCAATTTCAGGTTTCATTCCCGATGATTGAACAATAAAGTTAGAGCAACGTTCAGCTTGAAATAATGAGTCTACGAAATCCTGTTTAGGGTCTTTGCACTCATCCAAATAGTGTCCTAAGTAACGAGCATTAAGTTTACTTTCAATGTTTCTGAATAGCTTTTTACCTAACATATAAGATGTAAATTCTGCGACCAGCTCCTCACGAGCATAAGCTTGTTTTTTTGTTTCTCCTTTTTGAGCTTTCACATCACGATTCATACAACTTTCATGGGCTGTAGCGTGGCCAATTTCATGAAAAGAAACACCATAAAATGAAGACTTAGAACGAAATAAATTAGGGTGCGGCATTTGAATAGCATGATCTTTAGGTGAGTAATGAGCTGAATCACAATGACTAAAGATAATATCTACATTCATTTTTTCCGCACTACCGCGAATGAACTCTTCAATTGCTTGGTCTTTTTCAAATGGTTTTTTAGTAATATTGAGCTCTTCCAGTGTTGGCATAGGTGGCGCATTTGTAAAACAGCTCATATGAAAGACAGTCTGATAACTCCTGTAAGGCTTTTCAAGCTTCTCCATCGTCTTAGTGCCGTCTTTATCTTTTACTTCTTTATGCGTTTTATACAATAAGACCTTGCTGCCCTTAGAGCCTTTACGCATCTTAAGACCAATATTTTTCGCTTGATTAAAACCAATAAAGCGATTATCCCAATCCCCTGACTCATGTAAGTTATTAACTAAATGACGTTCCAAGTTAGAGGCATTTATTCCCGAGTAAAACCGTCCAGTAAGAGCGTTAATAGGTAATGCCAATTCAGGTACAGCCGACCACATTGGTCCTTTTTCAAGATTTGGCCCATCTAATTCACTTTTAAAAGATTCAAACAGAAGATTAAATTCATCTTCCCAAATATCATTAATACGAGTGGCGACTTGATTCTTCTTAGCCATAATTTAACCCTCTCTAATATTCAAAATTGAATCAATATGCTCAACCTCATTCCAAATATCAGACTCATCCATGATTTGTTGTAGGTCATGATGAATAGACTCATGAGCTAAATCTAGCTCATCGCTATCAATAACAAATTCATCAAGAAGTGCTGATTCTGCATTGGATGATTTACTCAATGCTTTCTCAAAATCTAACGGGGCATTATGGTTCTGATTTAAACTAGTCATGATTAATATCCTTGTTAATACTTAATGTATCCATATTAGAGAACAAGGTTTCTTCACCGTGAGAAACAGCACGGTAAGTAACCGTATCCTTCAGCAGATATAAAAATCGTAAAGGATCACATTGTTCTACGTTATTTCTAAAAACTCGTGTTGTAGAGTAAGTAAAATTAAGGTGTTCTATCGCTCTTGTTAATGCAACATAAAAAAGTCTTAATTCTTCCTCATATTTATCAGTACCGCTCTTTACTTCTGGCTCTTTCCACCAACTTTCTTCAGAGCAACCGATCACAAATATGGCTTCTTTTTCTAATCCTTTGCTTGCGTGAATAGTCATCAACTCAATGTCTGTCGTATTCTCTTCATCATCTTTCTTGTTTACTTTATCTAGTAGTGGTCGAGTACAGATGTACTTAATAAGATTCGCATCTGATAACGACTCTTCATAACAAGCATTGAATATTAAATTGAAGTGTTTAACCGCTAAGTCTTTAGATGTATTAAGACGCCTCTTGCGGTCTTCAGGCGAATAAAACATATATTTATAGCGCTCAGCATAGATAGTACAAAGCTCTTTGACAAAATCGCGTACAGCACCCCAGAATGGTTCCATCAAGCGATTCTCAATCTCTTTGCAATGTTCCTCTGGCATATTGGCATATTGCTCATTCATATCACGACAATAACTATCAAACGTTGAAATGCGAGATGTGCGGCCAGAACAATGCATGATCATTTTTAATACTTGAGATAAGTGATTTTTTGTCGAGGGTTTACATAAGTTTTGTTCAAGAATATAAGACAGTAATTGATGATTATTTACTTCTTTATGGCCACCACTTCGAAATGACTTAAGCGCAGAATTCAAAATCCCTGTTGTGATACCAAATTCAACAAAAGAGGCAAAGAAACAACGCACAGCCTTAATTGAATATGGATTAAAAATTAAGTGCATATAAATAACGATATCTCGTATATCTGGTTCTTCATACAGCCCTTTGTCATTACCTATACGTCGATAAGATACACCACGCGAAATAAGGTAGTTTTCCATATTTTGGCCAAGTTTGTTAAAGCGGTATAAAATGCCTATATCTTGTGGAGCCACCCCACTACTTTTCAAGGCTATAATTTTATTTACTATACTGTTCGCTTCTTGGTCTTCATTGTCATAACGAGAGACTAAGGGCATAACTTCAGACTCTTTATGCCCTATCATATCCTCACTGACTAATTGAATTTTCATGCTTTTAGCAATCGCATTACCTGCGGCCACCACCTTATGAGTAGACCTAAAATTATCAGGCAAGTTAGTAATAACCAGATCTTTAAATTGTTTATTAATGTTGGCCATAAGGTAGCAATTACTTCCACGAAATGAATAAATGGCTTGTTTAATATCACCGAACATAGATAAGTTTTTACCATCACCAACCAATGCCAATAAAAACCGATACTGGCAAACATTCGTATCTTGAAACTCATCAACTTCAAAAATCTTATATCGCTGCTTAAGCTTAATTCTCACGTCCCTTTCTTTTTCAAGTAGAAGCATTGAAAAAACCAGCACTTGGTCAAAATCAATAGACTCACGCTCTCGCAATGTACTGTCGTAATAAATCCATGTTTTTAAGAAATAGATATTCGAATACATACTAGAATCAACATCAGATAAAACTAATTTTTCATTCTCGTTATTAAGCTCTTCAATTGACGAGTACGGGAAGTTAGGTTGTGTCGCTAACTCTTGAAAATAAGTCATAGGGGTAAAACCATAAGATCGAGTTAAGCTTAACCAGCTAGAAAACTCATCATTTGGTTTTTCAAAAAAACACTCTAAATGCTTTCTTTGAGATTGAGATAACCCCGTCATCATGGCGTTTTTACGTATGTGATCGAGTGATAGATTTGAAAACTCAATAGCAAGCGTTTTACCCACGCAACCAAGAGAGCGTAAATATGGATGACCCCAATTAGGTCGTAATATGCGATTCATAGCAAAACTATGAAAAGTCGAAATAATTGCTCTACTGCCCAGCTCTGGTCCTATTAGTTTATTAACTCTTTCTCTCATTTCACTGGCGGCATCACTTGTAAATGTAATAGCAACGACTGATTCAGGATCTCCCGAATTATAAATTGCTTTAACGATGCGTTTAGTTAATACGGACGTTTTACCAGCTCCAGCTCCAGCAGTGATGACCGTTGGACTTCCACTATGTAAAATACCTTGTTGTTGTCGTTCGGTCATTCCATCGAGCAATTGATTAACGTCCACTCTGTCACCTATTTAGTTCTAAGTTTGTTGATTAAATTCATGGTTTGCTTGCGCGATTTATAGATTAATTTTGATACTGGATAGCGATGCTTAGCCGCAAGGCGTTTAAGCGTATTGATTTGCTCATCTGAAGGGGTTAGCTTCTTTTTACACTCATCGATGAATACATGACACTCACTGGCCGTTTTCTTGGCTTTTTCGGGCATTCGTATCCCTGATTGTTTTGATAATTTTATCGCTTTGAGCATCTGGGCTTGTGTTGGAGGGTTTGAGCTTTTTCCTTGTATCGCCTGTTTACGGATATCAATTCGACGCTCATCACGTAAAGTATTATTACATGTTGATAACCCTGATTGTTCCAACTGCTCTTTCATACTGGAGTGCATAACTGAAGCATTAGCAAGTAGCCATTTCTCTGCAAGCGAATTACTATTTAATACTTGAACAGGGAGCTCAAGTTGCTTCAATCTAGCTAACTGTTTAACCTTGAAAATTAATTCTTTTGAAGGCAACGTATCATTTCCAGACGAAACGCCCTGTACATTACGTCCGTAACGTTTATTCAAAAATTTAATGTATGTTTCTAGTTGAGTGTATATTTTTCTAATAAACCCATCACGCATCTGTTTAGCAAGTTCAAGATCATTACACGTCTCTATCTTATAGAACTCATGTTCCCATATTGCTGTTGTCACAGGGCTTTTAAATTGGTTCGGTAACGTACTTAAAATGGCTTTTCCTTTACCTGTAATAATAATGCAACGACGTTCATCAATAATTGAAATTTCAACATAATCACGCTTAAGTAAAGACGCTACAATTTTATCTCGTGTTGAAGCAGAACCAAGCCCTTTTGTTTCATGCAGTAATTTGGCAACTACTGGATCTGAAACTTGATCCCCAACCTTAAGCATGACTAATGGGATCTCATTTTCTGCATAATATTGAGGGATATCTAGCGCCTCAGCTCTGACATTGATTTTATCCAATAAGATAATATCGCCTTCATTTAGCGCTATGTATTTGCTTTTACTTTTCTCTAGATTTGAAGTGTATGTAGATTTTTCAAATGAGAAAGGGGCGTCTTGCTCCCCCAGCATTCCATTCTTATCATTGGCAAATTTTCCAGTGACCGTTGTTATACAAACAGACTTCTCCCCCTCAAGTGCCGAGGTGAAGCGTTCGCATATTTTGGAATAAACAGCGATTTCAGTATCAGTTAAATTTGATAAATTCGCTTGTGCCGAGGTTGGTGATAATGCCGTATGAGCGGCTGAAATATCATTGCTTTGATTATTACTATTATCTGGTAATGCATTTTCAATTAACGACTCATGTTTTTCTAAAAAACCTCTTGATGATTTAGAGGTTCGGTCTGACACAGAATTAAGGTTATTGTCCATACTGGCAAATAAAGCGCTTAATTTATCAGAAGTCATATCATCGTCAGGTAATGCCGTCTCATCTGTTCTTGGATAAGTAATCAATCCCTTTTCATACAGTGATTGTAAAACATCAAGTGTTTCAGTTGGCGATAATTCTTTCATATCAGCTTGCATTGAAGCCGTATCATACATATCTGGGGCTGCGACCATATGCATTTCATTGATAACTGATTCAATAACAAATTCATCATTGAGTGATTTTTGTTGAATATATTTTTGAGCTAGACGTGGATCAGATAAAGCCGATGCTGGTAAACCAAGTCGCTGCCAATCATAGTAAAAAGTAACCTTAGCCCCTGATTCCGTTCTTCCTTCGACGTAAGGGCAATGAACTTGCTTTAACTTAACATTTTCAACAAGACAACACTGATCATCAATCAGTTGTAATACAGGAATAAGTACTCTACCGACAGACACAACACTTTTTTGTTTATCTGTATAGCCAGCAAGCAAAGGATGTAAGCACCCTTTTCTACCATAGAACGTCATAACCGATGTTAATAATGCATAACCTAAATCGCCACATAACCGAGCTTGTGCTGAATAATGCTTAGCCTTCGTTTTTCTTGCATCAAACAAATTGTCATACGCAGCGTGGATCAATGACTGAGTAATACCTTTACTCAAATCTAAACGTAAAACTACAGCACTGGTTTGAGCAGAATTAAACAGATCATAAAAAATACGTTCGCCTTCTTTATCTGGGTCGCATGCGTTTACAATAACATCATGCTCTTGCATGAGCATAGGCACACGCTCACGCAAATAACCTGTAGATAACGATCTTTTACGAACACGAATAGTGTAATCAACCGTTGGTAGCATAAACAGCTCTGTAGGCAACGATTCAAATGGTTTCGGGTCCGACCAAGTATACAGTTCATCTTTTAAATGCTTTGGTTGAAATAAATGACCTTGAGAATATGCAATGACATCCCCTGCCTCATTATAAAAGAATGGCCATGAGAACTTCTCGAATTTTAAAACCTTCGCTAATACATGAGCCATGCGATATTTTTCAGCAACGATCAACATAAATTCACCGATTCATTACAAGTTGATTAGATTCATTAAAACGTTCTTTTTCTTTTTGAAGTCGTTTGTATTTTTTGGTGATGTGCTTTCTATAAACAAAGTGAGGCGCTTTATTCTTTGCATTCACAAACCAGTGATAATTCGCCATTGCTGTTAATGCATTTTTCGCAGTACCTTGACGTAATTCTATTATTTTCGTTCCAACAAATACGTTATCGCATAAGTCATAAAGTACTCTTGACCAATCAACCTTAAATCCTAAACGTAAAAACTCCTCAGCCCATGTTTCATAGTTAATCTGCATCTGCCCCATATCATGCGTACCATCACTTTTATTTCTACGGTATTCCCCTGTAGTTCCAGCTTCTTGCTTTGCAATGGTATAAATATAATCAGGGTGGATTTTATAGTGTCTCGCAGCTTTAATTACACAGGTAGCTAGCTTTTCACCCTTATTGGCCTTGTATTCATAAAAAGCCAAATCCATTGAAGTAATGGTGTTATCTATAGGGATATCCATATCTCTTCCGTCCTAATTCATGTCACCAAACATATCGTTCAATAGATCATCTGCCATTGAGCTTTCTGTTTTGGTTATTGTTGAATGTACCGTTTCTACATAATGCTTTGCGTCATCTTCACTTAACGAATCCAGTACTGGCTTTTCTATGTAATTAGATGGCGCTATATATGCTTCTTTAATCTCTTCGAAATTCAAGCCTGTTATTTGTTCACCATCATTAAATAATTTGGTCACTGTTTTGCTAATCGCTAACTCGCTTTGTTGCCCACTAGAATCAGAAACATTCGATTCATTACTCTCTTGAGCTTCATCTGTTTGGTCACTTTCATCATTTGTGTTGTTAGCTTCTGAATCACTATCTTCAAGCGTTCGACCAAATGGCAAAGACTCATTTTGATTATTTAAATGAGATTCAAGGGCGTCACCTGAAAGTAATAAATGAGATAATGACAACTCTTCAGTCTCTTCATCATTACTTGGTGTCGGTGTAGATTCCTGTTTTTCTGAAAAATACGCTAAATAATCATCATCAATTTCTGGTCGTTCATCGTCTCCGAAATCAAATTCACCGTTAACCTCAGTATTAAACGTGACACCGTCACTTGCTGTTTCATTTTCATCATCATTAATAAGAGGGAAATCACTAACACTTTCAATTGAAAGCCCTAGCGATGAAGCGTTTCTTTTCATAATAGCTTCAGGTGTTAAGTCGTCTTCTTGAGTGTCTTTGGTTGTATCTTCTATTGCCTTCTCTGGGGTATTAGTGCTATGACCATGCGAAGGCAAAGATTCATCACTTTGAGCGCTCTCTGTATCATTGGCTTGCTCTGGTGCGGAAAACTCAGAGAACTCAGAAAAATCATCTTCCGTTGGCTCACTAACAATCACTTCATCGTTATTGCTTGTTATTACATGACGAACATCTACATCAACATTCCCCGTTCTATGCTTCAATTCAGACGTATTTTCTAAAGCACTTATTGCACTATCAAAAGTATCTTCTTGATCTAATAGCAGCTCATCAACGAGTGTGTAAGTCATGATATGAAGCAAATGACGATACTGACTTCCAATATCTTTTGCGGCAGCTAAATTAGAATTTAAAGTGTCAGTAAATGCCTTAATAACTGCATTAGATGATTCTGTTTCATCAATCTTATTAAGGGTATTCGCTTTAACTTGATTATTCATATTCAGCATTGATTTAACACGCTCAACGTCGTCATCAGGTGGTGTTAACAGTTCTGCGAAGATATTTAATTTAAAATAATCTAATGTGCCATCTCTTTTATCATCAGGAAAAAATGTTGCTGATTTAAATGGAGTAACGCTACCACGATAAAGATAGATACCTTCCATTGGGTCAGCCGCAGCCATATCACGAGCATCTATCAACTCTTCTTTCGATAATTGCAAACGGTCTGCATTTCTCCAACCAAAAGTATTATTCGCTTGTAATTCACCTAATTGAGTAGAAACAACAGAACCAACAGATTTAGAAATCAATTCCATTGTTTCGTATACATCTTGAGTAGAAAATAAGAACTTGTTGTTTAAGTTAGCAAGTGACTGACGACCTTCCGATTCCCCTGCATCATAAATACCTTTAAGCGATTGCCCAAGCATTGAGATAGCCACATTAGATGAGCGAAGTAATGATAAAAACTGACTCATACCACGAGTGTAATAGTTAAGAACCTCATCAAAAGAGATCCGAACAGGGATAATTCTATTTGAAGGTAAAGAATCCACCACTTCCAGCTTGGTTCCTTGGACCTTAAACCCTAATAATGGAGCACAGGCTGGACGTAATGCCCCCACAACCATGCGCCCTAACTCGGCCATTGCATCGGGTTCTTTTTCAATTGAAGGGAGTAACACAATTACAATTTGACCATGTGCTATTGCATTACGTAAATTAATATCACTTCCTGTAGAACAAAATATATGTCCTAACGATTCAACCATTTCATTGATTGTTTTTGCGAGCATTGAACGGTTATAGGTATGTTGTTCTTCTGCCTTAGCATTAATCTCAAAGCCTTGATCTACATCCATCGCAAAATGCGCATCTTCGACGGCATTCAATGTTTTTAAATATTCACGTAAAGGTTTAAGAACATCGATGGGCATACTATTATCAGCCGCTAACCTAAACATGGTTTTTAATTCAATATTTTTTTGAATTACAGCCGCATCTAGTGGCTCACCAAGCTCATCACGACGCCAACAAAGAACAGAGAAAACCCCTGTAAGCATGGTATTTGCACGGTCTCTAAAGAAATCTGAATTACCACCTTCTGAGCTTTTACCAAAGGACATGATAAGCCCTCTCGCTTCTTCTTTATTTAAAACTGAAAAAGGCTGGAACTTATTTGATGACCAATCATCATCTAACATGGCCTTTAAATTTTGGGTTATACCACCAGTTAGAAAGTTTAGAATGCGAAGATCATGAATACGGCCAGCACGAACTATATAAAAAAGAAAATCGTACAAGCCTGCTATAGAGCCTTTACCATCAAAAAGCAGCATAGGCGCACCGTATTTAAAATGGCCATGCAAACACGTTTGATATAATTGAGCATTTTGAGTAACAGTTTTACCTGACCCTGTAGTTCCTAAAATAAGACTCATTCGAGTCTCTCTATCAATAGGGATCCACATCTGGCGGCCAAACAATAAATCATAGCCAATCAACATAAATGCTTTGAGCTTATGTTGTTTTTTGTTTCGTCCATCTTCAGGAATCCACCCGTTACCTTTAGAAAAAGTCGGTGCAGATATTAGATAATCAAATTGAACACTAACGGCATAGATACCAAACAATAAAAATAGAACGAAAATAAAATAACTATATGATGGTAAAAACAACACAGCTAAAGCAGCTAAAAAATACAACACATCTAGAACACAAGGGATTAAAGCAATAATGCGAGCATAAATAGGCCTCGTATCAATGTGACGTGATTTATTCTCAAATAAGTCATTACTCATTGCTAAACGGGTTTTTTGCTTAAAGGTACTCGCAATTGGATCAGACATGCAATCCTCCTCGTATCAGTATCAACATAATCATTTA
This sequence comes from Aliivibrio sp. S2TY2, assembly GCF_028765525.1. Lineage (NCBI taxonomy): Bacteria > Pseudomonadati > Pseudomonadota > Gammaproteobacteria > Vibrionales > Vibrionaceae > Aliivibrio > Aliivibrio sp. S2TY2. Next base: position 126,821 of record NZ_JARACS010000009.1, on the reverse strand, counting down.
GCAACCTTCGTGTCATTAAATGAAGCTGAGTTACAAAGAAAAGGAATTTCAATAAATTGTTGCGAATAAATGTGACATAAGAAAACGGACTCTTTCTCATTTAATTGATCATGATGAAAGTCAGTGCAATGAGAACAGTTTTTATTGTGTTCTAAATGAGTGAATACGTTTTCTGTTAATATCATAAATTTGGCTCCAGCTTAGATTTTAATAAACTCATTGCCTCTTTATCGTTAAATTCAAATGCACGAGATTCTGACAAGTCATTATCCTTAAGCATTTGCTGGTTTAACTCTTCAATAAGGTTACGTCTTGGTGGCTTTTTCGCAGCTATACGCATTGCATCTTTTTCCAATACACTAATTCCAGTATCTACATACGGCTTAATTACTTTTTCACCTGCCAATTTTTCCATAGACCAATGCGCCATAACCCCTAAAGCTTCATAGAACGGTTTCTCTTCACTGGCGCTATATAAGGTAAAATACAAAATACGATCACGACGTTGGATCATATAAAATTCAGTTGATGCGATAATTGCATTAAGACGCACCACCCTTAGTAGCTCAACTAAATAAGTTCTTCGATAGGCATGACGTTTAGTAAGATTTAAAACAAAATCAGCAAGAGGTACTGACGGGTGGTTATATCGAGCGCAAAGCGTATCAAAAACACTTCGTTCGATACCGTTGAACAATAAGCGTAATTCAGAAGCCGTGCCGTTATATTCACGGCCATTATTAATTAAGCCATCTAAAGAGAATCCACCTTGAATCTTTAGTTCCTTCGTTTCAGGGTCTTTAACCACAACAAGCTCAATTAATTCACCACTTTTATCAAATAATCGTGGTACAAAATCCTCATCCAAATAATAGCCACCATGTGAAGGGGGATCTGTTATCTGACGTTCAAGAGATATTCGAGCGCTAATACGACAAAAATCTACCTGCTTTTTATAGCGGTTGATAATGGCAATAGGCCTAAATGATGTTTCTTTTTTATTTAATTCTGCTTCTGAATGTTGCTCTAATTCTTCATTAGAAGCGTTCATAGGTGGGCAAGCTTCAATATAAGTTTGAGGTGAAATAGCTTGAGCATGTCTATTGTGATAGTCACAGCGATTCGAAAAATCATACTTACGATTATTTTTTAACGGATTATCATGAACCAAAGACTCTAATGATTCAGATTCATCAGCATACTGCTCTAAAAGAGTTTGGACATTAAACTCCCCTGTGACTTTCTGTGAATTAAAACGCATACGAACAGCAATAACAATCAACACCCCTGCATATAGGAAACGCAGATATGTATTTAAGCTTGCTTCAAATGCAGAGACAAACTTCCATCCAATTCTATTTGGTGGTGTTTTTTCAAGTTGAGAAAGGAAATGATCGAAATACTCAATACCGACAAATTGAAAAGTCGCATTCCACCACCACAACTCAAGTAATCGCATGCCACGCCACACCGTTATGAATTTCTCTGAATGCATATATAGCATTGCAATAACCAAAGTTAAGACAATTAGCCAACTAAACCATGCTCCCAAAACTTGAAATGCGCCATCTGGTTTATTTTCTTGCACTTTAATTCCTCCCCTTAGCTTTTCGCTTTAAATTCTAGCCACATATTACGGACTAGTTTTTTAGAAAAACGGAATAACCAAACCAAAAAATATCTAACAGGATCAAGAAGTCTGGTCATTGGTGGAAGGCCCAAGTGCATGCGAACAGCGTTGGATATGAAGGCCAAAAGTAAAAATAAAATAGGGAAAGGAACTAGATATAAACTGTTATTAACAATAAATGGGGGAACCGTAGTACTGCTGTAAAGACTGAAGATAATAAAAGCAAGGAAAAGGGTCGTAATGACAAATCGTATGCAGAGCTTGCCAATAGCGCTAAGGTAACTAGCCATTAACGCTATAACATCACTGTCTTCTCTTTTTTTGAGCTTTCTTGCATAAAGCAATGAAGATGCGCCCAAGATAGAAAAAAGTATGACACTAACAAATACTGACGTTATAACAATAAACATATAAGCATAAATAAAAGACTTACTAGGTGAATTAAACCATTCAGCAAATTTACTTGGTTGAGTAGAGTGTTTTCCATCTTCTTTTAAGTGTTCTGCATCTAAACTTGACATGATTACATTTCCATATGATTTATATTTTTTTTATAATACACTTACACAAGGTTTATACAAGTATCATGAAGTCTATGGAAAAACAAAACAATAGAAACAATGCTGTGGTGGAAGTCAAATTTAATGATGTGATAAGTAAACTACCAGCATCAAATCAAAGACAAATAAGAATTGGTCCATTTTATTTTAACATGCCTAAATTTTGGCTAGATGACAGGAAGTGTGCTTTCGTCGCTAGAGTACTGAGAAATATCACCGTTGTAATGGTGGCTCTAAGCTTAACGCTAGCCACGGTATCCTTAATTATCAACGATAAAAAAAGAGAATGGAATCTACATACATACAATCAAGATGGAGAAGTTAAATGGATACAGAAACTAAACAAAATTCAATAAATGAGAATCAAATCATTGCCGATCACTTCCGTTCAGTTTCATTTAAATCGAGCAGAACGCCATTGATAATACTCGTTACTCTCAGTCTATTATTCTTGGTTTTGGCTGGTTTCTCAAAAAATTTACTAATGAAATCTTCAGGGGTTTTTGAACTACCTACAGACACCTCAAGTGGTGGTATAAATACCTCATTAATTATTGATGAAAAACATTACTTCGATGATCGTGTTGCTTTGGTTCAATCTGTTTCAGCAAGAAATCTTACCGCCATTCTGACACAAACCACCTCAACATTTACCAACATCCACAACACTCTAATTAAATACGCCACCCCTACGGGTTATGCAGATATCAAAGCAAATCTAAAACATTATGGATTAGAAAAAGAACTTACAAATAATGATAAAATACAACGTTTACATATGCGTTTTTCCAAAGGCGTACCACTTGTCATTGTTCCTCACTACCCTGACTGGGTTAATGAAGAAGAAATAAACAATCCATTAGCAAGGCAATTACTTCCAATTGAAAAGTGGACATTACAAGCTGAAGCTATGATAATTTTAGGTGAAAGCTCCAAGTCTCCCACGACTCAGTTTCGTATCAAATTCAACTTTGACATACTCCCAACACAGCCTAACTACACACCTGAAAGTTTGTTGATTGATAGAATGTCGCTATGGGAAGTAATACGATGAAACATTATTTCACTGCTGCTTCTTTGGTATTCATTCTTTTATCATGGGTAGCGGTTATCGCCATGAATTCTTTTATTACTCAAGAACCTGAAAGAATAGCTGTGATGAAAGTAAAAGATAATGATCAAGATAAATTGAAACGGGTTCCCGTTCGAAGTACTGCGAGCTTAACAGACCAAAAATTAATTAACTGGCTTGAAAAAACGATACCAACGTGTTTTTCATTCACCGTAGTTAATATCACATCAAAGTCTGAATATTGTTCAAGCAACTACTTTCAAACCAGTGCAGCAAGAGCTTATAGGAATAATTATGTAAATGAGCTAGAACCATTATTGACATCTAAAGGGGCGAATATCTATGTTGGTCTCCCTTACTCTCCAATAATCATGTCCTCGCCTTCGCGTGAAGAGAAACGTTTCTATTATGTTGTTTATGCTCAAACTATTTCGTCACTTGTGGAAAGGAAAACAACGTCCCCATCATCGAGAGGAATAACATTATGGATTGCACCACAAAAACACGCTAAGAATCCAAATCAGTTTACGATTATAGGGATCAGAATGTAATGAGCAAAAATATCTCGCACGAAAAAGTTGACCCAGCAATGCAAGCTGCAATTGAATATGGCCAATTCATCCGAAAAGAAATTGTTTTCTGGTTTGGTATTATGTGGGTTAGTTTTGGCTTAGTTATTCATACAGCTTATCAGTTTTATACAATTCAAAGTTTTGATTACAATCGTGGGTACATCGCCATAAATGACCATGAGACCCCATTAAAAACAACGCCTTTAACCCAGCCTCATCCAAATAAAAGTGATGCAGAAATCATCGAATGGGCCATTAAGAACCTTACTTACTGCTTAACTTTCGATAATGTCAGCTATGCCATGATAAGTTCAGAATGCAACGCTAATAAATTCTCATTGAATCGACAAAAAGAAAACAGTGAATTTAATCATGGCCAACTCTTCTACCGTGCATTAGAGAAATCTGAATTAATCAAAATAATGATCAGTAATAGCACATCAATGACAGTAGACATTAAAAATGTAGTATTAAAAAACAAAGGAATAAAACAACGAGCAACACCAAGCGGCATGAAAGGTTTTTACACATATGAGCTAGATATGACGCTCCGATTTCTTATTTACGGACAAAGATTAGATGCTCCAATTCGATACATTGTTACCTTGGAGCGAATGAGTGAAATATCTCGACGCGAAGCGATTGGCATTAGAAGCATGGTAAGTAATGATTAACATGTGATATAGCCTCCCATTTTTTAAAAAAATAATGATTTTTTTTATAATGTAGTTATTATGGGTTTATCTTATAAATAATATATCTATTTGTTGACTTATGACTTGTGTATGGAAACACTTTTACATCATGCTAAAAGCTACAGTGAAAACTTTAATCAGTATTTTCATTGTGGCTACTAGTGCGTATGCATCAGTATCCATCGTGACACAAGATGGTATCTTACCTATTGAAGAAATAGCTAAAAATAAACCGCAACCCATCTCTACAAGTTCTGTTAATTACAGCCAAGAACAACAAACCGTTACCCCTTTATCTTTACTTCGAAAATACGGAACAATTGAAAATGCTCTATTTAATCTTGATAATTTATCTCAAGAAGAACAAGAGGTATTAAGAGACTTAGCAATTCAAGAGCTGGTCGCCACTCATCGTAAAATTGAAACAAGAAAAAGAAAAGTTAACTTGAACCAGATTACTAGTGATATCAATTACAGTAATGATTTACACGCGACAACAAATAACCCAGAACAAATTAAACAAAGACGAATTATCAATGCCAGTATAGAAAAAGCTAAAAGTGAGGATATCTATACACCGCAACTATCTATTGAAACAAAACCGATTGATCCCGAAGGGAATGATGTAATATCTGTAAATACAAAGGTAAACAGCCCTGCGGCAGTTTCTTTTTTCGATCAACTAGGAAACCCTTATCCAATTGTAAAATTCTTGCCTAAAACCAATACCGAATTCGACATTGAAACTATTAATGAAAATATATTAATCATTAAAGCCAATAATGATTTTAAAACGGTTAGTGGCTTTATATTCCTCAAAGGCATTAGCCAACCAATTCCGCTCTATTTAACTTCTAATCCAGAATTTTCATTAAACACAAAACTGAATATACAAGTGCCTAAAATATCCCCTGACGCATCACAAACTATTGAGTCAGCTTTAGATCACTATACCAGCACAAGCAATAAAGATGACCCTGCAATGTATCGATTTTTAAATGGTCGAAACGTACCAAATTCTCAACGTATTAACATTGAAGGTCTTCCTCGCAATAGTCAAAGCTGGCGCTATAACAAACATGTTTATATAAAAACGCCACAAAACATGCTGTATGACATGATCGATATTAAGCGAATTGGTAATTGGAAAATTTATAAGGCTCACCCTCGTTCGAGCTATTGGTTTTCAATAAATGGTCGAGATACAGAGGTATTCGTAAATGAGTAAACCATTAGATAGCGGAAGCAACAAAGCGATCCTTTCAATTAAAGAAAGAAAAAAACGTCGTCGCGCAATAATAATTTTTTGTGGTGTGATGTTTTTTGTCGCTGTAGGTAGCATCGCAGCTTACGTCCAATCAGCTAAATCAGCCCAACTATTGACATCAAGACAGAATACTAAAGCTGCTCGCTCAAACGTAAAAACCTCTGCGGCTGAAATTACAAGAGCATCAATGTCTGACGTAAAGCCGAACACTTCACCTTCTATTGTGGCAGCAAACGACGCTCAGGAATTAGAAAAACAAGAAGCTATAAAAAATGGGGTTTCTCATATTAATAACTCCAGTGCTTTATCTTCAACTCCTACCAAAGAAGTTGAGCTTAGTTCTGCGTCGAGTAAAGAAGAACCAAAAAAAGAAGAAAAGCCCAAAACTAAATCAAAGACCAAAGTAGAGAAAAGTAAACCAGTGAAAGCCGAAGTGGTTGCAAAACCACCAACACGAAAAGAAATAGTAAATGGGAATATGGTTAAGTTATTTAAATCTGAAATGAAAAGTTATCAGCCATCGCCATTTAATACCGTTGACTACGTAACCACTTTCGCAACCACTTATACGATGGGGACAACGCCTTCGGTTATACCTACAACTGATATCGGGCTACATAAAAACATTCATGTTAAAAGCATCAAAGAAGATCAATTAGCCAAAGAGCAAGCTAAAAAAGCCCAACAAGAAAAAGACCAAATAACCTCTGAAGAGCAAGGGAATGACTCTAATGGTACTAAGACAGAAGATATGGTCCGTATCCTTAATATGGGAGATAAAGCCGTTGGCCAAATAACAGAGGCAATTAACTCTGACTACGGCTTAGATGTATTTATTGATTTGTATGATCCACCACTAACAGGCGTTCGTATTCGTGCGCAGTTTGAATTAAACCCATACCAAGATGGCATCTTACTAAAGGTAAGTGAATTGCAGTTCAAGGACCATACACAAGCAATTAGCGGTTATGCCGTTGATATTCTACAAGGTAATAAGCCTTTATTTGATAACGATGTAGATACTCACTTTGCGGAACGATTTTGGGCCAGAGGAAGTGCCGCTTTTATCGCGCCTTGGCTAGATTTCGTCACAGCTTCATCAACAACAATTGTTAATGATGGTGTGGTCATTGAAACCCCAAATGTTATCGGGGTAACAGATAGAATTATTGGGAGCTTAGCAAGCGTTGCGAAAGAATTTTTACCTGATTTACAAAAAAGAGCAGACATCCCATCAACGGTATCTGTTCCTATGAACTACCCAGCAGCCGTAGTTTTCTCTGAGCCTTTATATTTACCAAAAGGGCTCTTTGATGCTGATCCTGAAACTGAACCCGATCAATCATTTGAAACGGTTTTCCCTAACTATTATTAACCAAGTACGGAGGCATATTATGTCTGACGAAGAAAACCCTTTAAGTTCTGGTAAGAAAGCCAGTAAAAAAAATAACCTTGCATCCATAGCAGTCATACTTGCGGTATTGAGTTTATTGGTTGGTATCGGTGGTGCTGTTTACAATAACATGAACTCTGAAGCACAAAATAAACGGATTCTTATTGCTGTTAATCAAATGTTTTCAGAAAACGATTCTCAACCAGAATTCAATGCTGAGCAAATAAACGCAATTTCAATTGCCGTTCTTGACACTTTGCGTCCTGAGTTACCAGAACTGGTTAGTGGCAATGTTTCAGATGCGTTTGATCATAAATTTGATTCATTAGTTGAAGCCACAACAACGGCAGTTATTAAAAACTTACCCTCTCAACCAGCAACAGAAACAGGATTAACCGAAATACAAGTAAAACAGATTATCGACACTGCTTTTAAAGATCGATCAGCACGAATTAACGTGTTAATTGGGACTAAATTAAAAGAGTTAGATGACATAAAGGAACAACATCAACTAGGCATTAAAGAACTCAATAAAGCGCAAAAACATATGACCCAGATAAAATCACAAATTGCACAAAGCAATGGTGATACGACGGTGATAATTGAGCGCCAACGTTTAAAAGAATTCAAACTGATTTCTAATTTAAAAAATAACACCCTTTTTGTTGTTGATGCACCGAAACGAGATGGTAAAGACAACACTATCACTTTAACTATTGGTGAAAGATTTTTTAGTAAATTTGGTCGCCATAAGGTAGAGAAGCTAATTTATATTGATAAAAAACCACGCCTTTTAATCTCTGGAGGCTGGTTTATTGATGATGTTAGAGAGGAGTTGTCAGAAGAAGAAATTAAACTTTATGCTGAAAAAATAGCCGCACGAAAATCTACAAAAAGTAAACAGAAAAAAAAGGTCGCTCCAGAAAATAAAGTTGTAGAACTACGTGTTGCTAAGACTCAAGAGAAAGAAAAAATTTATCTTAATAGTTGGAAAATAATCACTCCAATTAAAGAACAACAACGTGTCGTTGCTCTTGATGAAAAAACCAACAAACTAGTTCATTTAAAAATGAATCAGTATGTGAGTGGGCTAGGAACAGTGCGAAACATTGATTACCAAACAGGTGAAACTTGCACTGAAAAATATTGTATTGCAGGCGTAAAATTTAAATAAGGGATAGAAAATGATTTTTCCAAAAAACATCATTAAACACATACACAATAAGTACTTTACTTGCTGTTTAGCTACCGCAGGTTTTCTTATTAGTCCATCAGTATCAGCCGAAGGTAAAGGCCGTAACTTTCTAGATTTAGTTGAAGATGCTGGCACTCTGGCTGACGCCTCAAGTAAAGCAAGTTTAAGTGTCATCATGCTTATCGGTATTGTTTGTGCTGGTGGTGGTTTATTAGGGCTTGCCCTCGCCAATAAAACCAATAATGCGCAAACTACTCGTTCTGGTGCGGCAGTAGTGATGTTCATTGGCTTTTGTTTAATGGGCTTTGAAGCCTTTTCAAACATGGGTACAAACACCATTACTAACCAAGACGTTGAATATACAGAATTTATCGAATAATGATTAAGGAGGCTAAGCTAATGAAACATATTAATTGGATACTATGGCTTATTCTTAGCTTCCCTACTCTTACTTATGCTAATGAGTTCAACGATGGGAATACCGTCGGTGGCTTTTTTACAAGAATGGCAACTGTTCTTCGTGGGGTACTAGGTGAAAGTTTAAGTGTCGTTGCATTAGTTGGTTTGGGTTCTGTTGCTTCTGGGTTGCTATTCATCGCTTGGGCAAATAAAAGACAAATATCACCACGATTTGGCATGATCTTATGCATTATTGGATTTGCTTTTATGTCACCAAAGGCATGTAGCAATATGGCAACTCGGCAGGTACTCCAATCTGAAACACAGGTTGTCACTGATATTTTAGACCAAGACAGTTCCTTTATTTCACCAAATGAATAATAACGAGTGAGCACATAATGACATCAACACTATTTATTGGGGCAATTAGAAACCTAAGCTCAGTTAGTCGGAGTGATAACCCTAATTTCGATGAGGCAAATAAAGAATTCCAACTCGCTCGTGAAAGCTTTGTTCAAAATCGAAAAGCAAGAATGCACAATGATGAAGAGCTGGAGTGTGAAAAATGTACTTTAGCAATGCCCAAAGGATTTCATGTCCATCACAAAGATGGTGATCATGAGAATAATCAAGAAAGTAATTTTTCAATACGTTGCCCATTTTGTCATTTATGTGAGCATATCGGTTGGGTGGGTAAAAACCGAATGGGAGTAATAATTTTCGCTCCTGATATTAGTCAAGAAAACCTTAATACACTATTACTAACTACGTATTGCTTAGAACTTGCATTATCAAAAACAACTGACAATACATCTGAGTACGACACGTTAGAGCAGATTACATTGCAAGCCAGAAGCATTGTACGAGCTTTTGAGCATACAAAGACAAAGGTATTAAGAAACTATCAAACAAACTGCCCTGCTGACTTTGCGGATACATTTCTTGCTATGTCGGAAGATGAATACCAACAAAGAGAAAAAAATACCTTTTATGGTCTCCGTTTATTTTTTCATCCCGATGGTTTTCAAAAAGAAATAGAGATGTTTTCTAATTCAATATTCCAGATAAACGACGCTCGAAAATCGAATCCTCTACACCCTGCGGAATGGTTATCTCGTGCCACCATTTTTAAAAATCAAAAAAAAGGAATTGAACGATGAATTATACAAAGATCGGTATCATCTGGATTGATGATAATAAAGCGCTAGGCTCTGGAAGTCGCCTTGTAGATAATGGCTATGAATGTATTTCAAGTCATCCGAACGAAGTAAAAAAAATCAATTTAAATAACCTAAAATCAAATTATATCTACATTACAAACATTAAGCCAAATAACTACAAACGCTTTGGGTTGGATCGATTTAGAAATATTAATTCATCAAAGTTTTTGGGGGTAACCCTCAGCACTATAGCGATTGAACTTGGATTAAGTGAAAAACTAGATGAAAAACTGCCAATTTTTTACACTGTATGTCAAATGCTGGCTAATAAATTAGAAGCACAATTTGGAATTAATTTGATGAATACTGAATTTACCGCAATAAAGGAGATTCATTCAAAATTACTACCAGATCATCAAAGAAATAGACCATTACTCGCAATGGCTTCAAACCTTGAATTAGAAAGAGCAATTGCAAATTCTATGCAAAAAATGCAAGCAAATAGCTTAAGACAAAGTAGAGATATACAAAGCATTACCTCCGCTCGCTTTCCACGAGTGCCATACACATTAACCTTATTAAATTTGCTATACCCTGCTAGTAATGAATACCAAATCAATAATAATTTTAATGGTCGTTTAATTGGTCAATCTGAGAAGTCTCATATCCGTGGAGACGACGAAGTTTTACAGGAGTTAATCGAGCTAGCAAAAACAAATTGTGGTTTTATTGAAGTTGAGCAAGTAAATACTATTTCAAAATACAACGATTATTGGCCTTTTGGTAAAGAGCTGCAAGCTACGCCTCCTAGACGTTGGGCGGCACTTCCTGAAGCAATTGATATGGCAAATTATTCACTGCTTAAGCTTGGTAGTGTATATGTCACTGAAGGTAAAAAACTTCCTTTTGCGCCAACAATGCCAGAAGTAAATTCAGTTAAATTTTTAAGCTATGTAAATGGTTTAGTTAATGAGGTTATTTGGACTTCCCTTGGTTACTCACAAATGCAAGATAAGTATCCATCCCCAATTAGTACCTATATACGAGCTTATGACCGAATAATGCTTAGATTAAAAGCAAAGACATTTGTCGATAACCAAATAGAAGTAAGTAGCTTTAATACAGGTGCAATTCGCTTTTATATCGATTCGACTGATTCAGCAGAGTCTAAAAAACTTAAAGATCTAATTTTAGCTGAAGATATGATCCCACAAATAGATCTTCTATAAAGGAATGGTGACAAATATGGATAGTAATTTTTCAGAAAAACCACATGTAGCAGCCGACTATTTTACGAATATGAGTCAACTCACTCAACGAGATTTATTATGGAAAATAGCAAAGCAATTTGGTGAGCGAGGTGCTATTACCGCTAAAACTGTTATTCAGTTAGAAGAGGCAAATACAAAAGAACCACACGAACAGAAAGAATATATTGCCAATATTCTAAAAACGGTAGAAGAACGCTTTTTGACCTCAAAAGATAAAGAAAAACCAATATCCTCACATAGCAATGGACATCAATCGCATCAGCAAGAACAAGAAAAACCGATGACATTACTTTTTTAGGAAAAAAATATGCCTTTAGCTATCCCCTCACTTAACGCAATAACTAGCTTGATATCAGATCAACTATCGCATCATGCTTTAGGTCACTGTCAATTACTCACAAAATCAAATATTTGTGAGTACACAGTAATTACAACAAATGGGGGGTGTATTACCGCATTTGAAATTATAGGTATGAGTCGTTATTTAACAGATGCAACCGAAGAAGCTTACTTATCCGATGTATCTAAAACCCTTGAAACAATATTTAGAACCCCTCATCGAAAGATAGGGATTTATCTAACAAGAGACCCTAATAGAACAGCGACTCAACTTGAAGATGTTTTTAGATCAACACAAGACTCTATTTCTCGCTTAGGTATAGAAGCTAAACACTTCTTTGAAGAGCAAATTAAAGATCTCAAAAGTGAATGTTCATTTGAAAGAACGATCTTGACAGTAACAACCAAGTCATCAATTTCAAGTCGAGACAGTATAACCATACCAACAATGGTCGGTGAATCTGTCAATATAGATCAAATGCCAACTCTCGCACAAAATCAATTTATTGAAACGCAAAGCATACTTCAATCTCATCAAGCATTCTGTACAAGTATTCAAGCGAGGTTAGCTGAACACATTACTTTAGAAAAACAAACATCAGATCGCTACTTACAAATAATTAAAGAAGAAGAAGAGCTTGTCGCCCTCAATCAAACAAAATGGAGGGCAAAAGGCATTGGTGATGAATGTGATTTTGCACTCGCTGAAAATGATGAAGATTTTGTTACCTACCCACCTTTAGCATGGCAACTAGTAACTAACGACAAAGAACGTGCTTATGGTGACAGCAGTATCATTGAATCAAATTCCAACTATATTGCCACAGTGGATCGCGAGTATTTTCCTATCACGCCTGAACCTTTTTCAAAACTGTTACGTTCAATTTCGTCACACATACCTTTACGGTGTGCATATGAATTTGAGACAGGCACAGAAGAAATCGTTACTCGTCTGTCTGCAAAAAAAACATGGCTAATGTTTTTCCTTTTTTCCAAGGCTTCAAGAAATATCGATTCCGCTATTAATGAATTAACCACCTATGCTGAAAAAGAAAATGGAACACTACTAGGCGGAGCCCTAAGTGTCGCAACGTGGGCCAGTACTTTAGATAAAGCAAAAGAGTATAAAAAAGAAATAATCCAAGCATTAACCTCATGGGGATCAAGTACCGTCAAAACACCAGACTGTACTTATGCTGCCTATGCTAGTAGTTTGCCAGCGTTTGCAAGAAAGCCATCAGCTCGAAATTGTGTACAGCCAATTGATAAGCATATAATAACAGCCCCTATCACTCGACCTGCTGCACCGATGGCAACGGGAGGAATATGCAGCTCTTCTTTAGATGGAAGGTTATTCCCTATTGATCCTGCAACGTCAACCCAAAACTATTCACTCAACATCATTACTGGTGGTATGGGTTCAGGTAAAACAGTATTTAGTTCTATCTTTAATAACACTTTTATTTTTGGTAAAGGCAATTCCAATTTACCATTAATGGGATACTTAGACTTTGGCTCGGGTGTACATAACTACATCTCTGCACTAAGAAATTGGCTACCTAAAGAGCAACATTATAAAGTTGAATTAATTCAGTTTTTAAATCAATCTGGAAATGCATTTAACATCCTTGAACCACAGTTCGGGTTAGACCAGCTCGAAGAACAAGAACGCGCTTTTGCTGGCGCATTCTTATGCCGAGTGGTCAATGGTACATCAAGTCAATCGGTTCACCCAAAGCTTGCCGATGTTATGGAAGCCATAATTTCAGAGCTATTTCGTACCAATCAAGAATCACCAATGCCATATACTGAGAGGTTAGGCGTTTACTCAGGACAAGAGACTCGTTTACATACTGAAATTCAAGAGTTATTAAACTCAGGTCATATAAACATAAGTAATACAGAGCGAAAAACATGGTATCTAATACGAGATAAGCTATATCAGTTAGGTGATGAATATTTCTCCCATGCTCGTTTCTGCCATCGTCAAGGGAGCGCTTGCCTTACAGAGCTAATGCAATTATTAACGAGTAGTAGCACCTTGCGTAGCAGATTTGCCACCTACAAAACCCCTGCTGGTGACTCTATCATTGATTACATTATTATCTCTCTTGACACCCTATTATCTCGATATTCAAAGATTTTTGCTTATCAGTCGCAAATTGATATCTCACAAGCGCGAGTAATAGGAGTCAATCTAAAAGGTATTACAGGTAATTCATCCGATGCTGAAACGGTTAATACAAAAAAACTATTTGGAATGTTAGGTAAATACGTCGCTGAGAAAAATTTCTGGCGTGAACCAAAATCCTTTATGCCTTTAGTTCCTCCGTTATACAAAGAAATGTACGAGAAAATAATTAGCCTTGATACCAGTATGAAAAAACATTCATACGGTGATGAATATAAACAATACAAATCAGATGAAATGGATTCATTGTTAGATAACTCAGCATTGATTGCTCGTAAATATGGCTTATGTATTACAATCTCAAGTCAAAGTGTGCTTCATATGCCTCATGAAACATTAAAGCTGGCAACTAATTTATACATTCTTAAGATGACAAATGAAGACGCTAACTACTTGGCAGAGACCTATGCATTATCCGAATCATTTATATCAGAAGCAACAAGATTGGTTGGTATGTCCAACTCAAGTGACTTTGGTCGAAACATGCTATATATAGGCCAATTTAAATCAATTAAGGGCTATGTAGTTCAAATTCTACGTAACCAAATTACCCCCTCTTATCTTTGGAATTTTGCATCCGATGCTGAAGATGAAATGATAAAAGAATTAGCGATTTTAAGATATGGGGCTAGAGATGCTTACTTACGATTAGCTAAGTTATTTCCACATGGTTCAGCGTTAGCCACGATAGAAGCACGATTGAAAAACTCAAAATTTGATAGTAAAAGATTCACAAAAGAAGACATTATTTTAGAATTAGTCGGCCAACTTTCAGAAGTTAGTATCTAAAATAAAAAATCCTCTATCTAAATTGAATTAGATAGAGGATCATGTTTTAACCTTCATAAAACTCCTACTTAATATACTTTAAAAAGAACTTCGGCTTCTATTATCTAAGCGGCCCGTAGAAAGCTTTAATGCCTTTTCAATTCGACGACAAGCCCAGCTACTACGACTATGAGCAGTGCCTTTTTGAATATAAAGTAATACGTCTTCAAAAGGAGATAGTAGCGTTGACATCTGATTAATAACTTCTGAATAATTGGTAGCAGTGGCAAGGATAGCGGTAAGATTATCTCGTCTGAATCGAGAAACCATTGATTCATTGAAGTAAGGTCGTGCTTTATCAAAGAAATCATCATCAATCATATTTTTCGATTTAAGTAATTCAATAAGCTCATTCCATTGAGTCTCATTAGATGATGAAAGTGTTAATGTTATATATGAAGCATCAATGTCCAGCTTATGAGCGGTTTCACTTACCCCTCCATTAAGTCGAATAGCGATGATTAAATTTTGATAATGAGAAGATGAATAATTCGAAACACTTACTTGAATCTTCTCCAATTCAAGTAAATCAAATCCCTTAGTCGCTAAACGCACACTAAAATCAGGATAAGTATCGACTAAAAATGATAGTAAAGTAGGATCCGAAGATATTGCATTATTTATTTTTCTGAAAAATGCTAACTTGACGTCCATTTCCATAAGTAACCTCTTCAACTGCAAATAATTCAAACATAATTATATTTATAAACCCTAATTTAACAGCGTAAAATAAGTCTTCATCTTATTTACTATGAAACCGCGTATGAGGTCGCAAAAAATTCTATAAATTTTAAAAAATTCAAAATATAAATCACCTTTTATTTAAATTGATATTTTTTAATTAGATTTAAAAAATAACATGCCGCTAACGACCGCAATATTTACATTGCAAACACATCATTTACTTTATAATATGGTTGCATTTGTTTATGTCGAAAATTATAACGAAAGGATTTGCTATGAAACCATTCATACAACATGTTTTTTTTGGTTTTTTTATTTTGACCACGCTTGGCTGTTCCACAAAAAGTGTTAACAGTAATGCCCCTTTGCCAAGTAACAAACCACATTACATTGATACTGAAATTGAACAATTAGCAAAGCAATTGATCGATGAAAAAAGAAAGTTGGCCAATATCCGTGAAGCAAAGTTAAAAGCAACTACATCACCACAAACAAACAGAGCGAAAGTGCCTCAAAGCGCAATATTTTCAGGTCTCGAAACTAAGCGAACTCTAAAATGCGAAGGGTGCGATCTTAAAGTAGCACTTCAAAGTATTGCTGTATTGCTTGGGTGGGATATCAACTCTGTATATGAAGTAGGTAGAAAACCAGCTCAAGGTGTTCCCGTTAGTATTGAGTTAAATAACGAGCCTTTACGTATTGCACTACAGCAAATCAAAATGGATGCTGGACATATTATGGATCTTAGAATTGACCCTAACTTTAAATCCATGTTGATCGAGTATAAAACTCTAGGACTGTAGGTTTATCATTATGCCACTAAGATTAAACAAACTTTGTCAGATCATATCAATAGTCATGCTTTGTACTGCACTGCCCATTAATGCAATGACGAAAGATGAACTAAATGATTTAGATGCCTCTAACGCTCAATACAGTGCTGATAAGGAACAATTAAAAGATTGGTATGAACAATTAGAAAGAAATGCACAACGTGTCGGATACAATCATGCCTTTAATCGAACAATGATTGAACATGAAGCCCAATTAAAAAAACGCTCTCAAGAATATGACCGCCTACTTAGCTTTGAACATATTACAAGTCTGATAAAAACAGGTGTGGCCGCTGGAATGTACTTAATTGGGGGGATCGTTGATGAAATTGATTCTTCGACTGAAACAATTAATAATCGCGTCATATTAACTCACGAAAAATCCTACCGTATCGTAAAATACCCATATCTTTCAGCGAGCAAACCTAATTGGCGTGACTATCTTTTCTTTCAACAGAAATTAGATCTTGCACCTCCTCCAACCTCACTCTTACCTCGAAACGAAAAGGAACGATTAATCTGGAAAGAAAGTGTGGATAAAGGCTGGTTACGTGGTGAAAAAGCGGCTCACAGAGAAATAATATCGCGTTGGCAAACCCTATTCGCTGATTTACGTGGAATGACTCGTTATTGGGTAGCCGTTGAGACAAACCAAATAAAGGACGCGACCTTAAGTATTCAAACGCAACCACTTGAGTATGCAAAATACGAAAATGAAGAAGAACTTAGATTAAACCCGACAGTCATTCAAATAAATTCACAAGCGGCCTTTAATCCTAACTTATCAGATTGGAACGCTGTAATAACAGAGCCCAATTCAAATGCTCGCTCAGATGTAAGAAACTCAGTAATTCAAGGGAGTTTAAATATAGAAGAGCTCACTGATGCTCAAGTTATTGTTGAAACGGCTGAGTTTTCTGATATGCGCAACAGTATTAATAATACTAACATACATAAATAGGCATGGTATGAGTAACGTTGATGTAGACAACAATAATTGGAAACCTCGTAATGTTTTCCGTATGGAAAGTATCTCTGATCATACCGCGCAAGACCTTCTTGAGCATTGCTTAAATGAAGGATACAGAGACGTTTATTTACAAAGTAATGATTATATTCGGGGCAAAAAAGGCACTGATTATGTATTGATTACAAATAATAAAATTACTCATAAAGAGATCATTGAATTAGCTGGACAAATTAGCTCTAAGGGCCAAGTAAATCAAGTTACGTTAGGTAAGTCTAGCGGTGGTCGAAAAATAATATCTCTGAAAGAAAACCAAAATAAAATACGATCTTTTAGATATTCTATAAGCCAAATTTCTCAAGGAATGCAAAAAGGCCTTGATGTAGCAATACGACCTATAGCCGAATACGCCCCTACCATTCAAGATGTAGAGTTAGAGGCTGAATTCATCAACCACGTTAAAAAGATATGGAAAGGGCTAGTGCTCATAATTGGTGCTACTGGTGAAGGTAAAACATCCACTTTAGCAGCTCTCATTCGTGAAATTCTTGAGAAACCATCTAATAAGCGGATATTAGAATTTGCTCGCCCTCCTGAATTTGATTACTCAAATTTAAAAATCCATCCATCTAACTCAATTTGTCACCATGAAATTTTTGAAAGTGAAACTTCTGGTGGTGATCTTGTTAGCTACGATGAAGCAAATGCAATGGCTATGAGAAAAGGGGCCGATTGGTTTGCTGTTGGAGAAATGACAGAGCCAGAAAGTTTCCGCTCTGCCATTATATTAGCCAATACAGGGCATATTGTATCTTCAACATTACATGCTAATAGTGTTTCGGCTGGCTTTGCTCGTGTCTACCGCATGTTTCCGTCACACGAACGCGATGAGGTACTTTACGGCCTAATCAATGAAGGGGAAGTGTTTGCATCGCAAAAGTTGGTTAATCGTGTTGGAGGTGGATTGATTGCTATTCGTGAATTCTTTATTAATACACCTGAAGCAAAACATATTTTAAAAAAATGTGATTCTTTACAATCCATTATAGAAACTGTTGACGCCATTATGTTCGAACAAGGTACGACATTCAGACAAAGAGCTTCATTCTTATTGGAATCAGGGCAGATCTCGCAACAAACACACGATAACTTTATGGTTAGCGTATAGAAAGGATGCATCAGAATGAATAACTCACATCATGAAAATAAACCAGCTAAAGTGTTTTTATGGGAGTGGCCAGTAGCATTGCCATTATTGCCATTAGGTGCAGCCCCATCATGGAATCTATTTTATGCATGGTTAGTCTGGATCGCACTACTGACAATATTAGCATTTTTCAACATTCGTATAACAAACATCTTCTGGAGGTGCATTTCTCAATTAAGAGGTAAAAAATTCTACGCACGTAACAAAAACAATCGATAAGAACATTTGCACTTATTGTTTTTTTTATAATATACTAACGTAAAGATATTATCATATTTGAAATATAGGAATTTAAAATGAAAAGGAATTTCAGTCGCATGAAGATAACACTATGCGCAACTATTATTACCCTTACATGTTCAAACATAGTAAATGCTGCTGTTTATATTTCCTATGATTCAATTCAACCTACCTACGAACAAAACTTATCTAATTCTCAATCAGAGTTTAATCGTGAAATAGTCCGAAGCCTTCAACGACAAAGTGAAGTACAAGAGTTTTACGCTTCTGAGATTATTGATTTTCAAAAAGACCAACAATATCGAATTGACGAACGCTCACAGCAAATTGCTGCGCAAAAATTTATTAACGATCAACAAACAAGACAAAACCAAATTGAAACAGATCGTTTAATACAATCAAGAGCATCTTTAGAAGAACAACGATTAGCCTCTGTTCTTGATTCGAATCGACGTGAAATAGAAATTCTTGAACGTGCCACGTTGCAAGAAAAAGACCTTCTTGATAAGCATTATCAACGCGAAGAAAATTTCTTGCTTGCTCAAACAGCTATTCAAAAAGAAGTGCATGAATTGCAGGTTGGAGTAAAAGCAAGTCAAGATAAATTACTCGAAGAGCAATTGCGTTCTGGTGCTCCTTCTAACTTAATTGTTGCATCTAAAGACGCCTCAAACTTAAAAGCGGTTGTAGACCCTAATCAACCCAATGAACTCAACAAACTTGGTGCAGCCAAACAAGGTGATGTTGTCGTTAATCTAAACCAATTCGTCGCCTCCATTCTTCCTACTTATTGGCATTATGAAGCACCAGCAGGTCTAGATAATGAAACGATTAATGCCGTGCAAGGGAAAAACTGGCAATCAGTTCTTAATGTAATCGCCATCAATAATCCGCATTTAGAATTTGTAGTCGATCCATACAAGAAGGTAGTTTCTGCAAAGAACACTCTACAGTATGCCAAAACCAATCCAACGAACAGAACTACCCCCTATTCAACTTGGCACATGACAACCGAAAAAACACTTAGAGAAAACATAGAGTATTTTGCTAAACAAGCAAAATGGACCGTTCTCTGGGAAGCTAAAAAAGTTGATTATCCAACCGTTGCACCAGCCGTTATTCAAGCTAGATTTGCAGGCCCAGACGGTGTCGTTAATAAACTAATGAAATTAACCGAACGAAAAAATACTCCGCTATTTGCTGATTGGAAATTCGGCAACAAAGTAGTTGTCATTAAACGCAAAGGAGCAAGTGTAAAATGATTAATATGATTAATTTTTCTAAAAAATATTACTTAGCTATCGCTATTTCTTGCGCCCTAATTTCTGGTTGTTCAAATACCGATGAGATGGAAGAAATTGATGAAATCAAAGACATGCATGCTCAACTACAAGAAATGGTTGGAAAGCAGTTTGAACTGAGTAATACACATTACCGCGAAAGCGATGATATCTATGTATTAGGTCAAGCATTTGAAACAAAAGAAGATCAGCCATTACCTCCAATTTTTGATGTAGAGCTCGACTTTGCTCAATTTGATAAAATTCCTTTAGATGAAGTCTTATCAAAAATTAATCAATACTATCAGCAATACGGGATAATAATTTCTGTTGAAAGTGATGCTGATTTTTATTTACGTAATGTTGAATCAAAAGGCTCCAGTTCATCGTCAAGTACACTTAATTTAGCTCAAGACAGTACAGCGACTAGCATCCTTCCAATTCAGCAACTAAACACTACAGCTTTATCATCAAGCTCGCATGAAGGATTTTATCCACATAAGCTTACATTAAATTTCACTCATTCCTCTTTGCGCCAAATGATGGATTTAATTACAGCAAGTACAGGGTTATGGTGGAAATACGAAAATGGCCGAATCACTTTAAATTATTTCATTGAAGACACTTTCCCTCTAGATGTATCAAATTACAGCTATGAAATCACATCTACTCAGAATAGTAATACTGAAAGTGACAATGCGACTAGTGGCTTTAATATCAATACTGCCTCAGAAAAAGCAGAGCCTTTAACTCAATTAGAAGAACAACTTAAAAAATATTTAAGTCGCTCAGGTTCTCTTGCCCTCAATAAATTTGATCGTACTGTTACTGTTAAAGATACCCCAAACAACGTAAGGCGTGTTGAACGATTTATTGATGATTTAAATTACACAGCACTTACGCCTTACTCAATACAAGCCGATGTATATGAGATTATTTGGGAAGTGAATGATGAGAAACAAATTAGCTGGACTGCGGCCTTTGAAAGCGCCTCTTTTGCTTTAAACGCGCTCTCTCCTACGGTTATCTCTGACTCTGGTTTAGGTGGCATTACAGCAACAAAAATTGGAGGGGACTTTGATGGGTCTAACATTATTGGCAAATTCTTAAATGAAAATGCTTCGGTTTATTCTCGTATTACCAACACGATTAAAACCAAAAATAATATTCCAACTCAATTAATTAGTTCACAAGACAGAGCTATCGTTTCTGGTCGAGAGGTAACTATTGACTCAAATGGCTTCTCACAACAAAGCGTTAATACTAAATTAATTAATGAAGGATTCAATATCACAACCAGACCCCGTTTAACTTCAGATGGTAAAGTTGATATGGAGGTAATCGTTAATACTAAATCTATCGGTGATATTAAAACCTTCGGTTCTGAAGAGGACATGGTTCAGTTAGAAGAAACGAAACAGCACGGTACAATTTCAGGTATTCCAATTCGTTCTGGTGAAACCGTAGTATTAAATGCCTACGAACGAGATCTAAACCGTGCAGAGCTTGCAAGCCTTGCAAAATCACTTCCTTGGTGGACAGGTGGTGGTAAAACGAATAAACGTTACAAGTCATCTTTAATCGTAATGGTTAAACCTGTGATAATGGAGCGTTGATATGTCCTCTAGCAAGTATTTCATCGAAAAATTCTCACATCCTGTTATTACTGATATGGAATGGTCATTTGGTTTAGGTATCAATAATCAACGATCTTACCATGAGAATTTTGGAGCATTTTTTAAATCAAATAATACACGAGGCGTATTAAACAAAATAACACCTACATCAATTGAGATTGGTGTCTTAAACAATGACGTTGCCAAAGGTGAGAGCAATTGCGTTTCATTAGCTCAAGTGGAAAAAGTGGCGATTTTCGCTCGTTCTGAACATCTTTTTACACCAGATAATTTAAACGTTTATGTATTTCAATTAGATAATAATATTTTTCATGTGTTAGCCATTTCAGGTCAAACGATAAAGATTGATCGTACTTTGAACTACGGTAAAGATTCATTTGAAGTTGATTTATCTGCGCTAAGTGGAAAGCTGGATGACATTCTTTTTGGTAATCCTCAACCAATACTGATTCGTATCTGCATATCAGATGATGAGCCTCGAAATACGGCTTCGTCATTCATAAAGAAGATAGCAGGTGCTATTGATACTGATACTGTAGAACTAAACATAAAATTTGAAAGTTTTCATCTCGTTTCTTTATTGTCTGACGTAAGTAAAAGTCAGATCATTTTTCTAAAAAACATTGAAAAACTTAGTGGCTTAAATAGTACTAATTTTAAATATATTTTCTTAATTCTACTGATTGTTTGCTCTGCTGGTGGCTATTGGTACTCAGAAAAAGAAGCGGAAAAGCAAGAACAATTACGAATAGCTGAATTGCAAAGGCAAATCGATGAACAAAATGCCGCTGAGTACAGTAACCAACCTATTGTCAAAAAAGACTTACGAATTGAATTTGAGCTACAGCGAACAGAAAGAATAAATGATGAAATAAGATGGTATGAGGTATTTAAACGAGTATCAGGAGATAAGCTATTTAAAGAAGCTTCTAAACGTATTAGAAATACTATTGTTGAAGTTAATGGATGGAAAACTCGTGATATTAAGATTAATAATACACTTACATTAGTTTCAGAAAATGTAGATATCGAATATTTACAAACGCTGGATAGAGCTGATAGTCAATACGGAGCAAGAGCGTTACTTGATTTTTATCCAGATGCAAAAATAAACCTTGATGGCATGACAGCACTTAATCAAGAAACTGAACTTATTAATAAAAGTGAAATGATTGGTTGGAATTCAATAAAGAAACAAAGTAATAACTCATCATTAATCATTAATTTAATTAATGACTTGCAACGACTTGAGCACGAAAAGAAAATTCAATCATGGTCATTACGTAAAACTAAAATGGTTACCCCAGTGAAGTTATCTAAAAACTTCATTGATGATTACTACAAGTATCAAGTTAATCCAACAAAAGACTTAAAAGACAGTGATTGGTTAATAGAACCTTCTTTTCATAAGTTAATTGTTAATGGTTCAGATACAAAAATCATTAAATCAATTAGTGACATAGTAAATAAATATAGCTCATCATTTTTAAATAAAATAACGTATTCCATTGATACACAAACTACTGTGTTAGAGGTCATTATTCATGAACAATCTAAAAAATAGCATTTTATTATTTGTTTTACTTTTTACTGCCTTACCATCGGTTGCATCAGAGTTGATTACCGTTGAAGAAGCTGAAAAACGTTACAAAGACATTTTGCATTCACGACAAGAGCCTAAAGAAAAACTAGAACAACTTAAAGTATTAAAGCAATTATTGAATACGTCGCGTGAAATCGATTTAATGCTGAATCCACAACGAAATAAAAAAAACGTTACATCACCTAGCCCTGTTGCTAAATCTAAAACTGAGTCTGAAAACAACAAAGAGTTAGAACAACGCCTAAACATTAAAGAAGGTGAAAGAAGACAGGAACAAGCATTAAGATTAATGCGAATTCGAGAATTAAGTACTACTTATGATTCTGGTTTTTATATGTCTGAATATGTACGTATTGGAAAAGCCGTTAGTGCAGATTTAATCGTCAATGGTTCATCACATAAAAATATTGATATCAACAACGCAATTAAAAATAAAAAGGTATTTGATGGCTATAGAATTATAGCAGAAGACTCTCGTGAATTAATTGTGTACAACACAAGAACTAAAGAGACTTCAACGGTTAATCAGCGTTCATCAGAAGAAATAATGAGTGCAATGGCCTTTAATCACCAACTTGTTCAAAAATATGCTGAAGCCGTATTAATGGGTGAATTAGAAGTTGAACTAAAAGCGAAGGTTAACGCAACAAAGGAGACGCAAGACCCTTTAGCCGTTAGCTACCCAACGGCTGCAATGCCAACCCCTTACGATTCATCAAATTAAGATATCGTATGAATAATACTCCTATCACAAGTCTTGATTATTTCGGCACTATTTCATCAGTGGTTAATGCTGAAGAATTAGGCTTTGATCATGAAATAAGTATGCAAGCTGCAATTGTTGTAGGTAATGACCAAAACAAAATGACGGTCTACGCTCTTATTGATAAGGATATTCAGGTCAAACCAGAAAAAGACAAACAATGGCTTGATCAATTTCTGGCGGCTGGAAGAAAAAAAGTATTACAACCAAATAAAGAACGTTTTAGTGATTGCTCGTTTAAAAGAACGTTTGTATCAAAAGACATTATAAAAAATGCTTGCGAACAACATGGCGTAAACTCAAAAACGAGTGTCGATACGCAAAATACTAGAATTAATGAAATCGAGAAAATGTTACTTGATGCAGATACTTTAGGCGCATCTGACATACATATATCTGGAGATAAAGGTCATTCATTCATTAAATTTAGAGTTAATGGTGAGTTACAGTTATATGGGACAGAGCGTAATCAGGACGAAATATTCAGTTTGATATCGGTTCTATACTCGAATATGGCGGCTACAGAAGGCTCAATCGAAGGTGAGCAATTTAATGAATTAGAACAAGCCGATGCTGTTTTATATAGAGGCATTCAAAATAAACGCTTAGGCCTCCGTATTACCACCCACCCTACAACTCGTGAAAAAAAACAATTCTACATGGTTTGCCGATGCCTCGGAGATCAGAAAGAGTACGCTAAAAAAATCGAATTTGAAGAGCTTGGCTTTATTTTCGACCAAGCAAAAAAAATAAAAGAAGCTTTAAGAGCTCGTGGGATGGTATTAACTATTGGAGAAACAAACTCAGGAAAAAGTGTTTCTCAACAAAACTATTTAATGCAAATTCGTGATGACGAAAACAATACAACTTCTATATACGCGATGGAAAACCCAATAGAGCGTCAGATGAAAGGGATCATTCAATTTAATATCATTGAAAGTGGTTCAAGGGTTGATGGTGGAAGTGAAAGACAAGCGGAAGCATTGCAAAAATTCTTTATGCGAGCGGATCCAAATACATTAGCTCTTGCCGAAATTCGAGATCTAATGTCTGTTGATACAGCGCAAAAATTAGCACAAACAGGCCATAAAGTTTTTGCGACATTACACTGTGAAAGTCCATTTGATGTATATGAACGAATGGTCGGATTAGGAGCAAATGCATCAACGCTATCAAATGGTCAAATTTTAGGTGCTGTTATTTCGCAGAAACTCTTAAAAAAAATCTGCCCGACTTGCGCTCACACCATAGAGACATTACCACATATTAATGAAGACCAAATGATAGCTTTAGAGCAATTATGCACAATGGAATTAGGTCACAAAATAAAAGACATTCGATTTAGAAATAATAGCTCTACCAATTGTGAACATCCTAAATGTAATAATGGTCTTATTGGCCGTAAACTTGTTGCTGAAATAGTTAACATTGATGTCAACTTACTCTCATACCTTGCTTCTGGAGACAAGCAAGAAGCTCTGAAATATTGGTTAACTAAAGAGAACTTAACAAAATCTGATGTTGCTTTGCATGCCCTATTTAAAGGCGAGGTAGAAATTGAAAATATCATCACTGAAATTGGGGATCTAACCTCTACCTATAACATTCGTAAAGAACTTAACATTAATCATCCGAGTCAAATTTATGTTTAATAAAATAAGCCTAGACGCTTTCTCATATCAAAATATTTTTGCCCCTTTACTTACGACAATAAGAAAAGGATTTCGCTCGATAGTATTACCACGTAAATATATTTACCAATATTTAGATATCTTACTTACTAAACTTAAACAGGGACAAGATTTAAGTGGTGCGATAAAAACAATTGAAAAGAAGAAACAAGAACACTATCCAAAAAAACACAGAGCAATAAAAAAATTCTATTCAACCATACGGGTAAATTGGGAGGCTTCTGAAGAACCACACCTAGCCGATGTAATGGAAGATTACCTTACAGATATTGAACTAATGATTTTGCGCTCGTCAGATAAAAGCTCAGAAGCAATTGAAATGATTTTAGAAAATAATGAGAAATCAAGTTCAAATATTAAGATCCTGATTTTCGCATCAATTTCTCCATTTATTTATATTTTATCATTTATTGGATTAGTTAACGGAAGTCATGGCGAGGTAATAGAACCAATAGTAAGAACGATTAGTCAAGCAGGCAAAGAGCCTGTAGGGGAACTTGCCGCATTAATTAGTGTTAATGAGCTAGTTTTAAATAATCAATCCTTATTTATTCCGTTTCTCATAATAGTTGTTTTAACGTATAAAATTACATTTGAGCTTTTTACTCACCCATCAAGAATATTTGTAGAGAAGATTTTAATTATCGGGCTACCGTATAGCATCCACAGGGCTAATGCATCTGTTGCGTTCTTACAAACGATGGCTACATTAACTCGTTCTGGTTACCCAATGGCAGGCGTATTAAAAACGATAATTGAACATGGTTCTCCTTTTACTCGTTATGAAGGAAAGCAAATAGAATCAAATTTCCTTATCACAGGTCAAATATCGGAATCATTAAATACCTCTTTATTTAGTGTAGAAACCAATTACCTATTATCGGTGTATTTAGAAACAAAAACCCCAGCAAAATACATGGAATCAATTGCTGAAAAAATAGCACAATCTGTAACAACTCGTATAACGTACATATCTTGGATAATTAACTTAACAGGGATGGTTTTAATTGCGTCCTATATTATTTTGCTTGTATTAGCAAACTTCAGTATCAGTACATATTTAACTTAAATGAAAATAAAAGGGATATAAACAATGAACAGAAATAGAAATATGCGTTTTCCTCAAAAGAAAAAAAATGCTGGGTGGACATTAGTCGAAATTGTTATTGCCATCGTTATCGCAGGTATACTTGCGGCTGGAGGTTATAATGTCTATTCAAATTGGCAACAAAACCAAAAATCAGAAAGTATGTTATCGATTCTAAATAAATCTTTCGATACTTTACCAAAAATGAAAACCACTTATGGTTCTTATGACGGATTGAATAATGCTTATGCTTATACATCAAAGCGAATTGTACTCGATACGACCAAATCACCTACAGCAAATAAATTTGTGACTCCATTTTCAACCGACGGCTTAACCTATGATTCCGTTGATAGTGCCACCCTTAAAAGTGGTCGAGTTCTTTCAGGAACAGATCAATTCATAAGTATTATCGCTAATGATGTCGAGGGGGATCTTTGTCAAGATATTGTCGAGGGTATGTTTGCACGAATTGATGAAATACGAGTAGGCTCAACACGAGTAGCCACAGCTCCAGCAATAACTACTGCATGTGCTGCTGCTGGTACGTCAATCAACATTACTTTTATAAATAATTAATATAGGTCAAGTATGATGGCAAACTCTTTTGGTAAGCAAAAAGGTTCGATATTAATTGGAGCAATGCTGGCCACTATTATTATGATGGTGGTGTTTTCAAAATTCACTCAACAGTGGGCCGAAGAAAATCAACGCTCTGCCATCACTTTACAAGGCCAACGACTAGCTACTATTGCAAATGCAGTTGTTCGTTATCAAAGTAGCGGAGGGGATAGCTCCACGACCCCACCGCTACTCTCACCTTTAGAACAATGGGACCAAGCTGGCCACCCCTTTGTAAATGGGGCTGTCCATTTAGGTCTTGATTGGCTAAAGAGCCAAGCTTTTTGTGGAGGATCTGCAACCTCTCCAGTAGAAAATCTTCACTGCAATACGTTAAACAACCCATTTTTAGGCGGAGATACTACTTACCGATTTGAGATCAGCAATAATGGAACAATTATCAATACTCGGATCCAAATCGTACAAAAAGCAGATCATGCCAATGGAATCCTATCAAATACTGGTGACCCAGATCGCCATCTTGCAGGTGAGATTGCCGTTGCTGCCGAAAAGCTAGTGTCATTCAGTTCAATGGGAGCCACTAACTCATTTTTTACAGCAACAACGACTGCAATTGTGCAAGGAGATATCGGCTTAAATGTTGCCAATACTCCTTATTCTCGAAGGGATGGGCTTGTTACGATCACCGGTACACAAATACATGAAGATGGTGCAGGTATTGAAGGCGCTGAAACAATTAGTGCAGAGAGATTTGCCGACTATGACAGAGCTACAGATACAGTATCAACGACGCGATTCATTGATATGGATGGTGATAGTGCATTAGAGCGATTAACCGTTGAAGAGTTCGTAACACCACAAGCTGAAATTGACAACCTAACCAGCACATTTATTGATAGTGATGGCGCTATCATAGATACCGCAGAAATTAATGATTTAACTGTCGAATACATACAACAAATTGATGCTTCAGTTCAAAACCAATTTGCAGGTCAAGTTCGAGTAGGCAATGCAACAGATAATGTCACTCTATCTGAGGGTGATGTATCCATGACAGGAACATTAATAAATGCAGACGATGATACTTATTTCGTTGATATGGACCCATCAGGGATTTCTCGATTAAATGATATTGTTCTTACGTCTTTAGGGAACCGCTCTATTAGTGATGTAATGCCAAAGCTATCCATGCAAGGGGTAAAAATGGTCGCAGCTAATGATTTATTGCCTGTACCTGTATGCGCTTCTGGTGGCTCTCCTCGATTACTAATTACCCCTAAAAGATGGACAACAATTTTCTTAGACAACGGGGCAATTAAAGTAAATAACAACATTAACTATATAGATGCAAATATCGTCGGTACTAACTGGCAAATTATATTTAAAACTCACGATGTAGGAGATCCAGCACTGGGGTTAATTGATGACCCAAATGGCTTAGGCCTAGCTGAAGTTTACTGTTATTACCCGTAATGACGTTTTTCTAAAAAATGACGATTGTTGAAATAAGAATATCCACTATTGCAAGAATCAAATTTCATACATATATTGAAGGTATTGCACAATGTTACGTAGAACGATTGCTATATTTGCTCTAATTACAGCCTTAGCAGGCTGTGCATCATCAGAAATGGGTCGCCCTATCAACTATGCTAAATTAGAGCGTTTAACCCTTGGTGTGAGTACTCAAGAAACGGTAAAGGAATTCTTTGGCTACCCACAACAAATAATGTATCCAGACAACCGTACTATTTATAAGTACCGTTATCTTAAAACATCAACATCAAGCCACACTAGACATGCGGTAGATTTTGTTTTTAATCATAATCAGCGCCTCATTGATATTACAATTAATGATGCAATAGATTTGGAATCTATAAAAATGGAGTAAATAACCATGCTTGCAACCAACTTACTAAAATGGCTAGTTACCCCCATTACAGCGGTAATCCTAACGTTAGCATTCATCGTTTCAGCTATCCGTCATAGTTTTTGGTTGCTCGCTCTAATTCCGATTCGAGCTTATAAAAAATTTACTACTTCAAATAAGAAAAAGCGCTTTCTAATTATTAGTGTGGCGCTATTTTTCACCCTTCTTTATCAACCATTCATACAACTTCCAAACGCTGGATTTATTGGTTTTGCTAATCAAATGGAATACCACTTAGATAACCTAACTAACCCTATTGCCGCTAACTCGAATGGTGAGTATCCAGTGAGTATAGAAACGGTATCTGGAATTCCAACATCGTTACAAAATCAGGAACCGAGTAATATCTATCATTGGTGGAACTCTCTAAAAAACGATATGTCTGTACGTCCTCAGCACGAGGATCGACAAACTAAAGTAGATTTTCTAGAAAAACGTAATGTTAGCATGATAAATGAAAGTCATTTTGTTCGTGTATACAATCCTGAGCGTATGAATCAAATGATGCCTTATGAACCTATACCTGAGCCAACAACAAGCTTTAGCTTTTTAATCATGCCCATGAATGAGGTATTTGAGAGAGGAAGACCGCCTTATCCAAAGCATGTTCTTCTTGTTTTAATTGGATATGCCATTTTTATTACTTTGATAAGTAAGCTCATAACAATCATCATAAATAAAACATTTAACCTAAAAAATTCTGACTAACAAAAAAGGCCTCATAATTGAGGCCTTTTTTATTCTTCTATATAAGGAAAAATTGCATTCATTTCAAAAGTTCGATAATCATATAAAAAACCCTTAAATGTACCAAACTTATCCCTCCTTAATACCCAGCAATGATAGCCATAATATAAATACATAAAAACAGCAAACATTGAAAATGACAGCCACATACCAAAACTAACAATTAAATCTAGGCTGGAACCTGAGACCATGAACAACATCATAATCGACACCAAGCATTTAAATAAACTATAAAATACTCCAACCGTAGATACGCCCAAGCACCACAGCATTGCATTTTGAGTCGCATTAATTGAATCGACATTACAATTATCTAGCTGCGATACTATTTCTCTAAATGGACGATTTTCTTCATCTAAATATCGAACTTTATCAATTGCCTTTTCGGTTTCACTATCAGGGTCAATTAAAGATAACCAATCCCTGTACGTTGATTTAATAAAGCCATCAATAAAAACTGCATTATGTGGGCTGCTTGGGCGCAAGATCCGAAAGGTATGATCATCAACCGTATTTGATAAACTTCGACCAACAGCCCTAATACCTCTAATAACAAAAGCACGTTTAGGTTTTTCTGAAGCTGTATCATCAGGTAGCGAAGGTAGCTCTTGATTTCCCGATTGAGGCGGTATTTGAATGACAATAACCTTATCATTCAAATCGCCCAGATCATCACCATGTATGACTACATTATTTGAATTAACAGTCGGTACTTTTTTCTTTTTAGCATCCTCTGTTAACACAATTTGTTTAAAATCATTATCATCCATTATTCAGTCACCTTACGCATTCATGCTAGATTGTGATTTTGGTTTATCGCCACCATTAGAACCACCAGAATTTGACGACCCTTGTTCCTTAGCCGATGCAAATTCATCAAGTTTAGATGACAGGCTTTGAATAGCCTGAGTTGAACTTTGTATTTCATTTTCATTATTACCAAATGCCCCACCAACTAAGACACTACTAAACCATAAACCAACGGTATCTACAGTCATGGTCGTAATACGAAATGAATACAAAGCAATAAAAAATAACCCAACGCCATAGCCTAAAAATATAAAGATAATTGCTATTGTCGAATCAAGTAAGCCTAGACCATCCAACTTAGTAAAGAAGGTCACAAACCAAATTAAATTAAACAATGACATCGTCGTATACCCCATATACATACTTCCAAGGAACCCAATAACGGTTAAAGGTTGACGAATAAAAATCCCATAAATCAAAGACAGAACTCGCTCTGTATCTGGCGCAAACAATCCTTCTCCTTTTGGTATTCCTAAAAGTACAGCAGCAAAAGGAACAGCGGCCATTGCTGCAAAAAAGGTAAAAAACAATCCAGCAAGTACCATTGTCCAGCCAATTACGGGGATGGCAGGTAAACCATAGACTAAAATAAGACTTGTTGTGGATAAGACGGTTACCAACATTCCAAGAGTCTGATTACCCCATTCCCATAAATTATTTAACGCCCGAAGTGGAAACTCTAACCAAAATGCAAGCGGAGCTGCGAGCGGAGTTGTTTGCATTAGTGAGTCAGATGTCTTTTCAGCAATTGATAATTGAGTTTTCATCAAAGCATCAAGGGTTCCTCTG
This sequence comes from Aliivibrio sp. S2TY2, assembly GCF_028765525.1. NCBI lineage: Bacteria > Pseudomonadati > Pseudomonadota > Gammaproteobacteria > Vibrionales > Vibrionaceae > Aliivibrio > Aliivibrio sp. S2TY2. Next base: position 95,399 of record NZ_JARACS010000009.1, on the reverse strand, counting down.
AGGCCATGTATAAGAAAAGAAATATCACGCATTCCTTCCCCGACTTGAGTCAGAAATATATAAGGTGAATTTTGACCAGATAGGTTAAATAACAGACTGTCATCACCTGATAATAAACTCAATCTATCTTGTTCATGACTGCCAATTAACGACCCATCATTTCCACTTAGATTTGCCCACTCCATTCCCTTCCAAACCATTTCAATCAGCCAAACCATGACGCTTGACCACACTCCTAACCCTGTTGATGTCTCTCCATTGCCAATACTATAAAATCCCGACCAAAGTGCTACATCAACTTCATAATCACGATCAATGGCTGAAATCGTCGAAGCCATCTGTTTCATTGCCGCTTTTTGTTTTGATACATCAACCATCCAATCAAACCCAATCGTTAGGTGGCCTGTTGTTTCACAGGCAAAATCAATTCCATCAACGGAAGAGGATGTTAACCAAGAAAAGATACTACCCTTACATAACTCGGAACCATTATCCATATTAGCGGTTGTTACAGCAAAGCCATTACCATAGCGCTCAGCATCATAAGCAAGAGCTGAAAAGTCTTGATAAAAGCTCCAAAAACTCCCAGCCGATATATAGCCAGATAGATAATTATTAATAATGCGATCTGTTATTGATGTCTCTGGTAGATTATCGCCTTCCTCTCCTAAATGCTCACCAAATACACTGAGTGCCTTCTGAGATATTGATTGTTGGTTGTAGGCTAATTGTTGAGCCAAATAAATTAAGGCGTCTCCTGTACCATTGACTTTATCCTTTAAAGAAGAGGCTCCTGATTGGAGTGTTCCAGAATTAATCGCTTCAGGAGCAAATGACTCGCCACCAACATTAGGTTTTTTACTCTCATACAATGTTTTAACTGAAACACTAGAAAATGCATCATAGTAACGCTTTGCAAATTCGGTATAAGGCCTCATTGTTGAAAGTAAAATTGCATTTGCCTCTTTTCTCATTAAATACTGCATTTCTGTGACTAATGAATTTGTGCTTGAGAACATTCCTTTTTGTTTGTCATCTTCCGCTTTTGGATCCCCTTGTAACTGAAACGTCAATGAACCGCATGATTCATTGGGACCACCTAACCGAATTCTAAGAAAGCTTGGAAGTCCTCCTTCCTCGGGTAATGCTATTTCATCCCAACTATCTGCGCCTTGCAAAGATTTAAAGGTAGGTATATTTTCACGGCCTGATAAATAATAGAAAAGTTGCTCTCCATTACTTGCCCCTATGGTTTTATGATAAAGATAGTTACAGGTAAACGCCCGAGCAAATGAATTAGAGCGATCAATCGTATTTCGAATAGGTGATGCCCCTCCAATATTAAATTCAAATAAAGCTCGCGTTGATTGAACCCATAACCAATCGGCAATAGCCCCTCCCCCAACGATTACTCTCATTGTATTAAGCTGAACATTACTGATCGAAACGTTATAGTCCTTCATCGCTTCAATACCAGCGCTTGTAGGCATGAGTAAGCTAAAAGCCATCAGTAAACGAATAGGAAGAAATTTACTATTACCAGATGCGATATCAGCAGTAACTAAACCAGATAAAAGAGACTTACCTCCAGTAAAAGCCAAGACAATTAATAATGCAGCCAACGCAACTATGTTTAACGAAGCTAACGCGATCATTAAAGCTGAAACGGGGTAATTAATGGCGGCAGAATCATTAAAGACACCTAAAACCCAATCACCATACCAAAGGGTCAACCAATGTATAATTGATGGCTCAGCAAGATAGTCAATAGCATTACCAAGCCCATCAAGTAACCCTGTATTCTCTTCCATAACTGTTCCTTGTTATCGACTTAAGTGAACATTTCCCATAGTTCAAGGGGGTGCATAAATGCCACACCGAGAATGAGTTGAGTTAAAGCCCCACCAAATGTAGGAGGAGCTTTCCCACTTACAGCGTTATCTCCAAGTCGGCCAACATTATGCCAACCACGGCCATACGCAATCGCCCCAAATATTTGCATCAATGCTGTAGTTAAATTGAAAAAATTCGCATTAATAACCTGAGACTCCCATGATTGATTCTGATAGAGGCCCAAATCATAATGAAGACAACCTTCCATACTCCCATTGGCACAAGAAATCGATCTAAACATTTCAATTGAGTAAGGGGCAAAATCTTGTGACACAAAAATAGAATTAGCGATTAGCGCTTGGCCTTGCCCATAAGACATTAAGAAAACACTGGCAAAGAATCGCCCTATAATTGATAACGGAGAAACATCAGCAATTTGAAAAGCTGTTTGTGAGTAATTACCCGTTAATTGCTTAACATTTTTAAGAGTCGCGATACACCAAAGAAAGTAATACCAACCAAGAGCCATAAAAATAACTTCAATTAATAAATAAAGAGATGGGATCTCATACTCGACCATGAACTTAAAGAATTCATCAAGCATATTCATTTACATCTGAACCTTTGATTGAATAGCAATAAGAGCATTGCTTGATAGCGCGGATTCTGTAGTTAAAAAATCCAAAGCAAGTTGTAGGCTAATCATTTCAGCGATCATGCGAGTAACTTGCTCTGACGATACAGGTTGCTCACTTGACGGTAATGTTTGTAAATAAGAAAATTTAGCTTCTGGGTGCATTGTCCCCCAATCGGCAGGCAGGGAGTCTTTTGAGTTGGTATTCGTAATTAATTTTAAGAACTCTTCACTATTATAATACTGAACTCGTTCTTCTAATTGGGCGATAATTGATTTTTTACCGTCTTGATGATCGTACAATCCTTTGATTCGTTTTAACGCAGAATTTGGAATTGATTCAAGAGCGTGTTGTCTAGCCCACTGAGTCGTAGCGGCTATCGCATGGGGATCATCATTTGTAGCTAAACTGCCATCCAAACGTCGAGGTAGTGACTTCGTATCTTCCACTCCAAGAATTAATGCAAAAGCATCATCTTGGGCTTGTTGTTTATCAGGACTCATTACCCCGTCACCAACACCAAGTACGGTTCCACCATCTAGCATTGCGGCAAGAGATTCACCATCTTTATCATTTACAGCCGAAACTAAACGACTTGAAATGCTTTCTCTTTTCTTTTTTAACGCACCACAATGTAATCCTGATCCACCAACCCCACAGTCTGTGATTTTTGATAATTCCAAACTTTCCACAGCAACCTTTGATTCGTCTTCAGCACATAAATTGGCTGAAAACGAATCATAAAGAGCTTTAGCTCCTTGGATTGCAGAACAAGCACTAGGAGAAGCAATATATCGCTCTTCAGCATGAGCATTAGCCGTTGAGGATACCGATGTTGTAACTGCTGAAATTTCAGCACTTGCACGGTATTCACTTTGCATATTTTCAAATTCGGCTAATGCATTCTCTTGAGCATATTCAGCCGCCCAAGCTGACTTTTCTTCAACCCAACGAGCAGCCGACGATACCATTTCTTCTAATTGGAGGGCGTTACCAATCGCGTCTATACAAACAACAGCATTAGCTTTAAATGGAAAACTAAGTGCAATAATTACGGCTAAGTGTTTTTTAGAAAAATACATCGTTACATCCCCATTTTTTCCATTTCCATTGAGTTATCCATCTCAATATCATTGCTAATGTCAAACGGTTGCTCTAATTGTGTAGTCACATCACCAAGCGTAAAAATAGGTTCATTGTTATTTTCAATAGCTGTAAGTAAGCGGTTATCAAATGCTTGAGGATGAAAAGATTCAACTTGAAGTGTGAAATCTTCCATAGATAGACAAGAATCTGGATTCCAACGAGGAGAAGAGGATAACAAGGGCTCTTGAAGATCTACCGCTAGATTTCGTCTAGTTAATGATTGTTCGAATTCCATTGCACTATCCTTAAAAAATTACTAATGTAACCATATTATAAATAAAATATGGTTATAGCAATGGATATAGATAAATACACAACGTATAAGTCACAATATTTAGAACAGTACAGTCAAGATGTTCTCGCAATTTGGCATTCATTCGAAGAAAAAGAAACATGGACGCTAAATAGTGAAATTCATGATATTGCTAAAATATTTAACAATCTGCCTTCAGTTTGTCGCTATCCTCTGAGTGATAAAACAGAGCATGCTCTCGCTGATCTAATAGGATTAATTGCTTACCTTCCTTTCACTGAATCTATCACCGCAATGGCGTGGTGCGGTTTTAATAGTGACGCTTGGGGAACCGCTATTTACGAATATGCTTACACCACCTATAACGAATCTATAGAAAAAAACACACTAGTTAACAATCAAATAGTTATCGCTTCAAAGACTATTGTTCAAAGAGTCGAAGAAGTCGCAAAAATATCAACGTTACAAACCATTACAGGACATTCGATATGAAAATAAAAATGGCATTAATAGTGGCTTTGTTTTCTACTTCTTACGCATTTGCTGAAAAATCAGAACCGCAAAAAACTTGGGCTATAAGTCCATCTAATTCATGTGACTCTTTAACTATAACTCTCCCCTCTCCAGCTATTGATTATGAATGCGATATTGATACTACGAGTGGGAACCCTTCAACATGGTTCAATCCAATGGCAAGCTGTAACATGGATTTTGATTTGATTGGGCTCCCTACTCTTGGTGATATAGCCGCAGGGTTAACAGGACAAGTATGTAGTGAACTAAATGCTATCAAAGATAAAACCATAGATGATTTGTTTGGTGACGATGATAACGGAGGTAATAGCGGTAATGGAAATGGTCTCCCTAATCCCGACCCAATACCTACAGAACCAGAAGATGAAATGTGTTACACGCAAGATAGTACAGGAAAAAATATTATTGTTCCTTGTTCCATAACAGACAATGGACCTTCAAGTCCAGATACCTGTTATTTAAAAGAAGGGGATGCTTTCTCGGATGAATGGAGAAAAATTAAATGTAGCCGTCCGACCGTTGACTACGAGATGTGTGTAATTGGTTATGAGACGGACGATGAAACAAAACAAATTAAACGATACCCCGATGGGACGCCTATTCCAATAGTAGAATCCTGTAAGAATTTGCCAGCCAATATGAATCTTGGTTCAGCTTGTTATGTCAGCGGTTCAAGCATAGACAATACTGGCAAACGTGCCGTTGAATGTGGTCGAATTGATGGGCCAGTGAGTCAATACAATCGCATGTGTAAACAAACAACAAAGTCACTATCAGGGCAATTGATAACAGAAAGCGTAAACTGCATCGAAGTTGATGAAACTTGTTACGGTCATTTAAACGGTATTTTTAAAGCCGCATCATGCAGCGTTCATACTGATAATTTTTATAAACAATTACCTGAAAGTAATAGCCCCAATCAAAAATCAAATAGCCCTTCAACAGAAGGCAGGGGGATTGATGATTCTTGGGAGTGGTAAAAACATTATTGTTGAGAGTCCAAAGATTGCGGCTCTTTTACAGCATAATTTATTTAAACTAGGGGTAATTACAAGTGTAATGGCCACTTCTGGCCACCTATATGATTATACGTTTCATAATAATAATATTGTTCAACAACCAATAAACAAAACCATTATTGAAGATTTAAGAGCGCTAAATGGACAACCAATAATCATAGCAACAGACCCCGACCCTCAAGGAGATTTAATCGCTGAACATATTAAAAACTTAACACCTGACTCTGAGCATGGACGTTGTATCTTTAATGATATTAGTGAAATAGGCATTACTTTAACTTTGAATCGATACAATAAAGGCGAGTTTGATTTTGATCAAAACCAAGCACTCAAAGCCGCATTGATTAAAGTGACTAATTTACATATGCGCAAAATGAGCTCAAAGTCGAACCGTAATAACTATCTAACAACCACAGGGATCTCTTTAGCAAAACAATTTGATGCTGTAGGGCGAATAAACCAAGTCCAACAAAGAGGGTTTAATGTAGAAGGCGTTCAACATGTTTGTAATGTACCCACACAATGGCATGATGCAAATGCCGCAACTAAGGTTAACCCTACGATTACCCGAGATTTAATCACGGATAGAGCTCTATCAGGTAGAAAATTGACTGTAGCAGAGGAACTTCAAGATGCATTCATTAACGGTAGAATTAGTTATACTAGAACTGACTTTAAATTCTTACCAAGTATCGCTGATCAAACGTTAAGTGAATACACGCTATCAGGAGAGCTTATTCATCATGAGCAACACCTCGACTTTCAAAGTAACACTGCTCATTATGCTATTTATAATCTGGCTCACCCGATTACCCCCATAGAATATCTAATTAAAGAACAAAACCGCACATCATTGAATCATAGCTTTAATGATTGTTCAGTAATGCATTTTGATTCGGGAAGTGTTCTTGCTCGAACGGGTAGTTTTATTAAAAATGAGCTTACTCTTTCACCACAAAATGAAATCGCTTATCTATTAGCGTCATCAAAAGACACAAGTCCTTCAAACATCGAATTATCTGCTAAAAAATATTCCACACTCTTCTTTAACGGTAATCATTGTAATACTAAATTAATATCCTCTACATTAAAGCAAGCTGAAAAACATTACCCAAAATTGATTGAGTTCGGCTTAAACCACGTCCTAAATGAACTCATCGTACAACAAGAAAAGAATATTGATTCTGATATCCAGATCAAACCTGAAAATGAATTAAGAACCGTAAAACTAGATAATATCATCGAAGAAATAAACACTAACTTCAGCATATAAAAAAAGCCCCATCGAGGGGCTTTCATTAATCTTGTCACTCTATAACTACAGCATTCCCCACTTAGATAGCAAAGAACTCGCTGGGAAATATCCACGAGCTACATTACCTTCATCATTAATAATAATAGGGGTTTCCCTGCTTGTTAAGATATCTCCTATTACCTTATAGATAAAAGAGACTTGCTGGCACTTTTCAGATGGTAATGACACACCATTTCCGCTTAAAACTTTGCTTTTATATAGTGTAGGATTTGACAACAGTGTATCAAATAACTCACCCTTTTTACTCGGTAATTGACACTGCGCTAAAGAGTTATTCTTACCAACTGCGGTCAATTCTCCGTTGTTCATATACGATGCTCGACCATAAGGGAATACACGAACAGTGACACCAGCATCAAGGTATTTCTGTGTTTCATCATGAAGTTTTCGACAATAAGGACACGTAAAGTCAGAAATAATCGTAATGCTTCGTTTCGCATTAGGAGCTTCATAGACAATTAGATCTTTATCGTCCAATTGGGGGATAAGTTTTGAAGCATAAACTTCGCCACATTTTTTCATTACACTTTTTGATTTCATGCTTTGGTATAAGTGATACATCTCAGCGTAAGAATTTGCGCCTAGCGATACAGTTAAACACTTATCTTCAAACGCTGTATCTGAAAGTGATAACGAAGAGGCCATATTCAATAAGTCAGGGGCTATATTAAGCTGCTGATTCAATCCCATAGGAAGCTCAGTAAATTTACTATTGTTACTCATTGAAGAAGCGCGTATATCTGTATCAACAGCGATTGAATTCATCGCTGCTTTATTGGATTTATGATTAATTTCCTTTGAATTTGTGGCTACAGGTAAGGCGTGAGTCTTACTAACACTTGCCTTTTGGATAGAAGATCCCTTATCTTCATAGCTTTTAACTATCCGCTTGTGGTTTTTTCCATCTAAAAATGAATTCACACCATCAAGCCGAGCAGAACGTAAAGCTAATAAATGACGACTCGCACTATTAATTTCCTCTTGAATTAAATCTGACAGTATTAAGTTATTATCGATATCAAGAAGTCGTCCATCCAACATGTAAGTTCCTGTGCTATCAACAAAGAACATATCATCACCAATTACGGCAAGATAAAGTGGTGCTCCTTTAATGTTTTTCAGAAAAACATGACGCTGAAATTGAGCTGTTAATTTCGCTTCTAATTCGCCAATACTCAAAGGAGTTAATGCAACATCCTCCTTTGCCTCTAATAAATCAAAAGCATCGCTCGCTATAAATGGATCTGCATTTATAGCTTTAACGGGTACGGGTAAAGCTCCTGAAGACTGCTCAGCCTTTAAACCATAAAAAGTATTGAAGATGACATAAATAAAAGCAATAAAGCCAAACACACTAACAATTACAAGTGATTTACTCAATTTGCTATTTACCTGAACAGTCTCTTTTTGATCATCCATAAATTAATCCTCGAAAATCTGTTTTTTTGTTATTGATATTTGCTCATTTTGCCCTTCAATCGCTTCACTATCTGGCGACATATGATGAAGATGCAAAACAATACAAGCTTGAATTTCCAGTGCGTTTTTTCTTCTTAAAGGGAGTCGAATAGTTAATTCACTTCCAGATAGATGAATCTCTTTTTCCATTCCTACCGCAGTTCTGTATGAGCTTACATGCTCTTCATCAACGTGATAATGAAGAGATAAGTAATTTAAACTTATAGAAAAGCATTGAAAATCTATTTGAGAAAACTTGGACCATAACTCATCAGGAACACCAATATGACATTGAGTATTATCAGATTTAAAACCAAAGTAGTTCGAAAGTGAGGGTGAAAAAGTCATTATTTTATTTGATAGGTCGATATCGTTCTGTAAAGCAACAAAAAGTGTGATATCAGCCCTAGAACAGAGAGAAGCATAAACAGCAGGCTTATACAGTGGGGTCAAACTCGGGTTAATTACATTCATTTGTTTTATAATTCACATACGTATATATTGTAATCAAACATTACGCATAAGAGAGCAAAATGTCAAAGATAAACCAAACAATTATTGAGTATGCTCATAAGCAGTGCGACTTGCTCCGCATAAATAAGGCTGATTTAAAATATGCTGGATTAAACCTAGAACAAGCATTGGAATTGGGTTATTTGACTGCCGATGTTGTTTTCCAAATGCAACATTTAGCAAGCATTTTCAAATCATTTGTAAATGAATACGTCGTTATAAATGAAGGTCGAGATGAAATAGAAATTTATTCTGTTTATGAAAAAGACATGGCTACCGATGAGCAAATCGGAATATTAAATTCATATTATCAGACTCACCATAATCGTTTTACAGAAGCCGATAATACCTTAACTACTTTTCTCTTATATGCATCAGTTAGAAGCGCATTATTTAATCGAAACGATATCAATCAGAGACGACTAGGGTATGCAAAAATGCTGACCTCATTGGATGAGGGTGTTGTCATTGTCGATCATGTTACGGCAACAATGCGTAACTTAAGATTGCCAAACAAGATGTTACATGTCGAGTTAGGCCACTCTATTCCTGAAGAGGTTAATATGAATTATGAAACGCCAACTATCGAATAGCATTACCTCATTCATAATTGTAGCGGCACTGGTTATAAGTCCTGTGACTTATAGCTTTTTCTCCCCTATTTGGTTTATCACTGATTTTATTCGTGATGGTAACTGGTGGTTGAAAATGACTAGAGAAGCCATTTTTCAAGACGAACGCATGAGCAATCATAATGAAATAATGGAGCAAGCTAAAACTCTTTCTGAAGGGCTAAATGATCAAAAAAATGCCAATCAATCAGCAGAAATACAAGCGAAAACATCAGCAATATCCATCACTGAAAACAATTATTCTGAAGAGCGCTACTCTGCACCTTTTCAGAGTAAAGAAACATGCAAGGTAATTAATGAGAGCTTAGACAAGGTCAATACAACTTTAAGTGAAAGTTGTAATTTTGAAAAACAAAAAGAAGAAAGCACATTCCATATAATCACTGGTGCGATGAATAATGAAACTCCAACAAACATTAGTTTCTTTAATCACATAAAAACTGAATCAAAAAATAGCTCTCAAAATGGAAAAGACAAACAATTTCTCGAAACCTTCAGTATGCAGCTTTCTGATACATCCCAAATTCTAAATAATTACTCGTTACTAAATGAAGACGAACTAGTTAAGGCCAGTAACTTTATTGAATTAATTTTTGGAAGCGATATACGAACACCATCAGCAGAACAAATTTCTTTAATTGGATTACCACAAGGTCCGATAGAGCTTCAGCAATTAAGAAAATCACTCCTTTATAAAGGGTTTATTGACGACTCATTAAAACGAAGAACGCTTATAAACAATAAGGCGAGAGATGCCGCTTTCATTAATGATGGTTCAACACTGGCTCATTCAGAAAGAATCGAATCACTTAACCAAGTGCAAATGACTCCAGAGATAACGCGCCATCTGGCTCTTTATTATAGTAAATCACTAAATAGCACATTAACTAAATTGGAAAAAAGCCTAAGAAGCGAAACCTTACAGGCTTTAAAGTTGAAAGATATAAGGATAAATCATGAAGACTAAAAGAAGCTGGCCACCTGAAGGATTTCGCTCTCCTATTGAATTTCGGGATTGCAGTATGGATAAACTCGTCCAACTCAATAAATCAAAACAGATAGAGGCGAACAATATACATCTAAAGTTTGGAGACCTCTTCTCTGAGCAACTGAACAATAAAATAGCGTCGAATTATCATCATATTGATAACCAAGGTAACGATGCTTTTTATATGCGCATGGAATCTAATAAGGACATTAGTTACGCCACAGGGGATTATTCTGAGCGCCCTTCTTCTAATTCTAGCTATGTTGAAAATACAATACATACGACTATTGAAGGAAGTAAAGTAAAAACAGCACAGCAATATATCGAAGAATTAAGAGAGGAATTAGCCAAGGCTCAAGCTGAATTAGAATTAGAGCTGGGCGGTCTTAACCAACAAAAACAAGAATCAGAGCCAGTTCAGGAACAAATAAATCCATCTAACAATAATATGGATCCTTCAAGACAATCCATAAAAGAAGAAGAAAAAGAACAAGACCTAAATAAAAACGCTTCAAACCCAACGATAGGTCAGCTTATTGCAGCAGCGATCCATAGTAAAAGAAATCAATCACCCAAGAGCACTAACAGCACTAACTTCCCGTTAAAAAATGCCCTTAGTGAAAGTATCCCAGAGCAATGTATTAAAATGCAGGCATTAGTAAGTCAGATAGCCTCACCGTCTTCTTTAACAAAAGAAGAACTCGCAAAAAAAACCAATGAGTTTAAGAATTCAGCCATAAAGCTTGGGCAGTCAATAATGAGTGAAGTAAAGCAAGGCTTATTTATGAATGACAATAACAAACTTGCTCATATGGAAAAACTTAAAAAAGATTTAGAGTGCGTTCAACCTCTTCTTGATCACATCAATAAGAAAGCACCTGAATTAAATAAATTGTTCGAAAAATCAGGGACCGACTTAAATGCTGACTCAATAAGCACCAAGCTTAAAGACATCACAAATCAAGTTAAGCAATCACTATCAACAATGATAACAGCCCTATCAAGAAATGGTTCTGAGATAGGAATGAAATTATGAGTATGTTGATCCCAAAAAATGAAACCGCAACTTTAATTAAAAGTCTTCCTTCAGCCATATATTCAAGCACGATATATCAAAAATTAGCTGGTAAGCCTCTATCAGAAATTATTAAAGCTCAGTTTATAGATGTTGATTGTGAGCAAGAAGAGCTAAATCTGAACTACCTTTTAAGACTTGGTTATATCGACAATGATAAAAAAATGATTTGTGCTTGTATGCATGAAGAAATTTTCTATCTTCATGATCTAAGCGGCTTAACTCCAGAAACTACCATCTTTGCTGATATAGAGTTAAAACAATACTGCCATAACAATGCTATCGCTATCTTTAATCTTAATAGTGAAATAATCATAGCTGCATCTAATTATGAATTAGTAGAAAAATTACAAGGTATAAATGAAGAATCACAAACAATAATTGATGATCCTCTTCTTTCATTTATTCAATCATGTACTTTCTCTACTTTTCATTTAATCGGGTCAACCAAGCAGCAGTGCATAAAAGCGATGACACAGAAAAAGATAAAACTAACTTCTACTGTTACACTTGAAGGCATTTATGCCCCCTTAAACTTATTACTTCATGAAATTGAAGAAAATAATAGCTTTTCTGTTCAAGCTGAACTTAATTCCAAGACCAATGAGATCCTTCAATTATCAACATTCAAGCATGAGAAATTATTTACTGAGAGTAAATGTCAAAAAGATACAAGTTTAGGCTTAGCATTAAAAACACTGAGCAATTTATATTATTCTCTCAATGAGAATCAAATGGATAACACTACCTCATTAATCCATTTTTCAGGAAAACACTCTACATTGAAGTGTAAAATATCTCAGTACAATACAAACAATGATAATAAAATAATCATGCTTAGTTTCATTAGATTTATGGATGATTCCCTTTCATTGCCAACCTTTCACTACACACTTACAACACCAATTAAAGACTTACTGATTCAAGCCAAAATAAAATTCAAAGATGGTGAGTCGGTTGTTTTGTGTCTACCTAAAAAATACTGTTTACAAATTGCTAGTACTGTACTGATCGTTGAGGCTATCAATTTATACAAACAAGGAGGGTTTGCTTTTGCAATTAATACAGACGCCTTCGATTATCAAGGAAAATCATTTAGTCCTGTTAATAAAAAAGTATTATCAGCACTAACTACCCTTGAGGATCTAATTGTAAATGCCGTTATCTATGGCCCATTAAAAACAGCAAACGACATTAGTAATGCTGAAATACTATTAGAAAACCTACACAACGTCATCGCAGTTACCTATGCGAATAAAGAACATTTACCCCCTCACCTTAAGCGCTGCGCTATTCAAATTAAATAAAGGATTATCAATATGAATGAAATCAAACACGATACCATTGATACTTTAAGCAAAGTGCTTCAAGGATCAAGAGATGACCTAAATATTCCCTCGGCCTTAGATTCATCAAAAACAATAAGATTGCCTTATGTTGGCGATAAGGGGAAATTTACAGAATATTATGGAATGACATTTGGGCAACTTGGAGGACGTGTTGAGCAATTAAAAGTTCCACCTCAAATTCCAATGTTAAAAAACATCGCGAATGCAGCATTAAGATACAGTGCAAGTGCAATGTTGCCCGTTAACCATAGCTTTCATAATGAGGTTCGTCGCTTACATAGCAGCCTTATTTCTATCAACAAATCCGAACGATCCAAACAAGAAAAAATAACAGATAAAAATAAAGCGCTCGTAAAAATAAACAAAGCATATTCAAATCGTTTTTCTAAAAAAAATCCAAACAACGAATATAAAAAAACAAGAGAATTAGCAGAACAACTCGTTAATGAGTCAATAAATGAGCTAGAACGGTTAGACCAACTCGGGGTATATAGCCGATCAGATGCCCTAAAACTTGCTAATGGTTACTTATCCATTTTTGAATCAAACGTTATTGTAAAAAGTACATCAGACGTTGAGAAATTATTAATACAAGAATTTTTATATAGTGAAGATTCACAAGTTGCTTTTTTGAAAAAAAAATTCAACTCAGATAACCCACATGTATATTTGAAAATGTTATTAGAACAAAACATCAGTGTCTTTGATTCTGCGGCAAAAGAAGCCAATATCGATGCCGATGCTATGATTGACCTCATTGAACTTAGCGAAAATGATTCACCTGTTGATAATTTAGCAACATCTATTTCGAAAAAAGCTGCATTAAACGCGAAAAAATCAGTTCGAGGTGCGTTTAACGCTTACATCAAGAATGACCAAAAAAATAGCAGATTTAAGAACGTATTATTAAATGTACATATATGGAAAGGTGGAAAAAAAGAAATCGAATCTTTTTATTTTTACCCTTCCTTTGAAAATGCAAATGATCCGCACTCACGTAATGAATATACTGATTTCTTAAAAGAAGGAAATGTACCAAATGTAGTCTTTAATGAAAAATCAGTTCAAGAATTCCAGCAAAGGGAAGCTGATCGTAGCATCAAAAGACAACAAATTTTGCACGAGATTGAATTAGAAAACATTGAAAAATTAGCTAGCGCTAAAAACAATTATCTACAACAAACACCTGTAACGTCTCAGGAACAATTAAAAAGCACCTATTGGGAACAAAAAGGACTTGTCGTTGAAGCAGCTCAACATCTGACGGGATTAAGAATTGATTCTAACGGTACAACATGGCTACCACTAGATCAGTCTCTTAACGAAGAGAGAGATATAAGCACGACAACAGGTTATCAAAAAATATACGCTGAAAAAATAGAGATCAAAAGAGACGGTGAAGAAAGTGAATATCTAAATAAGATGTTTGATGGCCTTGGTGATGGTACTAAAAAACAAGCGTTCTATACCATTGGGAATCCTAGTGAAGCGAGCATAATCATTACTAATGAAGGCATCGCAAATGGTTTGCATGCTTACGTTGAATCAAAAAAACGCGGTCTTAATGCATTAGTGATTTGTGCAATTGATGCTGGAAATATAAATCACGCAATACGTGCTGCCCTCAATAAGTACCCTACACTCCCAATTATAAACATGGCAGACAATGACCGCTTTAATAAACATGGCCAAGAGCGCTTTGCTCCAGCAATTTCATATACCGATTTAACAACTAAAGAAGTCGTTCGGTTGGAAAATACTGGCCTAAAAGTGGCTAAAGACTTTAAAGATGCAATTGAATTAGCAAGTGTTTTTGTTGATTTCAGTGATATTAATGGTAAAGACTTCACGAAAGAACAACAAGAAAACAAGCTGTCTGATATTGATGATTTAATTCATACATTAGAAAATCACTATCGTAGTGAAGGCGACTCAAATGAAATAGCAAGAGATAAAGCCCGAAATGAAGCTGGTGATTATTTATTACATGCGATTACAACCACACTTCAAACGAGTGTAAGCCCTAACTGGAACATAGAAAACCAGTATAAATATAAATGGATCCCTACCGATATCAATTTAAACAAAGAACAATTTCAAAATTTTTACGACATAAAAGATTCGTTAATACATGCGTATGATTTTTTCAAAGCATCTAATAGTCAACACCTAGATTATCAAACATATTCTCAAGTAATAAAAACAGGTAGAGAGATGAACTTAATCTTCAATGATAGTTCTCCTTCAACTCAAAAGGCCCAAAAGCCAGCTCAAAAAGTAGAGACTAACTTAGTTTCAATACAGGAAATTCCATTAGTTGAAATGCACGGTCAATTACCTTTAACTCAACTCTACGAAAATAAAGAAGTTCTTCAAGAACAGATTTATGACTTGGAAAACAGAATAGATAATTTAGCTTTATCCTCTAGTGATAAAGCACAAGACAAAATTGCAAATTATGAATTAAAACTGAATTCATTAACTCAAGAACTAAAGGTGCTTCAAGATCAGATAGCTAAAGTTGAACCTGAAAAAGTCACTAAATCAACACTAAAAGTAGAGTCTGACGATTTTGTACAAAAAATGAGTGACGCTTTCTCTATCCCAAAAGAAATCCATGATTTAAAAAATAAGCTCTCTATTTTTAATGAAAGCATAGTAAAAAATGAACTGAACGAAACTGATCTGTCACTCAAGCAAACAGCAATAGAATTAAACCTCATTTTATTAGACATCAATCAAGAACCCACAATTGAGCATGATATTAATGAGACTAAATTAATAGATTTAAATTTACAGAATATTGCATTAGCACAAAACATCATTGATTCTTATCTAACGATGGATTCTGATTTGCAAGAGTCAGTACAAGCAGACGCAGCATTAATTTCATCTGCCATTGATGAGGAAATTAATAAAGTTAATAATATAGCGATAGCCTCTTCAACTGAGAAAACCGAAACCGAGCAATCTGCCGTGGTCGAAACCCCTGAGCTTGAATTAGCAGAAGAGATCCAGCCTCAAGTCGAGGCTGAGCAACCTGCCGTGGTGGAAACCACTGAGCCTGAAGCAACGGAAGAAACCCAGCCTAAAGCCGAAACCGAGCAACCTGACGTGGTGGAAGCTACTGAGCCTGAAGCAACGGAAGAAACCCAGCCTCAAGTCGAGGCTGAGCAACCTGACATGGTGGAAACCACTGAGCCTGAAGCAACGGAAGAAGTTCAACCTCAAGCCGAGACTGAACAATCTGCCGTGGTGGAAACCACTGAGCCTGAATTAGCAGAAGAAACCCAGCCTCAAACCGAAACTGAGCAACCTGCCGTGGTGGAAGCTACTGAGCCTGAAGCAACGGAAGAAACCCAGCCTAAAGCCGAAACCGAGCAACCTGACGTGGTGGAAGCTACTGAGCCTGAATTAGCAGAAGAGACCCAGCCTCAAGCCGAAACTGAGCAACCTGACATGGTGGAAACCACTGAGCCTGAATTAGCAGAAGAGACCCAGCCTCAAGCTGAGGCTGAGCAATCTGCCGTGGTGGAAACCGCTGAGCCTGAATTAGCAGAAGAGACCCAGCCTCAAGCCGAGGCTGAGCAATCTGCCGTGGTGGAAACCGCTGAGCCTGAAGCAACGGAAGAAACCCAGCCTCAAGCCGAAACTGAGCAACCTGCCGTGGTGGAAACCGCTGAGCCTGAATTAGCAGAAGAGACCCAGCCTGAAACCGAAACTGAGCAACCTGCCGTGGCGGAAACCACTGAGACTGAATTAACAGAAGAAACCCAGTCTAAAGCCGAAACCGAGCAACCTGACGTGGTGGAAGCTACTGAGCCTGAATTAGCAGAAGAGACCCAGCCTCAAACCGAGACTGAGCAATCTGCCGTGGTGGAAACCACTGAGCCTGAATTAGCAGAAGAAACCCAGCCTCAAACCGAAACTGAGCAACCTGCCGTGGCGGAAACCACTGAGCCTGAATTAGCAGAAGAGACCCAGCCTCAAGCTGAGGCTGAGCAATCTGCCGTGGTGGAAACCGCTGAGCCTGAATTAGCAGAAGAGACCCAGCCTCAAGCTGAGGCTGAGCAATCTGCCGTGGTGGAAACCGCTGAGCCTGAATTAGCAGAAGAGACCCAGCCTCAAGCCGAAACCGAGCAACCTGACGTGGTGGAAGCCACTGAGCCTGAATTAGCAGAAGAGACCCAGCCTCAAGCCGAGATTGAGCAACCTGCCGTGGTGGAAGCTGCTAAGCCAGAAGCAACAGAAGAAGTTCAAACTCAAGTCGAAACCGAGCAACCTGACATGGTCGAAACCACTGAGCCTGAATTAGCAGAAGAGACCCAATCTCAAGCGGAAACCGAGCAACCTGCCGTGGTGGAAGCTACTAAAGCTACAATGGAAAATATAGATAAAAAGCAATTTATCATTCATAAGGATTGGAGTTTTGCATCAACAGCGCCCGACTCGTTCCAAGCAACAATGAGTACTAATCATTTTCAACAAAATGAAATAAATATCATCAAGAAACTTCAACACGATTTGAGTGAAATTAAAAATCAATTAAACGTGATCCAAAAAATCAAACAAAACTCTCCCGTAAAACCTAGTGATAAATCTACGATATCTGAAAACAAATCGAACCAGACCCAGATCCCACAGAAGCGTTCTGCTCAAGAATTACAGCGATTATTTACCCCAGCACAATCCACTGACATTGTAATGGAGCAGAATAGTCAAATTAAACACTCTCTGGAAACAGAGGAGCAACCTACGATAAATGAAGAAAAAACATTAACAGAACTCATTAGTAAGCTAAACAATGACCTTCTAGCTAGCTATAAAGAGGATGAAATCCATAATGTAAAATTTAAACAATTAGATAATGTTCTCAAAGAAAACTTGAAAGCCATAATTGATAAAGCATTCATGGAACACGATGTGAAATCAATAACTGAACAACACAAATTAGTTGAAAGTATCAATACAATCGCAAGGCAATCTAATTTAAATCGTGGTGTATTGATCAGCTCTACAATGTCTCATGCATTATCTAATTCAACCTCAAATACGTCCTCTTACGCCATTCGTAATGTCATCTTTGATAACCTATCATTTTCAAATGACGGGCCTTTAACTAATGCAAGTATTGAGCATATTAACGGCAATATGAGCCTTGAAGAATATGTAGAATTGGCAGAGCTAACATTACCTGAAAAAGAATTTTCCGCAGCATTTGCAAGTGACTTAGATCGAATTAATAGACACAAAGAAGATAACCAAATAGAAAATAATTCAAGTATAAATATCCCTTCCAAAGAGTCTCAAATTGAAACTAATATTGGATTAAACTAATAGGGATTGAACAAAAAAAGCCTCGAAATTCGAGGCTTTTTTATCTCTTACACCAAGTAAAAAATCAATCTAAATCACTTAAGCCAAACGGATGATATGGGTGTGAAGTGTAACGAGAAAGATTACTTCTAGCGTACTTCCATATAATACTATCTCCAGATGCACCAGACCAAGAATGTTCAATCAATTCATTTACCCACGTTTCAATGTCTGATAAAAGAGTCCTATTACCCTCTTGTACTATCTTCTCATGCAACATAAACCCAGCCTTCAACGCTACAGGATTAATTCTAAGCGACTTTCTACTCGACTTTATATCATCGATTTCAGTTAGTACTTTATGAGACTCTACGTAAGATTCAGACAATAAAACAGCATCTCTAATTGTATTTAATTTAGCTATTTTATTTAATGAATATTCTTCTCTTTCATCTAACTTTGTTAACGCTGATATAAATTCCTTACTTGTAGAATCATTTTTTGAGAATGAATGAACAAATAAGCGTCTCTTTTGGCAGTCAGCAATTCGTTTATTTGAAAAAGAAACTTGCTGTTCAATTAAAGATAAAGAGTGCATATAAAAAGACTTCACATAAACCATTGTTAAATCTTTAACATAATCATCGTTAGTAAAAAGAAAATCAGGATCTTCTTTATTTTTCGATTCTATCTTTCCCCATTTTTCTGAAAAAACCTCAGAATATACATCATGATTAGAAAGTGACCTTTGTTTAATCTCATCAAGAAGAACATATTTAGTTCCCAAAGAATCATTCAATTCATCTATATTCGGCTTTAAATATACAGAATTACGATTATTGAAATAGTTAACATTCTCATCATTTACACAACAGTAACCATCGACTACAGAAAAAAATCCATTATCATTATTTAAATAAAATTTGAATTGCTCAGAGATATAGTTAAGAAAATATTCTTGAGCACTACGCATTGATATTGAATATTTAGCATTATTTTTTTCTCTCTCACTCTTACAATAAGATAAAAAGAATGCATCCCATGCTGACTCATTTACACCATAAATTGAATTATCAACGCCATCGAAATTGATGTTTTTTTCAGTAACGATAATCCCTTCAATATTTGATATAACAAAAATAATATCATCAACACTCAGTAAATAATCTGGAACGATATTATCGACGATATCAGAAAATTGTAGCTTTTCATCTTTTTTAGATTTAACAGTTTTACCAAAGTCAGCATTCTTATTATAGCCACCCTGTTTAAATTTCTTATATTCAAAATAACGTAAGAAGAAATTATATGCGTCATTATGACTAATTTTACCAACGTTATTTAAATACTGTTTTAGTAATGATGAAAACTCAGAGCTAGATGGTTCTTGAGTAACACAAGAAATATCATCAATTATTTTAAATTCAGGCCTAGCAGACAAAATTGAACGAATAAAGTCAACGGTAATTATGTTCTTTCCATTAAATTTAAAAGGGAATGAATCACAAATAGAGGTTAATATTGAAAACCCTATATAACTTGATTGTCTAGATATTTGTCTTTTTATTGATTCTATATGGGAGTTGAATTTTGTTTTATTAATAACATCAGGAAGAAAATAATATACACTTGGTTTTGTATTTCTTTTCGCTCTCTCCACCTTAACGCTAGAATCAATTGGATAAATTGACATTAAAACAGGCTTGCAATGAATATTACTCACAGAGTTAATTAAATATTGAATGCCTTCGGGAGCAATCTCACTGGAAATTACATTATTATTAATTAAGTATAAATTTGCTTGCTCATGAGTCAGAGGTAGTAATTTTGATAAATTGCATATTTGTTTCTTATCATCATTACTTATGTCTAACTTTACATTTTGCTCATATTTCTTTGTTATTATACGCAACATTGCTGGTGTCATATAAAATGAGCCAACTAAATGAGCGTCACATGGAAAATATTCATACGGAGTATATGATAATAACTTTTCATTAGTTAAAGATTCAGAGCAAAGAAATCCTTGTTTCAGCATTGTGATGTAAACATCAAACAACACTCGCTTAAATTCCATGTTATTACTAACTGAATTACTATTAAACAATGAAGTGGCTATGTCATTTACTGCCCTATCAAAATCAATCACTTTTATCTCCCGATAAACACTATATTTCCTTTACACATTATAACATGTATTAGATTGCTTACGATAAAAAAAGAAATATTAACAGATTAATTTCAAATACTTGTTGAGATGCTATATTGAAGAGGAAAAGTGAAGCGGTAGTGTGAGGGTTCTACATCTATTAGAAAATGTTTATAAATTACTTTAAGATTTTCTTATAAATACTATTAGATACCTTTATAAATGGAAATTATCATGAATTTACTTAAAAGTCAAATTGAAGTGTATTGCATTATTGTTCTATAAAACAATGTCTTATTAAAAAATGAAGAAAATGTCTTATTAAAAAATCAGACCTGAGCAAGTTATTTTTCTGAAAAACAGACAAAAAAAAGCCGCTCAACAATGAGCGGCTTATTTGATAATATTGTAAGTTATTCGGCTAGTGCATTTTGAGCTTCAAGCGCACGAGCGTTGTGTTCGTCTTTTTTCTCTACAGCATCAGCCAATGATTTAACTTTGTTAATCATTGCTTCTGGTAAGTGGATATTTCCATCAGCATCAATGCGAGTAGACATATATTTAATTAAAGACTCCATTTCATCAATTTTGCCTTTTGCTAAATTCTTCTCACGTAATCCACCACGGGCGCGAGTTACGCCCTCTGGAGCGTGAACCTTTGCAGCTAGTCGAGTTGGTTGGTTATTATCAGAATCAACCGCCTCTGTATTTACTGGCTCTTGTGAAACAGGTTGTGTACGTAAACCAATATCAGCCAATGCGTATTGAGTTGCTTTTGTTGAACCGTGTTTATTAATAAAGTTACGTGCGCGAGTTGCACTGATTTTATTATCTTCAACCAACTGGATTAATTCATCATCACCCTCAAGCAATTTAACTGAATTACAAATCACTGATTTTGAGTGACCTGTTTTATTCACGATTTCAATTAACTCCATGCCCTCATCTTGTAGGCGTTTAAATACGCGAGCGTTTTGAATAACCGTCATTGCTTTACCTTGGTTATGATTAAACGCCATCATAATCGCTTCAGCTTCGTTTTTCGGAAAAACGGCATCAGCATCGAATAAAGAATTTTCAGTAAATACATTACCCTCTGCGATTAATTCAGTAATTGCAATATGAGTATGGTGTCCACCAAGTACAGCAAAACGTTCTTCGTTATTAACTAAACATGGTTGAACTTTAAATGGTGCTGGAGCTGTTCCATTTGAGAAAGCTGTTTTTAATTGCTTAACATGGTTAGCATCAATATTACGGATGTTCCATTCAGGGCGAATATATAAAGCGTCTAAAGAAACACGTAGACCATCAGGGCGAGAACATGAAATGCCTTGGTCTTTAATTGCTTTAGTGTGTGCCTTAACGTTGCCTTTATTTAGTGCTTGGAATGTAGTAGTCATTTTGTAGCTCCTTAAATTAATGTGCTTTGCTTAACTGACAGTGTCATTATACCGCACTTTACGCAAATAACAAAGTAATTCGAGCTATATTGAAGCTATATGAGTAAATATTTTTCAGAAAAATAAAAAGGAAGAAAAATAAAGAAAAGCTTGACCGAGGAGGACTTTAGTCGATGATTATAAAATAAAGAATAGCTCATTAAAAAATCGAAAAATGTCTTATTGAAAAATAGAAAAATAAAAAATCAAATGAGATCAGGTTTAATACGGTAGGTTATTAGCCTAAAAAAATAAGCCACTTGCACATATAACCATTTTTCAGAAAAACAAAAAAAAGCCCTTACTAAGTAAGGGCGTTAAATATTAGGTAATGAGTTTATAAATTAAAGTAGGAATTGTGCGGTTTTATTTACAACAGGATTCCAAATTGCAGGTTTACGCATTAAATTCTGGATAGACTTTTCACGATCTAAACGAACGTTATCAATATTTGAAATATTACTTTCATTTACTTTGTAGTGAGTAGCCCACGCAGTTAATGAGTTATACATCGCCCAATGATTTTCACCAAGTGTCTTTTTATGGTCGGTATATAAGCGCTCAAACATATCAAACTTACTCATACTTAATTCACGCCCAACGGTAGACATATCAGTAATAATTTTATCCGCATCTTTTCTATTTAATGGTGAGTTAATTAACTTACTCCAATAATCACCCATATTTTCAAAACTAGAAACTGCGGTTGTTACTTGTCTAGTCACTTGGGCGAAATCCATTGTTCCAGTGTGGCGCACATCGAGAGATAAGAATTTTTCACCAGTAACCATGCCGTTAGTACATACGATACGAAAGCCGCCAGCTTGCACCTGAAAATTGCATGAGCCGTCATAAGAGTTCACAACAACAAGGCGTAAAATAACTTTGTCACCGCTACCGATTTGCACCATGTGAGCAGGGAAGAAATATTGACGAATAACCTTACCGCCTTTATTAACCACAGCGTCTTTAATGAATGCCCCATCCATATTAAGCACCCCATTTTCGGCAAGGGTATTAACCGCCTCATTCACTGAATCAAACGCATCAGAATTTTTAAGAAGAGTGTAACGGCTGCCATGAACAGCAATGATGTGATTAGCTTCTGAATCAAAAACGATCTGGTTATCGTTGTCGGTCATGTTGCTGTTTAAATGCTCTTTGAGTGGTTGGATATTTACATCAAAGAAAATGTTAGAATTAGTGCGATCATCAACAATCAGATCACGCCAGTTGTTCTCAGTAGCCATGCTATTGAAATCAGGTAAAACGCTGTTTGCTTCAAATAATGTCGGTGTCATAATATTGCTCCTAAAAATGAATGTGTATTGCTTAACTGACCCAGTCATTATACCGCAAAACGCCCACCACACAAAGCAGTAAAAGTGATAAAACTCGCTTAGACAGAAAAAAATACCTTATTCATTTTTCAGAAAAACAGAGGATAACAACAGCCTCAAAAGCCACTTATAGTTATTGACAGAAAACAGGACTTTGCCACATCATTTCAAAATAAGAATGTCTTATTAAAAAATTAAAGCCCATCTTCAGAAAAGGAAAAAAGAAGAAAAAAAGAAAGGCCAGTATCTCAACTAGCCCAAATAGAAACGAATTAGCGATCAATCGATAAAAGTCCTGATTTAGTCCACTTCGCTCCCATCTCAATAAGCTTATCAAGCTTCACAAAAAAAGAAGGTGCATTCTTTTTACACCACATATTAAATTCAAGTCTCTGGTTCATCTGGAGTTGATTAGTCAATGCCAGTGTAATTTCTTTTTGGGTCAGCTCCCCGACTTCTGGCATAGGTAAATCAAGCTTATCAAATTGCTTCTTATTCATGGTCGTCACGCGATCATCACTATCAATGCAAGCAAAGAAGAATTTAGCACGTCTTGATAGGTTAACTTTTTTCATTGTCTCTCTAACGATAGCCTTTCTCATAATGATGCCCTATTACGTTATTTGAACAAAGTAGATAAAAGGCCAGCTTCTCAACTGACCTAAGTATTAAAGGGAGGTATTAAGAGTGAGCAAGTTGAAAACGTTGAGCGTCATTCTTAAGGTTAAATATAAACCCCTGTCTCTGATCTGAATAAGAGCCTCGTAAAGATTGAGCATGTTTTAGTAATGCGGTTGTGCTACTTACGGCAACATCACCAGAAAGAGGAACAAGGTATTTCGCATGACGATCATGAACAATCGCCTCAAACGAGTTCATTGATATTGAATCAATCAAAACAGCCGCATGAGTATCAGGAGAGTTATACAGCTTCTTGGTTGTTTTTTGGAAAAATGGAATAATGCTTAATTCACAATGAAGTAATTTAGACACATCATCAAACTGGCACTCTTCAAAGAATACTGAATGTAATGCGCCCTTTCTGAAATTATCAACCGTGATTAGATTGGTTTGATTAGATGAATAAATTGTTGTTAGCGTATCAATCGTTTTTTGAATCGCAGCATCAGAAAATTGGCGAACGGTACTGACGCGCTCAACGCCACCAAACTCCTCATTAAATGGGCTGTATTTGTTCCCTGCTTGATACTTATCCATAATTGCATCAACCGCTTCAATGGTAGGGCCATCAACCCACTCAATTAATACACGGTGATAATCTGACTTAACAGAGAATTTATGGCCTAAGAAATTTCGTTTAAGATCTTTGCGTATATTTTTTGCAACGGCTGCACCGCCTGCGTATTTTTCGATTTGAGATAAATGAGAATAAGCTTCATCATTTGAAATCATTTCACGAGCCGTATTAAAAGCAAGCTGCTCTTCTTCCTTCTGAGATAATATCTCTTGGTCACGCTTTTGAGCGCCATAAACCAAGTTATAAATAGTTTCTTCTGAAGCTAATGCTTTGCCTTCAATGATGCCGTATTGAGTCCCTTGGCGTAATAGCGTTTCTGGGATGTGCTTCATCATATGACCAGACAAAAACACAACATTTACATGACCACCACCAACGGTATTTAGTTGGCTTACTGACTCATAAGATGAATTTTCCATACTCACGACAACCCCAAGGCCACGATTATAGAGAGACATTTCAACCCATGAACCACGAGAAATAATACCTTTGAAATTTTTAGCCGCTTGAACTGTCATGATGTAGCTCCTTAAATTAGTATGCATTGCTTAACTGACATAGTCATTATACCGCAATAAGGGGTTTATTGTGTGATGTATAGGGGTTTTAGAGGTAAAAAAAGGAAATAAAAAACTTGAAAAAAAGAGGACTTAGCTCGCATCATTTAAAAATGAAAACGTCTTATTTGAAAATCAAGGCCATGTTAGCTAATGGCCCTTATTGGTGGTGGGGGAAATGCCATTATCTAAAATGGCACATCAAAATCTAAATCAACGCTTGGCATAATGATAAGTCGTAAATCACTGATACAGCCTTTTTCAATGTTTTCTTTATGCGTGAGTAAATCTGATTTAATGATCTCCAGTTCTGCAATCGCTTCCTTTTCAAAACCAAACCGACACACATTTACTTCATGCTCATAATACATATCATCACTGATAGCTTGATCATCAATCACCGCTTTAAACCGTGCAATGCTTTCATTAATCGCCACTACGCCACACATAGGCGCATCATAGAAAGTATTAATAAAATGAGCCTTAAGCGCTCGACTGAGTGAGGTAAACATAATTAATCCTTATAGCAGCTCAAAGGCCAACTAACGCTATTCATCATCGCTCAAACATTCAGAGCATGCATTACATGAAAAACAATAACGACAACCACAATGACCGCTGCCACAATCACAGCAGTTATACAGCTCTGAACATCCCATCGCTATGTCACTATTTAAGCTCTCGCACATATTATTTAAGAACTCATCAATAACAGCCTTAACATGGTCCACCGCTTGTTCACTTTTAAACGGCTTAATCACTAGGTTAGTCGGATCCGTAAAAGTAAGTTCTTTGTTTTGTTTAAGCACATAAGCGCGAATTTGCTTAACCTTCACCGCCTTTGTTAATTCATCGCTTGAGATATGGATAGATAATTCATTTTGATTGCACATAATCATTGTTCCTTTGCTTATTATCTCTATACGTTAATCAGAGAGATGATCGCTTTAATTTGGTTGTGGTCTAATTCATTAAGGTGTAAATCAAACTTAGGCTCTTTTGATGACGCTTGAGAATGCGGCACAATCACTTCACCACGCATACAGTCTGAATTGTAAGTCTGTATCCCCCATGCTTTATAACTAACATGATGGCTTTTACCCGTTAATGGTTCGAGAGATAACACCGATTGCAGATCATTAAATAACTCGTCTTGTGCATCTAGTACCGCGACACGATCAGAGTGAACGTTTCTTAACTCGTTCAACTGAACTAATGCGCTATCAAAATGAATGAGTAGCTTTTGTTTAATATCGTGCATGATTTTATCAATCGACTTATCTAAACTGCATCCGATTGAAGCATGACGAACAAAAACATGGCGATTGGTTGGGTCAAAAAAACCAAGTGCAAACGTCGGGATTGCTCTTGTTGTATCTGAGCTAACAAAAATAACAATTCCTGACGTGTGTTTTGCAAAAAAACGATCACAATCATGCTTGTCTACACGCCACTCACTGCCAAGACAGATCACCGCCATTTTAAGCGGTTTAATTGATAAATGCCCCATAATGCCCCCTACTTCGCACTAACAACGGTTACACGCTTAAAGGGTGCGCCTGTGACCGCTCCACCACCACTAGAGTTATGATGGCTAATCTCTAAGTGACATGGAATAAAACCTGTTGAGCGCCCCACATAAAAACGACGGGTTTCCCCATAACAGTCCACCACTTCTACTTGCTTGCCCTCTAACCCATTGAGCTGAGCGCTTAACTCCGTTGGGGTCTTAATTCCCTTTTCTTTGTATAAGCCACGCGCAAGATCAACAAGCAGATTATAGAAGTTATACGCTTTCATGGTCCCTTTACGAATAGGCTTTGCTGGCAAGACCATGTTTTGTTTTGTGGTGAAAAATTCATGCATTTCATCAATACGATTTGCTACGACATCAAAACCTAAACAGCTAAATGATTTATTTTGATGACGCATTACATATAATTTTTGTTCACGATTAAGAGTGATTGTTAGTGCTGACATAATGTGTGGCTCCTGAATTTAAGTGCATTTGCTTAACTGACACTGTCATTATACCGCAATACAATTAACATGACGACAATATAACGAATAAAACAGGATAAAATTACAGCTATTTTTCAGAAAAATGAGGGGGACAAAAAAAGGCTTAAGCGCATAAACACTTAAGCCCTTTTTATGTTGTGGTGGTTTAATCCCACATTATTTTTGATTGATTTAGTGCATGTAAAAAATCAATGCGTTGTGCTGCTTTAACTCTTGGCGTGATGAAATTACGAACGCCTGACTTGCTTGATAGAATCTGCTGACTAACATGATATAAGTGGTCGATACCAAATTGATTAAATAGCCCTTTTAGAATCGAATTACGGGCCGCTCTCTTTTGCGCTTTCTTCGCTCTGGCTAAATGCGTTTGATAAATGGCTTCTGGCATATTTTCAATAGGCGCATACATTGTGCCACGCTCGGGATCACCATACATAATGTAATTGCCTTCACCTTTATAATCATTGTGAGTTTGTTGATAAATTAAGTTAATGTCGTCTTGATTGCGTTCCATAATGGACCCCTTAAATTGTGTACTTGCTTAACTGACATAGTCATTATACCGCAACTTGGTAAATTAAGTGCTTTTAATACAAGTAAAGGTGAAGGAAGTCGCAAAAAAAAACCCTCAAAAAAGAGGGCAAAAAGTCAGTCAGTTTTATTATTATCAAGGAGCAAAATTCTATCCTTTTTTACAATACTCAATGGCTTCTAGTAATTCATCAAAAGTCTCACAAGCCCCTATTTCTGAATGATTGGTTTGAAACTCTTCATAGTACGGGTTGTAAGCCAATTCATAACCATTAATGGTAAATACCGTGTCATCAAGGGAGCTAATTACATCCCCATCCCAACGGGCAGAGCCTTTGCTACTTTCACCATAATAAACATTGAAGCGCTCGTTCTTTTTAATGCAATGAGGAACACAAGCACGAGTGATTAATGGGTGGTGGTTAATCGTATAGTCATCGTATCCGTTGGCGTTCTCGACTAAAGTAAATGTGGGCTCAAGTCGAGGCGTGATATTTTCTGGAAAAATGAATTGAGTGAGATTCAGTAAAATACGTTCTTCTTTTTCGAGATCCGTTCCTTCTTCAAAATCGATTCCCACTAATTGTGTTTTTATAAACGACATCAGCTCATGGTGGTGGCCTTGCTGAACTTCTTGAGCAATAAGCTCCAGATCATGAATTGGGTTTACCTGCGACAATATTATTCGCTTACTTCCAAAAGCGTAGTGTTCAAGCAGTAATAGATGAGCGCTACAATCTTGAGTGTTCTCTTTGAACTGAGTAATGGCATCTTGTTTGGTTGCAAATTTAGGAAAGTTTTTAAATCCCCACGCTTGGGTCCATCCCTTATTAATTGGATCAAATTTTACCACTTGAAAATTAGACATGATCGCTACTCCCTAGCTTGCACACAATAAAAAGGTTTTGATGTCTTCTCGGCTATCAAAGCCATCAAACATAGAAACAGGTAAAATAATTTGAATGTCATATTCATGAACTTCAAGATCATCTTTTGTGATATCTAATAAGTAAGGCTTACCATTGTTTTCATATTTATCACAAAACAAAGCACCACCAACGCCATACAGAGACGGGAACTGCGCTTTTGCCATCTTATAAATAACATCAAACCCTTTAATTGCTTCTAATAAATTCTTTTTCGTTCTGTTTTTGCTTACTGCATCTAAATCACAGAAATCAAAATCATGAAACTTAACAAAGCGTTCGCCTTGTGAGCATTGAAGAATGGAAATAAATCGAGCGGTTGCATTGAATGGGAATTCAAAATAATCAGCAAACAAGTTCATTTCTGTTGCTGAAAGTAGATCTGAATAATCAGAGTGGGGTTTATCTAGCAATACGGATACTTCTGAAAGTGATGGGCCGTGTTGCTTATGAGCTAATGTTAGAAATCCATTGTCCAGAAATTCGTTAACATCAACCGCCTGAGTAGAGTTAAAAGTCATGGTTTGCATCCTTATGATTACTTGCTTAACTGACATGGTCATTATACCGCAATTAATAACAAGATGGCGCATTAAAACGAAAAATAAAGAAAATAAAAAACTTGAAAAAAAGAGGACTTAACTCGCATCATTTAAAAATGAAAACGTCTTATTTGAAAATTAATCGATATTTGGCTGAACTGATCTCATCAATCAGCCCAGCGCTTAAAACTACTTATTGAGCGCTTCCGCTTCGTGCTTTTTATAAGCGACTTGTAAAGGCGTCATACTCGCGGTTTCTTCAGAGAGTAACAGGGCATTAGTCGTATCACGATAGGCGTTAGACATCGCATAATAGTAAGCCTCTTTTTGAGCTTGCTCTTCTTCGCTGCCGTGTAGCTCTCTGAAAATCGCATGCAAGGCATCATGGCTGTAAGTCTTATTTTGATGATCATGCTTTGCCAGTGCTTGGCCTATTTTACTGTAATCCGTTGCTCTCATTAAAAATACCCTCAAGGTCGTTTGCTGCGATCATGAATCAATTCACGTTCTTATTCTATAACAATAAAACCACCACAAATAAAATTACTGTGGTGGCCTTTTTATCTTTACTCACTAAGCAACACAGTAGATATCACGATTAGCATGCTCTTTTCGAAAAACCTCAATATCATTCGATCTATCGCTTCTTGTACTCAAACGATCTACGTCTACCGCAATATGCATGATATGCCCATTAAACAACGCTATATTTTCAATAATGAACAGATCTGATAAAAAAGCATGCTCCCAAAATGACGCAGGTTTATTTTTCAGAAAAACAATCAGGGCTTGGTCTATCTTTTCGTTTACTAAGCCGTGCTCTAAGCCATATTTTATTGATAAGAAATCAGGCACATCATCCAATAGACAATGTAAAGAGAATTGCGCTCGTTGGTGTTCACCTAATGTATGTGGATTATTAAACCTTGCTGAGTAGTAAACCCATTTCATGATCAGCTCTCTCTCACTTGGAGATAACTCTGTAAGCTGGCCTTTGCACTCTTTTTTTGTAAGCTTACAATCTACCTTTTTCATTACCCATTCAATATACGTTCGTTTCTGCTCTTCAGTTGCGTCGGTTAAATGGTTTTTTAAATTACGATCTAGATTGTCTTTGGCTTTTGCCTCCAGTGGCTTAATGTTGTCGCATTGAAACTCTGGCTTAATCGTGAATGGTTTTGTGATTAGACGTTTAAAGCTCGGTGAGTAAATCGTGTTGATGATCTTAATCACAAGAATGGTGGCAAGCTTAAAATCAAACGTTGGTTCTGGGTGTGTTTCTGGTAATTGATAAAACATAATAAAAATCCTTTTTTATAGATTAAACAAAAAGTGCTTCTAAATTGATTGGGCGCTGTGGGATATAGCTGTCCATCACTTCCAGCTCATCCCCATTTACATTCACATCAATAAAGACAACTTTCTTTAAGCCTTCGTTAATTTTTGTGTATACAAGCGACACTGACGTTTGAGCGTATTTCTCTTTTAACGCTTGCATCAATTCAGTAAAAGAACTGACTTCGGTGTTGTTACCAAAACTCTTAATTAAAACCGCCATACCGCCCCCTAACTGAACATATCTAAATGAGTTAATACTTCTTGCCACACTTCTTTTTCATCCAGTGGTAAACCGTCTACGCTGCTATCAAGAACCTCACGCGATACACTGCCATGCTCAAAAAGGTACTTTGTGGTTTTTGCCATTGGGGTTAATCGAATTTTGTCTTCGCCATACTGAATACGTGCTTGCGCTGCGGTATGTAAAAACTGGTTAATTCTTCGTTGCTCTTGAATAGCCATTTTGCGGCTCCTAATAA
The DNA here is from genome assembly GCF_028765525.1 of Aliivibrio sp. S2TY2. NCBI lineage: Bacteria > Pseudomonadati > Pseudomonadota > Gammaproteobacteria > Vibrionales > Vibrionaceae > Aliivibrio > Aliivibrio sp. S2TY2. The sequence continues at coordinate 64,749 of NZ_JARACS010000009.1, read as the reverse complement.
TGATGCGTTGCTTAACTGACATGGTTATTATACCGCAATTTACTCATTAAGTGTGCGCTAAGTACGCATATTAGGAAATTATATAAAGAAAAAAGACTTGCAAAAATGCCGAACCAAAACCTTATAATTTCAAAATAAACAATGTCTTATTGAAAAATAAAGAAAAGTAGTACCGTGGTAGTACAAGTAGTGAAGGGGTGTTTTTTAAGATAAGCGTTCAGCTAGGACAGAAACCCTTGGTGATGCCATTTTATTAGAATGCTTCCAAGTGACTATGCATCTTAAGCAATGGTATTATTTTTCTGAAAAACGATACCATTGCGTTAATGTCACTCGTTCTTAAGGTATGAGGGAATACCAAATTCAACAAAAGGTAATGAGGATAAAATATTTTTGGCTAATTCCTGAATGCCTGAGTGCATTCCCCATGCTCATTTATTCGCTTTTATCAGTTTTCTGTAAACTTGATAACCCGTGCTGCCTTCAATACTTTTGCAATCAAGTAAAACTAAGTGAACACTGTCACAATCAAACTCACCACTCTCAACTATTTTAGTGGCTAACTCTTTAGCGTATTTAATAGGGCTTCCGTGTGACCACGTTTCCAGAATATAAGGTATCGCAGTAAACCCATGAATAGAAAGAGTGTTTGCTCTATTTCTGCCAAGTTCTCTAGCATGTATTTTTAACCACGCTCCATAGTGTTGAACAATGTTATCCATATACGAACTACTCTTTAGTTAAGCGAGGTTTCGAATCATAGCACCAAGTCTGTTTCTCATCATGTCAGAATGGCTTTTCCGTTTTGTATTTAAACATCATTTTTCCTATTTAAATATTGGTTAATGTTGAGTTGGCTCTGAAGGGAATTGATAGCTAGTTTTTTTAAAGAACTTAGATACATCCTCTTGAAAAAAAGCATAATCCAAACACTCATGATCAACGATATAAACCACCCCATCATTAACTTTTAAGATTTCGTACAAGTGGCCTTTCTTGTAATACTTGGAAAGGTCTTGATTAGCGTAAAAAATCTGGTCTGCTGTACACTCCAAAGCGTCTTGTGTTGCGTAAGTTTCCAAATGTGAACCCTCTTTAATAAAACCGTTTAACCTTTTGTAGAAATAATTTTCCTACTTCTCTGATTTTAGCTTATTGGCTTTATTTAAAGCCTCACCAAGTGCAATTATTTGATCGCCAGAAAGACGTTCGGTTCGTCTTGGAAACCACGCTAATTCCCCACGGTCAAAGTCATCGAAAACGCCAAAATTCACACCGTCAATTTCGACTTGTAACACACCTAGCTTATCTTCGTTCAATACTACTTTGTTCATAATTCATCCTATCAGATTATGTAATTTAGCTGCCTATCTGGACACCTGACTTGCGAAACTCGCTAATTAGTGTGCTTGAGTCCATGTGTTCAAACATTTTTGCATACGTAGCTATTTCGGATCTTATGCTAGGGATATCAGATGTAAAAGTTCTTCTGACTCTCTCCCCCAGCAATGTCTCAATATATATGTAAACAATTTTTTCAACTGCATTAATAGGGGTTTTAGTTTTATTAAAATGATCGTTGAAACACCGTCTTAATCTTTCAGCTTCAAAATAATCATAGGCTAGGCATAAACTATCATTATCTAAGTTGGTGAGTAAGTTCTCAAATAGGGTAAACTTGCACACTGTAAACTTGTAATTATCAAATATATTTATGCCCTCTTCGACCCCTTCTTTTTCAGAAAAATCAAAGCGGTCTTTTGCTAGCCATTGTTCTTTTTTGATTAAAGCCTTAATATCTTCCATGCAAATTCCCTATGTAAACTGAGTTATTTTTTTTGCGATTATTTTAATGTCCCTATGAACCAATCGCTCTGAATTTTCTCGACCTGTGTGTGACCATGAAGACCTCGCGCTGATTCGCCAATCTACAGGTTCAAACATCCATATGAGATGATTTTTATCATTAAATTGACCGCTTATGTGCCAATTAAAAGTAAGACCTTTTTCTTTGTTCAAGTACCCATTGAGCTTTTGCGCTAAATTAGTGCTACTTGAAAACGTTATATATGGCTTCAACCAACATGCTTGCTCTCCAAAGATTACTGAGCGAATGCGTCCCAATCGCCCTGTAATCACCCCTGAGTAATGCCCAGCACAAGAAGCTAATGGATGAGCGCCAATTTCTAACAGAGCATCACATAATGGCTGAATTCCCTCTTCAATTATGCCCTTTTCTTTAGCTGCACTATATGCTGGATAATTTCCAGTTTTCATAATTGTGGCTGCGGTGTTTTCGGCCATAAGTTCCCCATCATTTTTCAATCTGAATTGGATAGAGTTTAGCTACTTTACCCATCGTGGTCTGTGCTGCTTTATTTGCTCTTCTAAAAATTAAAAAGCCAATCTACGCCTGTAGGTTGAGTAACATCGTCCGTCGTCCCTTCGATTGTCGCACCATGATAACCACCAACAACGGGATTAAGCGCCCCATTAGCTGCGATTTTGGCTTCCTCTATGCTTGGAAATACTGCGTGTTCTTCTCTAAAATTGTATTGAAGAGTTAACTTACAAGATCCTTTATAAGTATTGGGAACATTACATTCAATTTCTGGTAACACATCATCTAGGTTTACCATATTATTCCTTGGTTTCTATTTTGATAAACTGCGCTCTAATTTCTTTGAACTCAAACGCAGAAATTTCACCATCTACAAAGGCATTATCTAGCATTTGGGTTAATTCTATATTGTGGTGCTTATCTGTATTGGTTTTGATGATCTGGTTTAGCTCTGCATATTCAGAACTACCTCTATCAATCATCATGCTATTACCAATATAGTTATATCCATTCCATGACATATTGACTAACGATACTAAAACGAGAATGAACATACTAATTTTTACATACTGTTTAACACTCATTACTGTTCCTTATTAAATGTCGTTATCCTGTAACGCAGCTAAAATAAAAGATTTTAAGGCCTCATAATCACAAAGATTGGCTTCTTCACCGTTAAGCTCTCCGACATTAAAGAACCCCAGCTCAATCACTCTCGCGGTTGCTGCTGGATTGAGTATCCCACCAAACCGTTTATCTTCACCTAAAATGAATTCAATTAATTTGGTCATATTGTAGTTATTTATTTGGCCAATTGAATCTGTAATCACCACCACTAGCTCTTCATTTTCAGATAATACGTTTTGCTCATGAGCTTTACGCTCTGAATCCCAAAGCAAAACCTGAGTTTCAGCCTCTTGCCTTTGCTGCCTTTCTACACGCTGAGTTGCTTTCTTAGGGATAAGCTTATGAAGACATTCAATCAGAGCATTGAGCTCAAGACACTGAGTTTCATCAGTGACATACAATTGGTCAAATTTACGAACAACATGAAACCCTTTATCTTCAATTAAGGACGTGATCTCTTTTAACTCTTTTTCTGAAAAATGCTTTCCAACCGCAGGGTAAACTCTTGCTGAATTGGACGTGCTTTTCTTTACACCATAGCTATATGACATAAAAAACTCCTTCCTGTTTATTGTTTAACTGACCCGTCTATTATATCGAAAATAACAAGGTCAAAACATAATGGATCTCGTTAATTAAGCCGTTGTGGTGGTATTACAATGGTACGACAAATAATAAAAAAGGCCTTGTAATACAGAGGTACTACAAGGCCGAAATATAGCTATTCTGTCTTAGGCTTGAATATGCCGAGTAATGGCGCGATTAAGCATGTCGTATAAAAGTCCGTGCTTCTTATCATCAAAAGGATTGAGTTGATACACTCCCATTGCGTCAGCGATTCGGCTGGCCAATTGGATCATAGAATTGCCTTTCGTTCTGCATCCTTGACTCAATTCTTTCTGACCTCGTTCAAGTAAATTAATCGCCCATTTCTTATCATTCATCATGGATTCATAAGGATATAGAACAGGCTCTAAGCCAGCATTCATGATCACCATTGAATGATGCTTGTTATGTAAATCAAACTCGATGACCACTGGAACCCCTTTTGGGACAACATGCAATTCAGTGAGTAGGTTAGCGATATAGGAAAAGACATTCTTTGCTGAACAATAAGAGCTTTTCTTCAACGTATAACATGTCATCGATGTTGGCTCTTCAATATGACACAATTCAACCGTGAATTTTTTAGACTCACTTAAAAGCGTACCTACATCTTCACAGTTTGTTTCTTCGATAGAGATATTAAAATATCGACTGATCGAGAATGGACTAGCCGCTCGAAAAGTCACTGAAAAACGATTGGTTGAAAGCGTTGTTAGTGCAAGGTGATACATGATAAATCCTTATTTGCTTTATTTAACTGACACTGTCATTATACCGCAAGATAAAGATAACCAATAGTTTTGGTAAGTCTTATTTCTGTTAATATTTAAAAAGTAGTACAGAGGTATTACTTTTATTTTCGTTTTGATAGTCAAAAAAAACCACCACATGTTATGTATCCATCGGATGCAAACTATGTGGTGGCTGGGTCGTAATTATTTTTCTGAAAAATAGGAATACTACGAATGAGTATAACGATACGTGACCATGTGACAATTAAACAGATTGGTTAGTAAACTGCTCAAGTGTCACAACCGATGACATCCAATCGACTGCCACCACGTCTTGACCATCTTCAGAAACATATAAAACACTCACTTGTTTTTCGAACCCTACCATTGGGATTAATTCATGCTCTGAACCTGCTTTTTCTCTGGCTTGCTTGATCTGCTCAATAGGCGCATTCCAAAACAAAATTTCACCGTCATGTTCTTGAGTGGCACACGTTGCACCGCTTGGCCATTTTTCGTTGCTATCAACAAGCATCCCAAGAAGTGACTTTGTTGACGCTGGAGCTTTTACATCTTCACTTATTACAATTGTCATCGTATTTCCTTATTTAAGCTATTTAAGTACTTCACATGAGAACTTATTCCAAAAGCGTTCGTGACCTGTTGGGCTAATCAACTTATAACGACCAAACATCATTGAATGACTAAAATCTTCCAAATCCAATCGAAAGCCTTCATTTAAGAAAAGAATAGGGGCATCCTTAAGCGTCAGCTTGGTCCTATTTACTAATTCATTTGTGACCTGTTTTGGCTCAAAGATAAGCTCATTTTTCCCTTCATAATTCCACGAGCCAGAAATGGTGCTGTCACTATGAAACCAAACATCTGTAGATTCGGGCTTTCCTTGCAAAAGCAAAGCAAAGGAGTCGCCATTAAATGTCAATGTGGTTCGTTTTTTAGGGGAATCATAATTGGCATAATAGCCGCCATGCCCATCAAACCCTTTGCATGACCATTCTTTATTAAACACATCCTCTGGCTTAAACTCCACCACATCCACATCACAATCAAACGAAATATCATCCGTTCTTTCATCGAACACAATTCCAACTGAAGACGTTATCTTACAAGTCGCCTTTTCGTCTAACAAAACACGATTAACAAATATTGGTGATGGTGAGTCCGAGGTATAGTTAACACACTTGTAAGTAAATGAAGTTTTATCTTCGTTGATAGAAGTAAAACCACACGATGTTAATACTTCTAATTTTGGCTCTGGTGCTTCATCGCTGCACCCAAGGAGTAAAGCAGATAATGGGAGTAAACAAAATAATCCTTTTTTCATCGTATTTCCTTATTTTACTTATTCTAATAATTGGTAGTTAAGTACGGTTATAAGCTTGAGCCAGCTCTGATTCTATAGCCCACATTGGATGATGATCATCATCAGAAAACGCCACATCTAGCGATTTAGAAACCCAATGCCATAAACCATGAATTTCATCGTTACTGAGGTTTGCATCATCAGTTAATTTTAGTTCACTCAATGCGAGTTGAATGTTTCGTTCATGCTCAAAAGGTTTTAAACGCTCATAGATCTCAATTTTTTCCAAATTTGCTATTCCATTAAACCCAATAATCAGCATTCTTTGTCAGTGTATAAATCACGAAACTGAGGGTTGATTAATTCTAAATGAGCTTCGTTCCATTCCTTTACGCTCATCTGAGTGGGTGTTATCTCCATTAAAGTATTCATAACCAAAGCATAGCCATGAAGCATCTCAATATAATAACTAATCGCCTCAATTTTGAGCTCTTCATAGCGAGCACGAGAAATAAGCTGATTATCAATTTTTAATGCATATTCTCTAAGATATTCCACTCGCGCAACCTCAAACCAAAAAGATAACGGGCGTTCTTCAGTAATCACTTCAATCGGAAACGCTAAAATATCCCCTATCCCAAAGTAATCATCAATGATTGAATGAAACTCAGAAGCAGAGTTGTATTCATTTATCGTTGATTTACCTAATCGAGCTTGGTACTCCGCTAAAAAGAGACTGCCATCGTAAGCTAACTTATATTGAATATTCCCTGAAGAGATCACGTTAGTTTCACTGTATGCCCAGCACATAGGCTGCTTAGCATCGAGATTACCCACATTTGAGATCACCGAATTGGCCAGCTTAAATAAAATCGCTTTCGAACCTCGTTTGAATCGAAGGTTATTCAGTAACTCGATATGCTCTTTCATGGCAAAAACTCTTAATATTCTAATGGTAGGGATAAGGCCTAGATTATACCTTATCCCTTTCAATTTATTTGATAAAGTTAGGGTGTTTACTTCTATGATTTAAGTGTTCAATAAAGCCGCTGTGAATCGCGTCTGAATAGCCCATGCCTTTCATCGCACTGACTTCCATGTTATCTAAACGATTGTGTTGGATAACATCAAACAAGGTTTTTGAATCCTTAGCAAAATCAAGCATAAAGGCATCTCTATCATGAAGGAAATCATAAAGGTGATGTAAATTATCCCCTGCTAGGTCCACCACACAAATTTCAATCCCTTCACTTGATTGAAGGGGGTTACCGTTCGTATCGTTCCAACGCTCTGCTTTAACATCATAAACCCCTGAGAAAACGACGCCATTGGCTTTAAAAAGAACAAGCTTATTTAAAAAAGCCTCTTCTGTTTTTTTCAGTGGTAATTGAGACAAATCACGGTCCCACTTGAGCCCTTCTAGAACCCCATACCCTTGCCCATCCACAAGTAATTTCTTTAACATTTCATGCTCTCACTATAATGATAATCAACGGTTCCATTATACCGCAATACTAGAAAGTATAGTGTTATATAACGCTAATATTCAAACTAATACTGTTATTTATTATTAGCTTATAGAGTAAATACGGTAAGGGCGTTTTTCAAAAAAATGTGACCCAATAAAAATGCCCTCCAATTAAAGGAGGGCTATTTTTTTGCGCTTCAAGGTCAGTTTAAGCGAGCAATAAAGTAAAGGTAGCGAGAAGGAGCTGGCAACCTCTTAAATAGTTCCCCCTTACGCATAAGGGGGGTGCTTTAATGTCAGTCAAAGCAGTGGAGCAAACAATTTCAATTTAAACCGCACAAAGCGATTCAGAGGATTTGAAGGACTGATTACGTAATCGTCCATTAAAGTAATAATGATTGTGGAGATCATCAAGCTTATCGACTTCTTGCTCCCAAAAAATAGGGCTACTTACCTTTAATACACCCTCTAATTCGACTTCAGAGGCAATAAGGATCTCACTTGGTTTGTGGCAATACACTTTCTTGGTTACCACATTAACTAAAGCTGATTCAGTCACTCCGTCCTTATCGAGAAGTCGAGTGATTTTCCAATTATGATCTAAGGCCACAGAAGTTGATTTACTCTTTGATTTACACACACTACCACCATTTTTAATATAACCCAGTCACATTAGTATAATTCATTTCAACTCTAATCACTTCGTGGTATGGCGATTAGGTTAAACGGGTCACAAATTCATGTACTTCATTTGGTGCGCCCACTCGCAACGGAGAGAAAGCAACAATGTCATAAGAAAATAGCCACACTAAACAATCATTATTAAGACGTACCACCGCAATCGGAAATAAATCTTCATCACCATCATCTGATTTATAAATGCCATTTTCAACGCGACCAGCGAAAGCCGAACATGGATAACCATAAGCCTCCGAAACCATATCAGGCAATGATTCAAATGAGGCGTTATTTGCATTAAGGCTAGCATTCACAGCGTTAGTAATGACAGATAAACTTCCAAGCATAAAAGAAAGAGATCTTTCATAGTGCTCGATTGACGACTTATTTAATGGGTTAAATACCCATGTTAGCGCAGGAACTTTCTCTCTTAACATCGCATCAATATTCATTTTAAGTTGCCTTTCAGGTTTGTTTTGATGCATACATAATACCGCAAACTAGAATCAAAGCAACATAATAAACCCAAATTAACCGATTTAATATAAATAGGTTTCTCCATAAAAAAGATAAAAAAAACCCAACTACGAATAGTTGGGTGCAAATGCATTTATTATTGTCAGTTTTTGGTGCTAGGCTATTAATGAAAACAAAGCATACACCTAACAGCTTTATAAAACAAATTAAATAACAGGTGATTTAAATAATTATTTCGGCTGATTTTTCAAAAAAACGTTAGCCATGATAGGCACTAGCAAATCAACCAAAGAAGCAATCAATAAAAAACCCAGCCACAAGTGTCTGGGTTGCAAGTGCATATTTCAATGGTTCAACGTGTAGCTAGGGATTAAGGATTCATGGAGTTAATCATTCAAGACAGGGTTGCTCGAATGAGATTAAATATACACACAACAGAGTTATAAAACAAATGAAAATATTGTTAATTAAGTTTCTTCCGACAAGCATCACTAATCTGTTATTTCATATCAACTAGCCAACATTAGCCATAAGGCGTGTATCATAAAATAGAGCCTATCTATCATTCAGTTTTCCCACACTCACCTCACTGCTTACAACTTTAATAATACTGAATTTTTTCAAAAAAATGCCACCTCGGTTAAAGGTGGCAACGTAATTATAAGTGGTCGAGTGGGATTAAATTCTCTTCCGCTTTCTTCTCATAAGATTCAATTCTTTGATCCAATCGCTGCGGAGTAAATCGGTTTTTAGTACTTAATCCATGCTTTTCAAAGACTGCCTTTCTGATAGCTCGCTCTGATAGCTTAGAGGCTAATTCATATTCACCGACAACATGGCGAAGTAAACGAACTTCATACATTGCTTGTAGAGCAGTCTTAACATAGCGCTTTTCACCTAGAAAACGTTTAGCTAAAACAAAAGCGGTAACAGATGGAATAAGGGTTGCTAACACACTTAACAGACCTGAGATGATTGCTGCGATAACTTGTGAATCCATGATATTGCTCCTTTGATGTAATATTGCTTAACTGACAGTGTCATTATACCGCAATATACAAATATCATCAATAAATCAAAAGGATTCGTGGTGTTTTTTTAAAAAAGAAAATCTTGTTCAATCATTTAAAAATCAATAAGAAAGCATCGTTGTTATACCTTGGTACTACCTTTTAAATCTTCTTTTCTCGTGGCCAGAAAGCGACATGGATTCAGTCCCATTTTTCTAAAAAATAACACTATTTCACTGTATAACACTTGTACTACTTTTTAAATGGCAATACATTAGAACTAATTATTTTTACAACCAGTAAATAATGATTTCACAAAATTATGCAAAGAGTTCAGGCTTCAATTCCGCTACAACTTCCCACACCTTTTTATTACTAGAAGAACGAGCAATGAGGTCTTTCTTCACCAGTGCATTCAAAGCTTTTGTTGCCTCATTTTGAGCAAGTTTTGTAGTATTGAATAATTCAGTCACGAGCATACTCTTTGACTTTAATGCTTTATAAAGACAAGCAATATTATTAAGTTCTGCCGTTGTATATTCCTGATTATTTGTGTTTTGTCCCTGAATTGGTTTGGTATGTATAATTTCACAGGAAATTGAGGCGTGTTGGCACTGAAATTCAAACGCTTGACACAATGAGTTATCATTTGAATATAATATAAACGTGAGTTTCTTTTTCTCATCATATCGCACTTGAGATATCGCCTTGCTCAAATGCGCAATCAAATAAAAATCCGCTTGGTTTTTACCAATTGGATACCCATCCATCATAATAAACATTAAATCATGACAAAGTATTTTGATTTGTTCATTATTAGAGAACACAAAAACCTTATCAGTGATCCTTGTATCTATCTCTTGAATTGTATTCAATCCGACATTTTCTGCATCAACAAAAATGAGATTCATAACCTAGCCTTATTATTTTATTTAATTACTGCAACTGCACATCAATTTTTTGAAAACCCATCTCTCTCGCTTGGTTTACTAAAATATCTATTCGCCATATTCTTAATTCTGCTGTACGACCATGACGCACCGCGTAGCCAATGCCATTGACTTGATCGATACCAACCAGATGAAATTTATTTGGAATTTATTTGGAATTTCACTGGATTCTTGAGCAAGAATTTTCGTCATTGTTTTAGTTTCAGCCAAATGACGAAACCCCCCTTCTTTAACTTGATAAAAAACGACTGATATACATAACATAATGACCATTTGCAATCTACATCCTGTCATTATGTTGTTTTTAAGGGGGAATTTAAAGAACGTTAAATGGCGAGGCGCATTTTTCATAAATCATGTTAAGGGCATCAACAGATCCAGATAGAGAATAAATACTTTTAAATACTAATTTATTTTTAGAATACACTTCAATATCAGCAATATGACCTTTCTTTATCTCTTGCATCAATTTTTGTGGTGGTCTTGTTACATAGATGATCGATTCATTAGGATGAAATCCAGCTTTAAGATTGTAGCTATCAGCACCATCTACAGAGAGATTAAATTCTAAAACACCCTTTACTTTTGAAAGCTTTTTGCTCTCAACCTTTAATGTTAAAAAATTATTCTCTTTGGTTTTTCCACATCCGATAGCAAAAGTAGAGCTATCATTTTTTGTATAATGCTCATAAGTTTGTAATGTGGGTGTATATGAATTACTCCATGATAATAAATTAGCTACACTAAAATTAGAATAAAGCAATATAATAAAACCTATTATTTGTTTTTTATTCACTATTGTTTCCTTAACTATTAAATATTTCTTTCTTTATCACACTATAAATCATAGTTCGAATTCAATCATTCAAAAAAGAGTACAAAAAATCATAAGCAAGCCCCCAAAGAAACCCAATAAATAAAAATGACAAAAAATCCATATTAATCAATATGTATAAATGAAAATAATTGTCAGAGAACAATAAGTTTATAGATACAATAGCTTCATTATTAAACGAATTCTTTAATGTCCAATAATCATCCCTACGACCATTAATGGCTATTTTTGCAAAATTAGCTAAAATAGCTAAAAGTTGTTTCACCCTGTATTGGATACGTTATGAACAAAGAAATTATAGAAGAAATCAAGCTGGCACTTACTTCAGCACCTCGTAATCAGTACATGACAGAATTTTGTCTACAATCAATCAAATATGCTGATGAACTAAGCAATCTTACCGCAAGAGAGTTTTGTGAAGAGTTGGGGATAAAACCTAGCTATGGCACAGAGTTTAGTAAGATGAGAAACCTTACCTCACGGCTTAAAGCTGCTGGTTTAGATACAAGGAAGATATAGCCAGTATGCTAATTGATAATGTAACAACTAAAGTATCAGAAACGCTTTCCGCTTCGATTCAAGCTAACGATAAGCTATCTGTAATGACAGGGCTTTTCTCAATCTATGCTTTCGATCATTTAAAAGATTCATTGAGTCAGTTAGATTCAGCACGATTGTTATTCTCTCAAGCGAAAGGGTTCGATTCATTTGACTCACTAGGAAGTGAATCGCCTTTTGGTGCGTTGAATGGTACAGCATTAGAAAACAAGTTCCGTAACCAGTTAAATCAAAAAGCAATAGCACAAGAGTTTGCTCATTGGTTAGAGGAAAAGACATCCGTTCGCTTAGTACAACAAGCTGGAGCAGTTCATCAGCACATCACGCACGTAAACTCACATTCAGAATCAATTGCTATAAATGGTGCTCAATTCAATGGTCAAGGTATTGGATTAACAGAGTCGAATGGCTTTGACATGATTAGTCTTGCCAATGCTGATCAAGCTAAAGAGCTTTTAGGGTTCTTTAATAGAGTTTGGGGAAGCAAAGCACAAGTTAAAGACGCAAAGGCACTTCTACAAGCGGAGCTTGCCAAATTCACGACGGATCAAACACCACAGTTTATCTACTTCATTACGTTATATAATATTTTTAAAGATTTTGTGGGTGATCTGCAAGAAGACAAGATCTTAAAAACTAAAACAGGTTTTAAAGATACGATTGTTTGGAACAAACTGTACAAGTTTCAAAAAGATGGTGTATTAGGTGCAATCGACAAACTTGAGCATTTCAACGGTTGTATCATCGCTGATAGTGTTGGTTTAGGTAAGACTTTTGAAGCACTTGCTGTAATCAAATACTACGAACTTCGCAATGATAAGGTGCTTGTGCTTTGTCCTAAAAAGCTTCGTGATAATTGGCTAATCTACACGCAGAACGACAAAAGAAACTTACTTTCTAGTGATCGCTTTAACTACGATGTTTTGAATCATACTGATATGAGCCGAAACAGTGGATTCTCAGGTGATATCAATCTTGAAACTATCAATTGGGGCAACTATGACCTTGTAGTGATAGATGAATCTCATAATTTCCGAAACAATAATCCTAAGAAAGATGGTCGAAATCGTTACCAGAGATTACTTGAAGATATCATTCAGGCAGGGGTAAAAACGAAGGTGCTGATGCTCTCAGCTACGCCAGTTAATAACCGCCTAAATGACATGAAAAACCAAGTAGCCTTTATCACTGAGGCGAATGACCAAGCTTTACACGATCACGGTATCAACAGTATTGAAGGAACACTAAGACAAGCTCAGACTCGCTTCTCTAAGTGGGCTGAACAAGATCCTGATATTCGTACATCGAAAGACCTTTTGGATTCGATGAATTTCGATTATTTCAAATTACTGGATATTTATACAATAGCCCGTTCACGCAAGCATATTGAAAAATATTATGGTACTGCTGATATCGGAAAGTTCCCGACCAGACTATTACCTGTAAATATAAAAGCACCAATTGATCTCAAAGATCAGTTTCCACCGTTGGAAGAAGTGAATAAGACAATTCGTAGACTATCTCTTGCATTCTACTCACCGATGAAATACGTGAGAATGGATAAAAAAGCTGAGTATGCGAGACGCTATGACCAAGAGGTTAAAGGCGGTAAAAGTGTATTTAAGCAAGTAGACCGTGAAGAAAGCTTGATCCATCTTATCCGTATCAATCTGCTTAAGCGTATGGAAAGCTCAATCCATTCGTTCACGCTAACATCAGAAAAAGTGCTTACTCAGGTAGATACACTACTAAACAAAATTCATAATTTTAACGCTAATATTAAGCCCCATATCAATAAACAAATAGCTAGTGATGAATTGACAGAAGAGTTTGTTGCTCCACCAATTGAAGAAATTGATGATCTAGAATTTAACTCACCAGAACTCGCTCCATATCTAATTGGTAATAAAACCAAAGTGCGTATTCAAGATATGGATTTGGTTCGATTCGCTCAAGATCTTGAAGCGGATAGAGTATTTTTGCAAGAAATCGTTCGTATTTCAAAAAGCATTAATTCAGAACGTGATGCCAAACTTTCTATGTTGAAAGAAGCGTATCTTGAGAAATGTAAGAACCCGATAAATGGTAATAATAAAAAAGTTATTATCTTTACTGCTTTTGCCGATACCGCAGAGTACCTATACAAAAATCTATCATCTTGGGCTTCACAAGAGTTAGGGCTTCACTCTGCCATTATCACAGGTCAAAAAACAGAAACGACTTTGCGTGGAACGGATGGTAAAAAGTTCAAAACTGACTTGAATAGCCTTTTAACTCATTTCTCACCTAAATCCAAAGAGCGTGAAAAAGTCTTTCCTGAGTTTAAAGAAGAAGTCAATATTCTTATTGCTACAGATTGTATCTCTGAGGGGCAAAACCTTCAGGATTGTGATTATCTAATCAACTATGACATTCATTGGAATCCAGTCCGTATCATTCAGCGTTTTGGACGTATAGACCGTTTAGGTTCAGTGAACGATGTGATCCAGCTTGTTAACTTTTGGCCAAACATGGAGTTGGATGAGTATATCAATCTTGAAGCAAGAGTTAGCGGAAGAATGGTATTACTTGATATTTCAGCAACGGGTGAAGAAAACGTTATAGAGCAAGACCCTAAAATCAACAAAGGAATGAATGATTTAGAGTATCGTAGAAAACAGCTTGAGCAACTTCAAAATGCGGTTGTTGATCTTGAAGAAATCTCAGGTGGTGTCTCTATTACTGATTTGACCTTAAATGATTTTAGAATGGATTTGTCTGGTTTCTTGAGCAATAAAGAGCTGAATAGCAAAGATAATGACAATTCCCCATCCATAAGAGGTCAAGAGCTATTAGAACAATCACCAATAGGTTTGTTTGCGCCAGTGGTTATAGACAAAGAAGCATTTGAATCTGAGTCGAGTCAGTTTTCTGGTCTTGGTGATGAGATTGAATCAGGCGTGATCTTTTGTCTAAAAGACATTAAAGGAAAGGTTCAAGTTGAAGAAAGCTATTCACTTGCACCTTACTATCTTGTCTATATTTCTGATGAAGAAGAAATTTTACTTTCGTTTACTCAGTCAAAACAAATCCTCGACCTATGTAAAAAACTAGGCTCAGAGTTAACCAATATTGACCAATCAACAGACGCTTACAATCAGTTTGCAAAACGTTCTCAAAACGGTAAACAAATGAAGCATTACCAGAATCTTCTCGCTAAGGCGGTAGAAAATATTGCAGGTAAGAGTGAGGAGATTGGAGCAATGAGCCTCTTCAATAGAGGTGGAACGGTCTTATCTGCATCAAGCACTCAAAACGTCAATGATTTTGAAGTTGTTAGCTATATGGTGATTTTGTAATGGAGCTTATTGATTTTCGAAATAACGATAAAACAGAACATAACAGTTTGATTGAAAAGGTTTGTGAGAATTTAGCTCTTCCAGATTCAACGTTTCTTGGTACTCGTATAACTAAGAAAATGCTGGTGGATAATAACGAACTGAGTAGTCATGATAAAAAGCTAGTAACGGATGTTATTCAATCTATCGTGTGGCAGAACACCCTTAAGCCAGAAACGCTCAATGTCCCTGTTTATGTTACTGAAACGGTTGAATACATAGAAATAGCGGTAATTCGTGTTGTACTGAAAAGTGATATCAAGAATAAAATCAAACTCAAGAATGTAGCCAAGCTCTTACATACGCTGATTCCTTATCCAGTGATTTTACTTTTAGAACTAGGTGAAGAACTAGCGATAAGCCTAGCCGATAAGCGTATTAACCAAGCAGACAAGAGTAAGTTGGTTATTGAGCATATCTACAACAGTGATTGGTTAAGCTCAACGGGCTTAACTGAAAATGAGAATAATTTTCTTAATGATTTTTCACTGAAAAATATTTCAAATATAAATTATTTCGAGTTTTATCAAGACTTGATCTCAATGCTTATCGGAATTGAAGCAAGTAAAATCTCAGGTCGGTATGTATCAAAAATTGATTCACCTCAGATGATCTCCGAAAATTCAAATGATAGCGGTTCTGAATTACGAGAAGAAAAGCAGACTTATGATACATTAACAGAAACAGCTTCTTCTTTTGTTGAAAAGAGCAATGAAGATAAAACAGCTTTACTGCGTGAACTGGAAGGCTTAGAAGCAGAACTGAGTAGTATCAGAAGCAAGATAAAAAAGGAGACGCAAATGAATACGAAAATGCGTCTTAATGTGCAAGCAAGGAAAGTCAAACAAGCGATTTCAGCGATTACATCTCAGTTGGCGTAAACTATCTGAAATAGCATTGTTTATTATAATTTTAAGTGTTGTGTAGCAACGTCTTGCGACAATACTGACAGTTAATAGGTCGAAAAATGAGCGAAATAGATAAAATTACGGGCAGCAGCCCTGAAGCAAAAAGCTTAGATATCACACAGCAAAACATTGAACAGCTTAAACAGCTTTTTCCTGATGTTTTTTCTGAAAACAAGATTGATTTTGAAGCACTAAAAGCAGTTTTAGGTGAAAAAATTGACGATTCAGAAGAACGTTACAACTTTACATGGAATGGTAAAGCGAAAGCTCGACAAATCGCTCAAACACCATCAACAGGTACATTACGTCCTTGCAAAGAGGAAAGTGTTAATTGGGACACAACTGAAAACTTGTTTATCGAAGGCGATAACCTTGAAGTGCTTAAGCTGCTTCAAAAGTCTTACCACAAAAAAGTTAAGATGATCTATATCGACCCACCATATAACACAGGTAAGGATTTTGTTTATAGTGATAATTTTCATAATAACATCCAGAATTATTTAGAGATTACCAACCTAGTCGATGATAGTGGGAATAAGCTGAAAACAAATACTGATACATCTGGACGTTATCATTCTGATTGGCTCAATATGATCTACCCTCGTCTTAAACTGGCGAGAAACTTATTAAAAGACGATGGTGTTATATTTATTTCTATTGACGAAAATGAAATAAATAATTTACGTAACATATGCAATGAGATATTTGGTGAAGATAATTTCATAGCATGTATTGCAAACATAAATAACCCTAAAGGGAGATCTGATGATAAATATATTGCTCGTTCACACGAATATATTTTATGTTATAAAAAACAAGATATTCTTTTTTATGGATGGGAGCCAGAGGAAAATATCACAAAAAGATATAACAAATCAGATAGTAAAGGGAAGTATAGAGATATTGATTTAAGAAAGACTGGCGATAATGACAGAAGAGAGGATCGCCCAAATCTTTTTTATTACTTTATGTACAATGAAGTAACAAGCGAGCTGTACCCTACTTACGATGATGCTTCCATTGAAGGCTTCATTCAAATAAAACCAACTAGAGAAGATGGTTCCGATGGTAATTGGCGTTGGTCATTAGATTCAGCAAAAGAAAAAATTGATTTATTGCAAGCCAGATATATGAATGTAAGGGGCAAATGGACTGTTTCTGTTAAAGACTATTTAACTTCTGATAAAAGAGTTAAGCCAACCTCTTCTTGGACTCACAAGTTTGCAAATAGTGAAAGAGGTACTGAACAACTTGTCAGCTTGGGATTTGACAAAAAATTATTTCCTAACCCGAAACCTATAGGTTTACTACAAGCTATTATGGTCATGGCAACAGGTGAAGAAGACATTATTTTGGATTTTTTTGCAGGTTCAGGCTCAACAGGTCATGCGATGTATGCACAAAATAGTAAGGATAATCTTCAACGAAAGTTCATCCTTGTACAGTTACCAGAACCAGTAGTTAAAGACACAATAGCAGCTAACCTAGGTTATAAAGTGATTCCAGAAATTACGAAAGAACGCTTAGTTAAAGCTGGTGAAAAGTATGAAAAAAATGGTTTTAAGGTATTTAAGTTAGACGAAACAAATATCCGCCCTTGGGATGCAGACTTTGACAACCTTGAACTGGTTCTTCAGCAAGCAACAGAATCAATCAAGGCTGATCGTTCAAGCGAAGATGTTCTGTATGAAATATTCCTAAAGTATGGCTACGACCTAACAACACCTGTAGATACAGAAGTTGTTAACGGAAAGACTGTATTTATTGTTGGTGCAGGTGCTTTGATTGTTTGCCTAGATGACGAAATTACAGGTGAAACAGTAGAAGGTATCGCCAAGCTGAAAGAAGAGCTAGATCCAGAAACTACCCAAGTTGTATTCAAAGATGCAGGATTTGCTGATAGCAATGTAAAAACTAATGCTATTCAGATCTTGAAGCAAGCTGGCATTGACGATGTTAAAAGCATTTAGGGGATAAATTATGTCTGAAATGAAGATAAAGTTTAACCCTGATCTTGATCATCAAAAAGAAGCGATTAACGCGATTGTTGGTGTATTTGAAGGACAAGAAACATTTCAATCTAACTTCACTGTATCAAACGCTGTTCAATCAGATATGTTTGAGAAAAATGATGGTATCGGTGTTGCCAACGCAATTAAGCTACTCGATGAAGAGCTGTATGAAAATACACGGAATGTTCAGTTGGTTAACGGTTTACCTCAAACAGAAAATGCAAAAAAATCACTTACAAGCCTCGATTTTACTGTTGAAATGGAAACTGGTACAGGTAAAACATACGTTTACTTGCGAAGTGCATTTGAGCTTAATCAACGTTATGGATTAACAAAATTCATCATCGTTGTTCCATCAGTGGCAATCAAAGAAGGTGTTTATAAATCTCTGCAAATGACGGAAGACCATTTCAGAAAAGAGTATAAGAACGTTCAATATGATTACTTTGTCTATGATTCTTCAAAACGTGAGCAAGTAAGAAACTTTGCTACGAATGATTATATTCAAATTATGGTAATCAACATTGACGCTTTTAGTAAGTCTTTCACTGATCCAGAGAAAGAGACGAAAGCTAACCTGATTCACCGTACTGATGATCGTCTAAACGGTATGAAACCTATCGAGTTCATCCAAGCAACAAATCCTGTTCTTCTAATTGATGAACCTCAATCTGTTGCATCTACGAACAACCGTAAAAAAGCGATTGCAAGTTTAAATCCACTTTGTACGTTCCGATATTCAGCGACATTGACAGAAAAATTTAATTTGCTTTATAAGCTTGATTCGATTGATGCTTATACTCGTAAACTGGTTAAACAGATTGAAGTTGCTTCACTGGAGGTTCAAGACAATCATAACCAAGCGTATATCAAGCTGATTAGTGTTGATAATAAGAAATCACCAATCACCGCTAAAATTGAGATTGATAAGCAGAATCCTAAAACTGGTAAATTACTTCCCCGTAAACCAATTACAGTGAAAAGTGGCCAAGATTTATTTGAAGCTTCTGGTGGAAGAACTGTTTATGAAGGTTATGTAATCAACGACATTTACTGTGAAGAAGGTAATGAGTATATCGACTTTACGAGTCGTGATGACATCATAGAACTAAGTCAATCCATAGGTGAAGTTGATCAAGATACCTATAAGCGATTACAGGTATCTAAGACCGTTGAAGAACACCTTGAAAAAGAGCTTAAATTCTATAGAAAAATTACGACTGGCGTAGACATAATGGATCATTCCAAGATTCTAAGCCAGAAAGGTATTAAGGTTTTGAGCCTGTTCTTCATAGATAAAGTAGCTAATTACCGAGGCTATTCAAGTGATGGTGTGCCAGTTCAGGGTAAATTTGCCAAGTGGTTTGAAGAAGAATTTACACAACAGCTCAGAAAGCCAAAGTATCGTGTTTTATATCCTTCAATTTGGGATAAGAATGAAGCAGATAAGCCAACCTTAAATGAACATGCGCTCAAGGAACTAGCGAGTTCAGTTCACAATGGTTACTTTGCTCAAGACAAGAAAAAAGATGCGTCAGGTAATCCTCAATTTGCAGAATCTAAACTTTCAGCAAAAGGTGAAGGTGGTAAAACTGCTGCTGATGAATCTGCTTATAACTTGATTATGAAAGACAAAGAAAAGCTTTTATCAATGGATGAAAAGCTTCGATTTATCTTCTCTCACTCAGCCTTGAAAGAAGGTTGGGATAACCCTAATGTATTCCAGATTTGTACGTTGAACGAAACTAACTCTGTGATGAAGAAGCGTCAGGAGATTGGTCGAGGTTTACGTTTAGCCGTAGATCAGTCGGGTGAACGTGTACCGTATGGCTTTGAGGTTAATACGCTTACTGTAATGGCAAATGAGTCTTATGATCAATTTGTTGCAGCTCTTCAAAAAGAGATTGAGGAAGAGGAAGGGATCAAGTTTGGTGCCGTTGAAAAACACCAATTTGCAAATATTGTTATCTCTGATGAACATGACACTAAAGAGTTTCTTGGTGCTAAAAAATCTGAAGAAATTTATCTGCATCTAGCGGATAAAGGCTACATCGATAAAAAAGGCAAAATTCTAGATTCTCTTAAAACTGCTCTGGTTGATAATACGGTTAGTTTACCTGAAAGTGTTCAAGAACATTCAGATGCGATTCTTGCAACTTTAACTAAGGTTGCTAAAGGCTTAAGCATTAAAAAACATGAAGAGAAGAAAACAGCAACACTTCGTGAAGATAATGGTAAGCAAATCGTGCTTGGGGATGATTTTAAAGCTCTTTGGGACAGAATTAAGTACAAGACTACTTACCGAGTGAATTTCAGCGTTGATGAGCTTGTACAGAAATGTATCAAGGAAATCAGAGCGTCAGTTGCGGTTGCAAGTGCGAAGTTTGAATATAAAAAAGTGAAAGTAGCTATAACAGAAGCGGAACTTGAGACTTTTAATGAAGAATCAAAGATCCAATACTACCGTAATCGAAACTTCCAACTTCCAGACGTAGTAACGTATCTTGAATCAAACACGAACCTAACCCGTAAGACAGTGGTAGATATTCTGCTTGGACTAGGTGATAAGTTAGAAGCATTCAAGAACAACCCACAGCGATTCATCGAACTTGCTAGTGAAGTGATCCGTAAGCAAATGCGTTTAGCAATTGTTGATGGTATCTCATATCACAGAATTGGAGATGAAGATTACTACGCTCAGGAGTTGTTCCAAGAAGAAGAGCTTACTGGTTATCTTAAGAATATGGTTGAGGCGAACAAGTCTGTTTACGATTACATTATTTGTGATTCTGATACAGAGTTCGAATTTGCAGAGAAGCTTGAAGAATCAACGGACGTTAAGCTTTACGCTAAATTACCAGCGTGGTTTAAGATTGATACTCCGTTAGGTAGTTATAACCCTGATTGGGCGGTCTTAATTGATAAAGAAGACGGTATGGGAGATCAGCTCTATTTTGTAGTTGAGACTAAATCTAGTATATTCTCTGATGATTTACGATCTTCCGAGCAAGCTAAAATTGATTGTGGTATTGAACACTTTAAAGCGTTGTCGCAAGACAAGAACGGAAAAGCCTTAGATAACCCAGCTAAGTTCGTGAAGGCTGATAGCTATAACACTTTTACTTCACACTTAGAAGAATAATGCACCTCCCACCCTACGAGATAGCTCAACAACTAGTTATCTCTTAGGGTGGACTTTTTCGAATAAGTATTCGTATTTATTCTGATTTATCCATCTCTTCTTACATAATATACCTAAAAGTAATCAAACTTTAACATTCACATTTGTAGAAATAGAATTAAAATTATCATTTTATATCAAGTATTTAATGTATTTCGACAGTTATAATGGGTAGTGAATAACACATTTACCCCATAAACGAACAAACAACCGCCACAAAAAAGCCATATCTATATATTAGTATGGTTTTTTTATACATTTTTCAGAAAAATGACTCATCGTAAGACCATATTTATCAAGCCCTAAAGCCGTTTAAGCAATAACCTATCTATAAGAACTTATCCGTTTTCAAAATAGCCTCAAATGCAACATGTAGACACAGGTCCCGCCCTTGAGCTTCTAATCACATCAAGAAAGTAACCAGTATGTCGTTAATAACATATGCTAAGATTTTAGTTTCTGGTATAAAGAGCACTCATATTACATATTCAAGGTTCTTAAAGCACCGTTCTCAAGGAGCTACATCCGTGAAATTTATTATTATTACTGTTTTAGTACTAATCATCGTTAAGCTCTACTTTTCATTGAAAACTATTAAAAAGCGATGTGCAGATCTGGAAACTCTAGAGGCTGAACCAGAGATCGCAGTGTCGCAACATAACAATGAAATTGATTACTTCAAGTCAGACCGTGATCGTATTTTATTTTTGTTGTTAGAAGTCGATGGAAAGCGTCGTAACCAACAACTTGGTATTACTTCAGAAATGTATGAAAATCCAGAGGTTGCTAAAAAGTGGTACAAGACACTTGCAACCAAGGTTCATCCAGATAAGAACCCCAATGAACCCAAAGCCGCAGAGGCATTTGACAAACTTAAAAATCTTTATAGCAAAATCACGTTTTAACTGGAGCAAACTATGACTAGCTCCAATTTACCCAAAGTGAGGGAGCCATTATCTCATTTTATTAAGGTTGAAGAGTTCAATATTTCACGAGATTTAAACAAAACTCTGACTGAAAATAATAAAACGTTAGCAGAGAATTCATTTACTGAAATAGACCATATAAATAAAACGCATACTCCATATATCGATGCAGAGTCTTTAGTAACATCATTGGGAACCGATCGAAAGCCAATTCGAAAATTACTTGCTGATTCAGCTGAAGAAGACGTACAAAAGGTCAATGGTAAGAGCTCAATTCGTATATCCATAGTGAAAGAGTTCTTGCAAACATACAGCGAACAACCTAGGCCACGCTCTACTCAAATTAAGACACAAACAACCCAGCAATTGATTAATGAAGCAGGTAGGTTGACTTACGAGCAGATTGTGGAACAACAAAATAGCGAAGATAATGATGACAAAAGTTAAACCTCTGCCTGAAACCCAAAAGGCTATATCGACCTCTCGTGATGGAGCCGTTTTCATTCAGATTTATACTGATACAAAAATCACAAACAGCAACATTTATATTGAAGCTAATAATATTAGCGAACATTCCCCACTAACTCCATCAGAAGTTAATGAGTTAATAGTAGATAGCCCTGAGGGTATTGTAATTACTCATAATGATCAAAGATTAGTCAAGCTCTCCGCTGTGGTTAAATGGAACGACCCGAAATTAAGGGATATCGACCCTAATGTTAGTCAAAAGGCAAGGTTATTTGAATCCAATGTTGAAGAAATAAATCACAATAAAGAGCTTATAGACGAAAGAGTAGTAGCCTCTGAAACTGTCAAATATAAATCAAAGAAGGCCAAACGAGATTATCGGAAAGCGAGGGCGTTAATAGGTTTAGAATCAACCTGCGAAGAGACTGGAAAACTTGGCACTAAAGATGATCCAACGGAAATTCATCATGCTCCTAGGGAACAAGATTCCCCCGAATTAGCAGCTGAAGAGTCAACTCTTAAAGAAATTCTCAGAAGCCTACATAAAAAGGTAAAGCATGGTAAAGATAACGAGCCTTTTAATTCATAATGAATTTATTCTTCAATCACCATTGTAGAAAGGCAACAAGGTTCTTATTCTTTTTCTTGATTTATCAATATAAAAGTCCTGAAATGTGTTGACACATTTCAGGACAAGACACCTCTCTTGATTCATCGTCATATCTTTTTGGCATATAGTTTCATCCTTACAATCTAAGCTGCCTTTATGATTACAAAATGTATCCATTTTATTTTTAGTTTCAAAAAGCAATAATGGAAAATCACCTTGAACGGGTTTCCATCCCAACTCTGCAACGTCAACTCGCTTTGTTGTATTAACCACTAAGTAACTACAAAGAAATTATCGGGAATTAACTCCCCTTTATTTTCTATAAGATCAAGCTCTTAAGCTTCGATAACTTCCCCGTACGTACTTAACTCAACATTGCAAGCTTATATACCCAACCAAACCCACAAACCGCCACCAAGTATCATATAAGCCCCAAACCACACCCAATATTTTTTCCGAAAAGTGTAAACTAAACCAATAAATATACTCAACGGTATTCCAAAGAATAAAAAAATAGGCCCAATTACATCCTCAACCCAAGCAGGATAATTATCTCCGATATTTAATGTTGGTATGCCTATATGAAAAACGAGGCTATCCCAAAGCAATACGTACCAATACAGAGGAATAAACAACAGTATGAATTTAACAATCCGCATCATAATTCAAATTCCATTTTAGTAATGAATGGTTTGTATCCATACCCATCAAAATGTTGAAGTAAATACCACGATCTAAAACCATCTAACCATTCATAAGGTTTTCCATCATTATCTGGATTATCATCAAAACTATTATGATCAATATCTTTAATATCCAGTCCAAAATGATCTTGAACTTCATATTTAAAATTACCGCGAACTTGTTTCCCCTTATATTCCAACTCTTCGACATAAACACGCATCGACCATATTCCGTGAACAGACAAAACCGTGCCATCAAAAAGATTAGGGTGTGCATCTAATTTAAATATCTTACCCACAAGAAACTGAGGTAAAGGAGCACCTTCACCTTTAATATCTGAAGACATATACTGACTTGTCACACTCTCAATATCAATTGGCAACGTTCCATTATTAATATTTTCACCTAAACAACTCATCAATGCAGTATGAAACTTAGCGGTAGTTTCGTGGTATTTAAGTGCATCGGTTAACAATGGATGACTGTAGTGCTCCCCCTCATTGCGCTCAAACCTATTAACCATCTCAGAAAATATATGCCTTGTTTTTCCCTTAGTAGAGAACCCTCGACCAAAAAGAATATCGTTAGCTAAACTACGCATACGCTTAAAATGCTCACTAGCAGGTAAAGCAAACTGATCTTCACTATATCGTGTATATCCTTCTCTGTGAGAATAATACTCTGATTGCTTAAATGGCTTCATAAATCCATAAGATTCAATTTGTTCTTTGGTTTCATCGCCATATGTCATATCTGGCGCATCAAAATCATCCATTTTATTTTTAGTTTCAAAAACCAATAATGGAAAATCACCTTGAACGGGTTTCCATCCCAACTCGACGACATCAACTCGATCTGTAGTATTAACCACTAATTCAACACCACCACCTTCCGAAGCGTGTCGAGCATTTGGTGATTTAACAACATGAACATCATTATCTTCAATTAACGTAGATACTGTGGTTTTCATCTCATCAACCAATGAACTCACATAGTCAGGGCTTTTCTTGAGATACACGTTGATTTTATCCAAATATACAGTAAATACCTCAGACGCTAAGTAGGCATAATTACAACGCTCAGCTTGCTCTTGAAGCCAACTAATTCGATTTTTTATCTTTTGTAATAATGCGTCTATATCTGTATTGAGCCTCTTTTTAAGCTCAGTCCAATTGTATTCTTTAAGGTAGTTCTGCGGATTTCCTTTACCCCTATGTCGCATAAAAGCAAACACATTATTAGCTGTTTCTGACTCTTTAAGACAAAGCAAAGCAGCAAGAATGTCTCCCTCTTCAATAATCGAAGGTAAAATTCTAGCAATACATTGTTTAGTGTCGAGGATAGAACAAACGTCAATTGCAGTAATGAGATCATTCGCTAACTCTTTCATTGCTGATTGAGACTGGTAGTGAGAGTAATGCCATTGAACTTCTTGAAGAACTAAATCATTAAAATCCATAGATGACGTTAGCATGAGAGGCATATCCCCCCATGTTGATGCAGATATATTGATGCCTTTTTTTTGCCAAAAACCACATTTACCCTTGGTCACTAATTCAAAAAAATACCCATTGTCACTGTCAGTTTTATAATATGGATTGTTTTGTCTTAATGGTTCATCTATTTCAAACGGATTAGCGCTTTCTGTTATCTTAATACGGATTAACCCTGACGATAAATCCATCGCCTTACCTTGACCACTTTCATCAATTTGGCCTGACTGTATCTCAGCACCTGATTCATCAAAAATAATAAACGTCGCATTTTTTAATAAAATCCCATCAGGGTGACGGCATTTTATCGTTAAATCATGCAAAAGCTTTTCTACTTCATCATTAGGTATTGAAGGGTTTTGTGCACCACCTAAACACATAGTATTACCAGAGTTCATCGTCATTTGATCTGATAATCGACAGACACCCTTTCCTTCAAATAATACCGTAGGTGATCCAGAAATAAACTCAGCCTCACCTTGAATTGTGCCAGAGGAAACTCCTTTTTTATCGCCACCTTCATCCCCCGTACTTTTAGAGAACTTAGATCCCTTAATCGCAATAGGATGCCCACCATCAGCGGTAATAGTTGTTGTTCCATTAACTAAATCAGATGATTTCGCATTATTTCCATAAGCAATATTCACTGTAGACTTTCCAATTGTTGTTGCGCATACATCAGGTAAAGTAGCATTCGCTTCTCCTCCTGATCCTTTGTGAATAATACTCAATCCATTTGCATTAATTGTAACGGTCATTGTTATTCCATTCTGATATAGATTAATGTAAGGAAAAAGATCAATTCAAACTGATCGTCTTTCCTTTTATCTTATGTGTTCGCTCTGCTTCTGAGCTGATATGGGATGCAGATGTAGTTACGTGACCATTTTTCGAGTGATACACCGTCGATGTTGTTCCGCTTTTTAAAGTGAGATTTTCCTCACCTTCCAACACAATAGAGCCTGCTTTAATTCTTAATTCTTTTTCTTCAAAAATAGAAAAATAGATATCCGTTAATATCGGCAAAGTTAAATCATTAGATATAAATTCAATACGGCAAGCCAATTGATTATCTA
Source organism: Aliivibrio sp. S2TY2 (assembly GCF_028765525.1). NCBI lineage: Bacteria > Pseudomonadati > Pseudomonadota > Gammaproteobacteria > Vibrionales > Vibrionaceae > Aliivibrio > Aliivibrio sp. S2TY2. The sequence continues at coordinate 38,409 of NZ_JARACS010000009.1, read as the reverse complement.
TCGCCAAATTAATTTCTTCAGTATGAAATAATCGTCCAATTTTCCCCCAAACAGGTTGATTTAATGGATTCCCTTCAAAATCTATTTTTAATGTGTCGTTTTTCTTATTGAACGCTAATATTTTTCCGAAACGAGCTACACTAGATTGATCCATCATTACAATACCCAATGAAAATTAGTTAAAATAGTATCATATATATAAAAATCAAACTGCCTGAATAGGCCAGTCAAAAATACTATTTAACTAGGCATAAAAAAGTCTCCTAAAATTAGCCCTCCTTTCAATGAATAACACATTTACCCCGTAAACGAACAAATAACAGCCATAAAAAAAGCCATACAATATTGAGTATGGCTTTTTATACATTTTTCAGAAAAATCACTTCTCATTAAGACCATATTTATCAAGCCCTAATGCCGTTCGAGCAATAGCAACACTCTCAGAACTGAGCTCCCCCGTTTTCAAAATAGCGTCAAGTGCTGCATGCGCTTTATCTAGCTCGCTTTCTGCATTAAGTAGGGAGGGCGTTAGTTCATAGTAATCTTGATTTTTATCACACACATTATCAATAAGAGTTTCACATCCCATAACAATTCGAGTAAAACCACCCGTTCCAAGTTGCAATAAACGCCCGATAGTCACCTTATTCAGTCGCTCCTCTCGCAGCTCTGAAATGTGGCCACTGTTTTCGATTTCTTGAAAAGCCTCAAAAACTTTCCACATGATTTTAAAATCATCTTCCGTTGCTTTCGCTAACTTAACTTGATGTGTGGACATACATTCTCACTTATTATTTTGAACTTAACTGAAACCTGAAGTGCTAATTTTTTAATTAATGCCAACAAATATTTATTATTCTTCAGCCAATATTGCGTCTTCAAATTTCACACTTCGACGATTTGGGCTGCTCTCAGGAAAGCCATAAATGAGCACTTCATAAGTTGCCGCCTCTTTTTGGGATATGCCTGTAATCGTTCCTTTATCCAATTTTGAACCTACTGGATATGGTGGGGTAATGGCATTACTTTGAGACCATTCAGCTAAGATAACTAAATAAGTGTAATTCAAGTGCTCACAGGCCGTAATAAGCGCTGAAACTAAAGCGTCCTGTTTTACACTAACGCTCAACTCACCGACGTATTCAGCAAGCTCCTCTTCATCACAAGAGTATTCCCAATGCTCATTAAATATCTTAATCAGTGCGTCTTTTTGATTCGGTTCGAACACAGGCTGTTTTTTAGAAAAAAAGGAGGATAAACCACGTTCAATGATCGCTTTTTTTACCTCCACATCAGAAGCCTTTGGTCGCTTAGGTACTTCACTTCCTTGCTGATTAAATAGTGGTTTCATATTCCTTTTACCCCTTATTCATCTATCACTAAACCATGTTTGATTCGACCTCGTTGCCACGTTCTGTATGGCAAGCCACGGTATTCACTTTTCTTTCGCGCTTCATCAAATGGCATTTGCCAATAATAAAGCCCAAGAATTTTTTTTGCTTGGTTGTTCTTACTGCATAAAATAGGTTGTTCAAGTGGCCAAGGCTTACGATGCTTTTCAAAAACGCCTTCAGCATGAAGCATATTTTCGTGACGATAAGGCAAATAATGTTCACGAAATAACAACGCCTCTTCTTTTGTCATTTCTTTTCCCGTTAACACCACAAAACCATCATCTAAAACGACAACGCGAGCCGAGTCATCACTTTTGAATGCCGCATGACGCATGGCTGAGCGTGATGATTTATACGCATCTCCGTTAGCTGCACGGTGTTGAGTGATACCTAAATTCATCCATTCATTGTTTTGTACTACCACGGTACTACCTCGCTTCTTCTGTATAACGGTGCTCTAACTCATCAAAAGGGACATTTTGAATATCAACTTTAATCAGTAATAATTGACCTGATCTTAATTCCGCCTCTATTTCATTATCAGAGACAAGCTTGATATTTTTTACCCGAGCAAAGCGATAGCCTTTTACATCTCGTAAGGCACACGTAATATCCAGTGCATCTAAATTAGAAATATTTAACTCACTTTCTTCTTGGCAAGATAATGTTCCTTTCGCCAAAAATACTCCCAACAGATAGAACTCAAAAAAAACATTGTAATTACATTCCATAAATCCACCCTAAACCATTACCTTTGATGAGTTCATTATACCGCAATGTAAGTAGGTGTTTAATGTTGAGTATTGCTTAATTAACTATCAACTTTGGTTATTTTCATTGTATTATTAATAATCAATTATGTTTAAAAGGACGTTCCATGAATAACCTAACTAGCGCTTCTTTCTGTATTCTTTTATCGCTAACTAGCCTTAATGTGGTGGCCTCACAACAACCAAAAGAATTAACCAACTATCTCAATTCTGTAAAAAGCACTAGCCTTCAATATGGAACATTACTTCAAAATTATGCCGATCATTTTTCTAAAAAATGTCGCAGAAATATCACAGTAAAAGAGCTTCAAAGCCCTGTGGTAAATAAACTCATAACAGCGACGTTTTCAAGTCAGCGTTACGGCCATGAAACCGTCACAATGGTTAATCGAATTACAACCAATCATTTCAACTGCATGCAATTAGATAAACCATTTAAAGCCCTTCAGAATGACCAACAGCTACGCAAGCAATCACCAAGTTACGTAAAACTAATTAACATGATGGGGGATGTAGAGTTAAATGGAGATTCAGAGATTAACTAACGTACCTTTAGCTCAGATACAGCATTCAGCCCTTTTCGTGTTAGTGAATAAAAAGAGCTATAAACAATAAACTTATGGCTAATCATTCCATCACCGAGCAAACAATCACACTCAGAAATTACAGAGGAAGATTCTAGCTTGGTTGATACTCTATTCTTTACCAAAATAATCAGGTCCGACAAAGCTAGCTTCATCACCCCTCGATTATGAGCAGAGGCCAAACGGTGTAAGACCTCTTGCTGTAATTCACTATAATTATCCATACCACCTATCGCTTAAATCAAAACAGAAACCATCATCATAAACATTTTATTTTTACCTTTACCTTAACCTCATCTTTTTGAAGATCTTCACTTGCCTTAAGGTGAGTGGGCTGAACCCATCGGCTTACTCTTTTGTCTTTACTTATTCGAATTAAATAAATTACGACTAATAATGCAAAAATAAATAGCAATATGTTCTCTTGTTGTGGCGTAACAAGTAACCTTGCTTCTAATAACACTGAATTCCAATATTCACGTAACATTGATAGTTCCTTTATATATTTGATTGGTAAAAGATTAATTAGTCAGGACACGTTGAACAGCGATACCTTTAGATCTTATCGTTTCGATACTCACTGGATTTAAAAAACTATACTCTTTAGATAAATCAGTGCTCGAATCAAAATGACTCACACTGGTATCAATTACATACTCAGCACAATATGTTTTTATATCAGCATTGGTGGAGGTTGAATTATAACTTACCAATACACCTGCATTTGATACATATTGAACACAAAGCTCATCGTTTTTTGATAGATACCTAATCAGTGAAACACTATTATCTTGATAGTATGAAAAGGATTCAAAATTGATGATAATACCAACATCGGGCATATCATGGAGTGTAAAAGAATCTTGACTTACAAGTTCTGGTGTACTTGCTACACATCCACTTAACATTAATGCCATAGCTGCTATACACGATGAATTAAATGGTATTTTTTCCATATTTATACTGTCCTTATTTGATTATGTATAAAAACTTAAAGATCTCTTATCGCATCGATCAGCTTTTTGGATAACACTGGATCTTGTAAGATGTCATCTTGGCAATCGATCAGTGCAGAAAGAAGCTTACCTTCTGTTACTTTACGTTTAGTCATTGCCCCAGCTTTATTCACAAAAGCGGCCATTTTGGGCGCTCGCTGATTGGGGTTCGTTAATCGACAGGTAAACGGGCGAAGCTTAACCCCTTTCATTTGCTCTGATTGAATTGAATCGCTTTCGTGGGTCGCGGTATTTAGATGAGGCAGCGAAGATATACCCGAATCTAGATCACCAAAAAAGCGACCTTCCTCATTCATTCTATCTTTTGACATTAGTTCACCTAATTATGTTGAGAGAGTTTTAATGAAGATGAATTAACATGAGAGCTGCCACTATGAGCCCTTTTATGCACACTTTTGGCTAGCGCTTTATAATCAGAAAAAGCTAGGCAGCCACTCTTGTAGTTATAAAGTAAATGCACTCCCATCGTCGCATTTTCAATATCTTGTGAACGACGGATCCTGACAGGTAAAACATGACTTTCAATTTTGGACATATTTGAAGAAAAGCACCCGTTTACTATCGACGTTGTTTTCCGATATTCATTACATAAAACCCAATAATCTAACTCTTTCGGTGACTTGTTTAAAATTTGCCCCATAGCCCCAATAAGAAGACGCAAACCAGAAAGACTAAATCCCCCTCTATCCAATACAACTAAATGATGATCAGCCGCAAGTATTGCGTTAGTCGTTGTTAAACTGAGATTTGGTGGGCAATCCAGAAACACATAATCAAAATCATGACCGACCAACTCTTTTAGTTTATTTCTAAGAATCGACTCACGACGAATAAGAGTCAAACCTTGTTCAATAACGCTACTGAGACCGATATTTGAGGGGATATAAAACAAATTTGGTATTGTTTTATAAACAAGACCACTGCCGCTAACAGATTTATCTTTACCACGTACCTTTGCTGGGCGAATAAGATGATTAAGAGGTATTGCTCTGTCTTCAGCAGACAGAGAAAAAACATTTGATATAGTTAGTTTTTCAAATTCTGGATGTTCTCCACCAGACAACAAAAATGATGAATTAGCTTGTGGGTCAAGATCGATAATAAGGCTCTTCTTTCCATATAAAGCCATCGTATGAGCCAAGTTACAACAGGTTGTCGATTTTCCCACTCCACCCTTTTGATTCGCGATTGCGATAACTTTAGTCATTGCGTTTATACCTATATTCAATACTGATTGTTGTAATACACTTGTAGTACATTACAAAACATCGCCCTCAATAACTACATTTTTATTATAAGTAACTAACAATAGTTTTTACATCGGGACATATATCACATAGCATTGTATGAGGTGCTTTATACAAAACCGTTTTTTAGAAAAATGGAAAGTGAAATAATACAAAGGAAGTGGTTAGTAATGAATAGATTAAGATGTCTAATTGACTGGATAAAACTAAGTAATATATGTATTCCTGACGTAGATGATAAATATGAATACCCTGATTTTTTTATCATTGAAGAGTTTTTGGCATATTTGGCAATGATTTTATTTCTATCTACCACGATAGTTCTGCTTGTTCCTTTTTTTGAATACATTGATCTGATTGCATTAGAAAAAACACACCATTGGAATTTGTTCTATATTGCTGTAACTTGCCTTAGCATCGGTACAGGCCTGATATCAACCGTTCATACTTTAGTAAAAAGACCAATAACACAAGAGCATTTTGAATGGGTTTTAAGTGTTTACCGAAAAATAGAAATGCCATACCCAAGTAAAAAAATGACTAAACAGGACATGGCAATTTACATTGATAAATCACTTAAGCTCGATAAAGATCAACTTTCCAATTCTTGAGCTATTTCATCATAAATTGGTTTAATTGAAGATAAACGAAAACGCTCAATATATACTTTTATATCAGTTAGTAATGAACGACATTCATCTTCATTTCTAAATGAGTTAATCTTTTTGAATCGCGCACGGAATACTTTAGTTCTTTTTCTATTATCATAAGTGGTTAGAAGCGATGGTAATTGTGAATCTTTCAATTCGATAAGAGTGCGAACCACCTTATCAACCAAGTCAAACACTTTGCTTGATTCTTCCACCTTACATTTAATTAAGCCTCTAACTGCATTATCCAAACTACAAAAAGAATAAGAAGAAAATAACCAGCGAGGATGACCCTGAACCTGAATAAACAATTCGGAAAGCTTATAATGATTACATTGATTATTATATACTTGAGAAAATGACGTTGCCGAAGGAAATAACACTAAAAGCCCTTTCGCTATTTCATCACTCATAGTAATTGTCTTTGGTTCAACTGGTAAAGTCTTCGATTCAACTGGTAAAGTCTTCGATTCAACTGGTAAAGTCTTCGATTCAACTGGTAAAGTCTTCGATTCAACTGGTAAAGTCTTCGATTCAACTGGCGCTAATTCCGAAAATTCAAAACCTAACTGGCAACTCATATTTTAACTCCCTACCTTGATTAACTGACAGTGTCATTATACCGCAAAGTAAATAGTAAATATACAGGTTAGTTTAATGAATACTTGTTTATACATCTTAAATATCAATGCTTAGCCTTGTTTTTTTCTGAAAAACGACTTATAAATAAATAAAGTCAAACGACACAAAACATACGGTAAAGGCATGGGTAAAAAAAGCAATCTAAAAACAAATACAGGGCATCGGTTTATTTCAAAATCAGAAAGGAATACCGCTTTTAAAATCCACATCCACACCCCAGACGATAAGCTTTTAGAGAAAAGTGTAGGTTATAAATATCTTGGTGAAGAAAAAGCCTTAAAGAAAGCAATAAAGCTACGCAACCAACTAGGTCGCGAGATGTGGAAAAAGCATTGGCCTCGCATACTAAATGATGAAACATTGATCACTCGTCTCCCACATACGCTTGAGCCAAAAATTATTAACAAGCCATCACCAACAATGGCCGACCCAGATAGAAAAACACCGTATTACATGGCTCGCTGGACAGAATATGTGGATGGTAAAAAGAAAATAAAATCAGTGATTAGAGCGATAACAGATGGGTGTAAGCTTCAGGCATACACAGAAACCAAAAGAGCATTACTTGATGCGCATGCAGGTGAAATAGCGATCTTAAAATTTATGGGAAGAATAAATTTTATTGACTTAAAATAGGCTTAGTTAAACTTGGATTGCGGAGTAAAGGAATGGTTAAAATGAGTTGGGGTATGGAACCATGATCAAGCTATTACTTCGTGAAATGTCAGTTAAACAAAATTACAGTCAAAAAGGAGCCCATACCCCGAAGGCAATAGTCCGTGATATGGCATTGAAAGTCAATGCTACTTTGAGCTGAACGTTTAAATGTAGTCGTGTTCGCTGAAAAAACGCGCAACATCCTTTTCATCTTCTGCGTTTATTTCATAAATAGAGTTAGCTCTCCATGCTTCTTTCATAATAGGAAGAAGTTGAGCTTTACGGGAAACATAATCTGAATCATTCAACATGCCCATGACCTCTATGACCTCTGTATAAGTGATTTTCCCTGTATCAATAGATTTTCGTCTTAAAATGAAATCAGGTAAGACAGCTACAGAATTTGAGCGATCATTTTTTGAAAAAATAGGTTTTTGTAAGGACCAGCGAGCTAATTGATTTTCGCTGTTTGAAATAAGGCTCATAAGACCTGAAGCAATAATTCTTTCATGGTGACTATCAACAGGCATTAATGACGTTGGGGATACAATTGGCTTAATAAAAATATTATACACAAGGATGGCGTTCTCTACAGGATCATCAGCCAGTGACAAAATAACCAAATATGGTCCTTTTGTTTTTCGACCAGCTCTAATCACTCTTCTAGCAGTGTATTTAGCCCCATCCAAATCAATACAGCCATTTGAAGTGCTTATCTGCTGTACAACCATGAAAACCAACGCATGAGGACGTCCAGCGCCTTTATACGAATTATTTGCCTTCTCTCGCCTCAACGTATTAAATGCAAATGAATACCCTTTATCCCCATAGAAACAATACTTGTGCAGCATTGAATCACCAAATGAGATTAAATTTGCAGGCTCTATGAGATTACGAAGTGCAACTAAAGGGCTTTGGTTCTTGTTTTTGTGGTGGAAGTTTGAATAACTTTTCTCGCATAAATGACGAAATAGCTTATCAAGTGAGTGTTCGCGATTTGAATGATGACTTGCAGAGCTTTCTTGTTTAGCGCTTGGTTCTGTAGCTTCAGATATTGAACGATGAATAACAAAACTGTCCAGCTCTACCGATTCTTGCTCTTTGGTAGTTACATTATCTTGACGATCATTATATCCGTGGATAACACTGAATAATTGACAGCTATCCGAATGCTGCCCCTCCGTTGGGTGATTTACAATGGTAAAATTATCATGGCAAAAACGAACGAACATGCGAGCCTTCGCTTGTGTACAACTGCATCGTAGTTCTTGGTTACTTTCACGAACACGAGCGAGAAGCCGCTGGGTTTCAAGTGAGCGTCGGTTAATTTCCAACAAACAGGTAGGATTAGAAACAGGCTGAGATACATCATCACTAATTGCTCTTGGTACAATATAGACTGCGGATAACATACAAAGCCCCTTGGGTAATTACATACTAGGTCCAGATAAATCAGATTCACGCTTTAATAATGCGGCTAAATCTTGAGATGGTTTATCCGAAATAGCAGAACGCTTTAAACTTACGTTAGGTAAACTATCAATTGTAAATTCTGATATTTCAATTTGCTGACGATACACTTCTTGATGTAATTCAGGTGAAGAAAGATCCACTCGTTCACGTTGATATAGCGCCCCAAACTCTACAGCCGAATTAGGTAATTCAACTTGAGATAGATCGCCAAACACATCATTACTTGGTAACGACGAAATCGAAGCCATATGAAGATTAGAAATTGACGTTGGAACCTCGATTCCTTGATCATGAACCTTAGTGATAAAGCGCTGCAAATCGTTTGGATTAAGCGAAGTTTGAGAGAATTCTTTACCACGGTTATACCAAAATTCCTGATTCTCACCAGAATAGTCAGTTAATATCTCGTGCTTCACACGATTCATCGCTAACAATGAAACGGCTAAATCATTTTGTTGCTTGATGCTTCTTTCTAAAGGTTCTGTAACTGCTTCATTGTAATATTTTAAAACGGTTTTAAAACTAATATTAGTTTCATTGTTTCTTCGAGCTTCGGTACAAGAAGACATCGCTATTTCACTGCACTTAGCAAGCATTTCAGCGTTAACTTGATTCACGAGCATATTCTGAGCTATCTCATGTGCTTTGTTGTTTTGAGAAGCAACATCAAGCTCCATTGAATGTAATGGGTTCGTTTTGTCTGCACGAGCAATAGCGACAACGCGAGACATATCATAGTTGGATGATTGATCTACAGGATCGTAATAATCAACATGGCGACCAAATTGAAATGAACTATCTTTCGTTAATTCTTTCAACGGATTCATGCCTTGTTGCAATGAATTATGTATAGAAACGGCTAATGCTGGTACATCATCCTTACGGCTAAGCTCAGCCTCTTCACGCATTGAATCAGATACATTTCGAGTGGTTTTTGATAAAAAATTTAATGCTTCGTGTCGTACAAATGCATCAAAATTCCCAGTCACAAACAAGTGACGATTAAGTTTTTTTTCAGGTAGTGTCATGCGCCCCCCTTGTACTACAATCCATACGAAACAGAATTATAGTAAAAATACATAACTAAGTATTTCTCAAGATTGAGAAACAAAAGCATTGTTTTAAACAAGCTAAATATGGAAATATAATTATATTAATGCGTATAATTTATACTAAAACATACAATAAACAAATAGCCGAATAAAAAAACACATGAAAAACGAACCGATATCTCAAAAATAAAACACGAAACATTATTTTACAGTTACTTTCGGACGCCCATGAACCACCTCAACTGAATTTAAAAAAAATAATGAACTATCATCGAGTAAAAAATTCTTTTTAAACGTCGCAGTTTTAACATATTTAGCTTTCCCCTCATCGAACCTTAGATTATTTCCATTCAACTCATGCTCTTTGTATTGGGTAAACACTTTGCTTGCTTTGGTGCGGTGCATATGAAATTGGTTGGTTAAGATTACGGTATTAATCTCTCCATACAGATCGACATAAGCATCAATAAATTTATACAATACCAAATCAAATGCTTCTTTTTGTGTCATTAGAATGCCTCAAAATAATTAAAGCACTCATAGTAATATAGTGCTTTGTGGTAATATAGAGCAATGAGAAAAGTAGTACAGTGTATAAATATACTACACGCTTGGTAACATTCGAGAGCTGGCTAATCTATCGTTAAGAATAGAAATCATACTCTCTGGTAATAATATATGAAGTGTCCGTTTTTTAAAAAAACGAAACTCAATGCCCAGCAATGTAATGGAATTTAATTCCTCAAGATCGCCCTTTGAATTCTGAACTCTCTCTTCTAAGCTACGCCATAACCCCGATTGTTTTACACCATCAGTGTCAATGACCGTTCGATTAACCAATACCCATCGCCAAATTAATGTTAATAAACTTTGTAGCCCTTCATGAGCACTTAATTTATAAGAGTCACCATAAGGGTTAAACGCATTTTCTATAATGATTTTCTTAGTAAACTGCTGACGGTTATTATTAACATAGGCGGTGGAGAATTCCTGTATTGTGTCCAACAAACTTTCTAATAACATTGACTCTTGATTATCAAATAGATTACGCAAGGTTCCTTCGATATGATCGCGGTCAAAGGGAAGCGTGTTGTCCTTACATTGCTTTTTAAATTGAGTAATTTGTAACTGAGACATACTGCCAAAAATGCCGAGACGATTAAAGACCAAAACCCAAAGACTACTGTCCACGGTCTTTATCACTAACGCTTTTAATTCTTTTTCCGATAAACGAACAAGGTTTCCATTGCGAGGTAAACTGCGCCCCCGAGAGCTCTCCCCTAATGCAGACGCTAGCTGAATAAAAATACTCGAAAAGTCATCAATATACCCAGAATTAACCGTTGGAATATCTTGATTGATCTCATCGGCAATCTTCATCGCCTTAACTTGTAATTCAACTGCTTGGCAAAAAGTATCAATAAGTAATTTACGCTTGATAATAAGTTGATCGATAAGTTTTAATTCAATTAGTGCTTGGTTGGCCTGACTGTCCATATTAACAACCTATATTTTTCTAAAAAATGCCGTGAGTATTAAAACAAAAAATGGGTTGTAGATTTTTATGCACTGGCTTCAATGGTTGTCGCTCTTAGCGCCCCACACTCATCTTCCAATAATGATTCAAGCTTTACACGAAATTCGGTAAGCCCGCTTGCATAAGATCCAAAATGTTCAGCTCGCGATGGGGTTAAACTCGCTTGTACAGCGCAGTATTTTTCTTCTTCTTTTGCTTCAACAATGAGGCATTTAATCTTATTGATTAACTTCACATCATTCATATCGATATTCCTTATCAATAAGTGAGTAGTCCTAATTAAATTAAAACTACTCTAAATAATACTTAAGCGATTAAGATTTTTGGAAGCACTCTTGTAATAACGCCTTAGTTTTATCGTCATCTTTCAAAAAGTATTGTTGAGCATCACCAGCCCAGCCACCGATCATGATGTCATCAACGTAATAGTGACATGATTCATCACAATCACTCTCCTCAAATTCTTCTACGTTTTCTTTGCACCAATCGAAGAAAATCAGCATTTCAGCTTGCGTATATAACTCTGATAACATGTTAAAACTCCCTTAAAACAAAAGATGATTAATTATACCTTAGCTTACTAAATCGATTGATTTAGTAAGCTTACAAAAAAGACCTATGACACAAACATTTCAACCAAGCTATCCTCGGTAGGCACAACGCTTAGTACACTGCCATCATCAAGTTTATATGTAGACTTGTTTGAATGCTCACTAACACTCACGATGTGCTTATCAAGCATCGTCAATGCAGCGTCTAAATTGTTTATTGCTTTCATGCTGATCTTGCTTGCGATAGTCATAGTCCAATCCATTGATATATAAAATAAAACATACCCTTATTATCTATTGTTACGGCAAAAAGTAAACACAATAAACCGTTATTAAGCTTATGATTTCGTTATTTATTTCCCTGTTTTGTTTTTCTGAAAAATAAAAAATTTGACAAGTATTTTAAAAAATATGTATGTTTTAGATAAATAAAAAACACTATGCATATTACTGACTTCATTCTGTTAATTGATTCAATAACCAAGCTCGTCATAGCGATATATCAATGCCCCCTTCTATTACAATTAGTCCTTGTCTTTGGAGCAACAAGCAAGCTATGCACCAAAATAGACATCATTCATAAACTGCTATCTAAACTAAAAATATAAACAACGACATTGCCGCTACAACTTCCCTCAAAAAAGAGATAAATTGTGGTGGCAATAGTCATAATAAGAGTAAATATCATGTTTGAAATAAAAGACTTAAATGCAGTAAACCATGCCATTGCTATGTATGATGAATTAATGCGAAATGGCGCAGAAGACCCTAAAATTGAAGATACTCACCGAGACTTACAATTATTAGCTCAAAAAATAAAACAGAGTATGAAAACGGAACAACCTTAATTTAGTGCAGCAATACAGCGGCTTCACTCATAAGCTTGAGCGGTAATAATGAAGAGAATAGATAATGAATAATATTAAAAAAGCCGATGTCGAAAAGATAAAAACAAGTCATGCGGCATTAGAGCAACAAAAGCTCAATTACAATGATTTAATCACTCAATTACAAAATCAAATTAAAGATGTGATCACTTCTTTTTCAGAAAAACACGCCACTGAAATTGAAACGATAAGTAATAAATATGATGCTCATCAGCAGCAATTAAACAGTCTTATTGACACTCAAATTAATAAAATGGAGGACTACATAAATGATCGTTCTCCTCAGTGGCAAAGCAGCGAGCCAGCAAGCAAAATGAATGATTGGCTAGACGATTGGAAAGACTATCAATTAGAAGTAAGCAGTGAGTTAGAGTTTCATTATTTCGAAGACATTGAGCTCTTACAAGCGGAATCCATTACGCTCCCCTCAATCAAACGATAATTTTTCTAAAAAACACAATGACGGCAAAGGACGACATTCAATGATTAAACGGATTTTAAATTATTGCCATCAACAAACAGAGCAATGGCAACTAGACCAATTACATCAAATTCATCTCAATGACATTGAGCTCTACACCCCGACCGCTGACGGCAATACAATCATAAAATGGAATGAATTATTTGCCCTGTATAATGTAGAGGACCACCAAAAAGAAGTAACATACGCCTTAATCAATTCAGTATCAAAAGATACTCGCTTAACCGATAACTTTGATTTTTCTAAAATACAAAGTCTCACTAATTCTAAAGGATTCGGAAGAAGATACAGCATCAATGGTAGCTGGTTTAAAGATATAGCTGAATGGGGTAAGGCTATGTATTCAGGAAGGCACTTATCAAGCCTAAATGAACATGATTGGGTTAATAATATCGCCCATATTGAACAAGAAGGCTTCACGAAATCACACCCGTTGCATATCTCGTATTATGCGTGGTATGAGCGCTTTGAATGCGGAAATAGTGGTGGTTCTCATCATGCCGCAGCCGTTTCAAGCCAAATTAGATACCAACAATTTCAATATCATAGACAAGCCGAAGTAACTGCACATACAACCAACCCTGAATATATTCTGGAATTAGAGCAACAAGGGTTCTATCTATTCTTAATCGCAGGGTTTGGCTACGCGCATAAAATCAGCCATGAAAAGATAACAAGTGATCACATCATAGGAGATCACATCACTGAGCGGTTTTATACCATCCCTCTTAATGGCTCAACCCCCAATAACACACAAATAATGATTATCCGTAAAGAGGATTTGAAAATTAAAGCAAGAACGTTTGAGAAGTGGTATCACACACAATTAAAAATGGGGAAATTAGTTAGACTGCAAGAGGTTATGGAAGATACAAGTAAGTACTGTACGACACCTTACCTACATGAATTTAATTATTTAAAGTTAGGTGACCCATCTAATACAAACGATCTTAAAGTCAAAGAAATGGAAAAAAACACCAGTGATTAATTACTGGTGTTTAGACCATGTAAATCTTAACCTCTGGCATGACTTGCAATCGCTCTTAGTTCTGCCAGCGTCGCTTTTCTTTCACTGTTCATCACCGCTACTCGATCTATTTTAGAATGCTTACTTAATAATGAGCGCTCCAATGCCCCAACGGATAGACACGATAAATCATCAATATAATTAAATAGCTCTTGGGCTAATTGTTTACGTTGTTGCAATCTGCTTAACGATCCCTTTTGAACTTCCTCTGTACAATGCAAACCATTTGCAAATGCAGAATACTTAATGATCCCATGCGCCATTAGATATGAATTACCCACCGCCCCTTGAGCTTTAAGCCATTCACCAATAGACATAGCATTAGACTCATCGCTCATTTCCATGTTCTTCAACTCATCCACAAATAACTCCTCTACGACCTGTGAGGAAACAAAATCAAAATTACGACTGGTATTAGCAATAACACTTGATACATAACTCTTTGTGTCACTCAAGAGCTCAGAGAAAGCAATTGCAAACTGTTTGATTGCTTCCAAGTCGTTACACAGTGCTATGCGTTCCTTTTCCGTTGCCAGTACTGACAGTGCTTTTTCTGGTGAACAACATAATGGGGTAAATTCAGCTAACCAGTAGTCCATCACATGAAGGATCTCTTTTGGCTTTTGAGTTAATGCATAAACCGTTTGAGCCGCCAACTTAGACTCACACACCTTTCTATAATGTTCATGAAACTCAGACAATCGAGCCATGATTGATGTCAGTGCTTGGTTCTTTCTCTGTTGTGTATTCTGGTTCAATAATGCGCTGACTTCTTTGCGTTTCTCATTACGTAAATAGCGAACGGCTAATAGTTGCTCCGCCTTTTGTCGTCTTTGCTCAGCCATTGAGATAACCCCTGTAGCTGAATCAATGAATGACAGTGACTTGGTTGATAACCCAAACAATCGACACTCATGAAATAATTGAGTACGAGCAAGGGAGAATTGAACATAGCGTTCAAACTTAGACGAAATAACTAACCCTGTACCGAGCAATAATTTATGACACGGCTCTACGCCTGAGTAACAGCGAGCTTGCAGTTTGTTATCACGCGCAGTGCGAACAAAACGATCATGCTCGATAACTAGCGAATCAAATCCCTTTTCAAGCCACGTTGAAAAACACGCCTCATCAAAATAATACGGGGTATATTCCGTTAAGTTGACGTCGTTGTGGTGGTAGTTGGCCAAATCAAATTGAAAAGCCAGTTTTTGAGAGAGATCAGGTAACCAGTACTTAATAGCCGATTGGTGCTGCTCATGAAGAGCTGGTGATACCGTTGGATTGTAATCTTTCAGTGAAGCCCTACCAATCTTCACCCCCTGTTTAGAGAAATCACGTTTACGTCGTGAAAAGCGTAAACCCGTTGATGGACGTTTTCGAGCACTATCCGATACCCCTACAATCGAGCTTTCAAACGATTTACAAAAATTCATTTCCATTGTCGTCGTCAATGACAATGGTTCCATACCCAAACTATGAGATTGAAGTACATCAAGATCATAGATTGCTTCATCCAAACGTAAAGATGCACTTAGTAGCTCACGCCCAGCACGAACGATTTGAGCATAAATCTCAGGGTAGGCCGATAACTCGATAGTACGATTTAACTGCATGCATTGAGTTTTAATGACTTCTTCTTTTGTTAATGGGTTAAAGGTGTACTTAAGCTTAATTCGTCGTGTATGCAGTGGCAGATTCGTTAAACGGGTGATGTGAAACCCATTACTATCAACCATGAACGATTTATTATTTTGAAGCCAATACGACTCCATGTTAATCGGTAGTAGATTAATTAAATCAGTCTCGGTGACCTTTCTGTTTAAAGACGATTGCAATACTTTGAGAGTGTCTTGTGGTGGGGTAAATAATTGATAAGCACGAGCATCAGGAATATCTCGATTAAGAACGTCTTTATGGTCCCACGCTTTTAACCCTTGCTGTGCTCTAAGCTCATTAAGTTCATCGTTTGTCTTTGGAAAAGGAATGCGTTTCCCTTTTCGCACATTGGATAATATTTTCACTGGACGATAAGGGGAGGTATTAACGCCATGCAGAGTCCACAAGAACGATAAAAGGACAGCGTGTTTTTCAGAAAAAAGATCATATAGCGGTGATTTTAGCATTCGAGCAATATAAGCATCTCGATACTGTTTTCTAACTTTAAAGCTCATCGAGGTATCATTCATGATGTCTTTCACCCCAATGTCGTTATCAATGTCACCTCTTTCGTAACAGGCTTTAAAATCCAAATGAGCGTGTTTATAGTCCTCCGTCATTTGAGCACCAAAATACACCAGTTTTTCTAGCACATTGGCTTTTAATACGTTTGGCTGAAGATACACATTATTGGTAACACTGCACATAGCGCGAGGATGAAAAGCACGATACTGAACATCAACCGAAGTTCTAATGAAATAATCACGTAATCGTGTAAATGAATCACCAAAACGGCCCCATCGTGGCAGCTCTCGCATTGAGAGTCCTGAATGGTCTTTTGATACCATACCGCATACGGTACACCCGTAACGCGCAGTCCCATTGCATGAACTTCCACCTTTATCCATTGCATCATCCATCACAATCTCACAGGTATCACTCCCCCCTTCTCCATAGATGGCCAGTAACAGTCCAAAATTATTAATGTAAGCTGGAATGCGTTGATTCGGTAATGTCGGGGAGCACGATTCAACTCCAGCATGATTTAAATAGTTAATGACATCAGGCGTAGACCAATCGGCAATTGGTGCAAAGTTGTAAACCTTACCAAATGCTTTCGTCCCTTCACTATCAATGATTGATAGTAATTTTTCCGATTTAAGGTCGCTTACCCCTTGATTCTGCATATTTAGCTTGCGTCTCACCGATTCAGAATTTCGAGACCCAACAACAGAAGCCCATGTAGATTGTTGATATTTAAGGGGTAAAGATTCTTTAATTGCTTTTAGGCTGCGACGCATCGTGTCGATTTTCCATATCACACTACAATCACCGCTCCTTCCCGACATTGATGATGAAAACAGTTTTTGCACTCCAGCAAACAGGACCATTAGTTGTTGATGGATTGGTGGTGAAACGATTTTGATTATTAAATTAATGCCAAAAGATTCACAGGTTGATTTGATGTGGTCATATGACACTGGCACATAGCATTGAATGTTTTCAGGCTCTAGTAATGTATCAACCGTGAGGATGACTAAAGGGCGCTCTGGTTCAATCTCACCACGCTCAATGCAGCGACGCATCGCCTCTATTCCAGCATTGGTTACCGTTGATGAATCCTTTGCATGACTAGATGAAAACTGAAGACATAACCCTGCACGTAATAATGCACTAATCTCTTCTATTAACGCCTCTGATAAGTGGTAAGCATCTAATGCTAAAGAAGACGTCAGAGAGTTAAGATTGAAGATGTTTACTGAACCAATAGCGTTATCCATGTCCATTTCCCTATTTTTCTAAAAAACACATTTCAACAGTGTAATAACAATAAATTTGATTGATTGAACTCTTGTTTGCGGTATTATGATTGCTCAAATGTCAGTTGAACGCAAGAAGGAATTCCACTATGGACATAGCACAACAGTTATCTTTTTCACAACACAAAATTGTCGCCAATGACGACTTAGCTTTTTTTGCTATACAAGGAATGGAAGGCATTGGGACTACTTATTTAACTAAGCTTTCATATCAACAATGTTGTGACTTTCTACAGATTGAAAGCGAAGAGATTGAAGAGCTAGAACGCTTACAACGCAGTGCTGACTCAAGTCGAGTGAATGGCATTCGTGATTATTTAGTAAATAGAGATAACACGGTATTTCCATCGCTGTGCCTTATTGTTGGAGCTCCAGCAGAAGTAAAACAAATAGATGGTATGTCGAGCGCTAATGGAACAAGTCTAGTTAGTATAAACATACCAAAAGATAGTGATCGTCTGCTTATTGATGGCCAAGGAAGACGTAAAGGTATTGAACTTGCTCTGGCAATCAAATCTCATCTTAGTGGTCATCATATTGATGTGAAAATTGTGTTTATGCCAACGACACTTATTAAAGAAAGTGAGAAGTTAGTAAAACAGATCTTTACTGACTATCATTACGCCCTAAAAAAACCAACCCCATCCCAAAGTATCTATTTTGATTCAGAGCAAACTATTAATAACTTTGCTAAAGAGCTCATTAAAATTACTGACGCCCGAGGGGTTCCATTTTCTAAAGCCGTCGCTACCCAGCGCCTTAAGTGTGGACAGATTTACACATTAGCAAATGTGGTGGATTTCATTTGTATCTTTATGGGTGTAACCAAAACCGAAGTAAATAAAATTTTAAGTAACAACGAAAAATACGATTTCTACTTACTCCAGCTCTCTCGTTATATTGAGCTATTGTATCAACACTTACCTTTCGAGCAATTTCAGAACATGCAGCAAAAAGAGTGGAAACGCCACACTTCCGAGCATGTGGCATGCTGCGCCATCGGTTTGAAAGCCCTTGGTTATATTGGGAACTCATTACTTGAAGATGCAGCCTTTACAGCAGGCTCAGAACTGGCCGAGTTTAATGAAGACGCATTAAAGGGATTGTCGAAATTACCTCTCGATGAGCGTATCAATCCGCTTTGGGTTCGTAGTGAAATTTATCAATCTATCGAAGGGAAAATTAAGATCATAAAAAGCTCAGAGCGACGTCTTGCACGAGTGATCTGTTCAGAGCTTCGTATTCAACCAAGTAAAACAACCATCAGATAATTAAGGGGAAGGATCCATGAGTATTATCTTAAAAACGTTAGGGATAACCGCAACAGACATTGAACGTGTGGAGCAACAGCAACAAGAGCATGAAAAGGATGTCACAGCCCTAAAGAAGAAGTGGTCAAGCTGGCTCAAGGAATATGAGCAACAGGCTAAAAACCAACGCATCACGGTTATGCTAAGAAATAACTTGCTAACCACTAATACAGAAACAATATCCGCAACCCAAAAAGCGTTAAATAAAACGGTTGCATGGTCAAGCAGTCGGTACAACGAAAATAAAAAAGCTGACGTTGTGAAATCTATTTTAAAAGATATTGCAACAATAGACCCAGATACAATAAATATTGGCCCACAATTCACGACAGGTTGTTTTAGTGAGGGGGCTCACTCGTATGGAGAAAACTCATTTAATGCCACGTTTTCTAGTGAAGGCAGCTATCGATTATATTGCGTGTATGGCTCACCATACTTGCTAATTGAAGGAATGGGCATTGTGCTATTTGAAGGCTTTAACTACCCTCCTCATCCCTTTCTGTTCCCATATGATGCAGAAATAGAAACAAAGTACCAAGAATACGAAAATGAAATGAGCCACCTGACATCATCCATTTTTTAAAGGTATCCCTATGACGCAAACATTATCGCTAAAAGAACACCGTTGCCCATATGCGATGTCAATAACAAGGCGAGCGATTGAAGTGGCTATGAGTTCTGGATTTACAGGCCTTATTGAAATCGAAACCATTGAACACGCAATGGAAAACCATATACAACAGTTTATTAATTCATATGAGCTACCGATAAAAATCAATGAATGTTATAACGTACCGCTAACTAAGGATAAAATAGACCAATGGTGTGAAGAAGATGATGCCATTACCGAGGATTTCATTGGTTTTGATAAGATTTATGTCATTCAATTACATATTGGAGAAAAGGAAGCATCATGAAACAACTACAAAAAACAAAACCTAATATTGTAACTACTATCGTTGGATTTCTAGCTATCGCCATATCCTGTTATTCCATCTTTTTATCATCTTCAGAAAAAGAAATAACAACGCAGACAGATCATGTTCAAATCGAAAAAAAACGAAAACTATCGAAAGAAGCTTGTGAGAACTACATCAAAGAACAAAACAAGCCATTTAGTTTGTTAGTAGTTTATTCTGATAGTTGCATAATTAGTGATGATATTACAGGCGCTAAAGTAACTATTAATACAAAATTGATTATTAGTAATCAAGTAAACTAAGCGCATTCAAATAACACTAGCGATCATTTTTCAAAAAAATAAAGCCGAGACCCAAAATGAATATTCCGACTGATTATCAATTTTCATTTAATACCAATAATGCAGAAAAGAAAATTAAGAAAATGTTTGGTCCCTTCCCTTCGACCGCTCAGTATGCGATCAAACACAAAGAAGAAAAGCACACTTCTGAATCATGGGGAGAATGGACCCTAAAAAGCTTTCCAGATAATAACCATACTGGCTATTTTTCAACAAGCAGTGGGCTTGGTGTTGGTGTTGCATTGCTCAAAAATGGGATCCCTGTAATGTCTCAAACACCATTAGAATTAGAATCACATCTTGTAGCCCAGCACTCAGCAAAAGGCAGAGTTGTCGTTGCAGGTCTGGGGCTTGCCATGATCACGTTGAGTCTTTTAAAGAAAAAAGAGATCACAAGTCTAACGGTTCTAGAAATTGATAATGAAATAATCTCCATGTTTCCTTCCATTTTAACGGGGGAAAGCAACAAATTATGGACCGATAATATAAAGACAGGTCGATTAAAAATCATCCAAACCGATTGTAAATTACCTTTTAATGACGACGTACTAAAACAGATTGGTAAAGTGGATTATTTATGGGCGGATATTTGGAATGAATTGTGCTCAACGGAAGCACTTAGTATTACCCAAAACCTTTCTAATCAATTAAAACCTACTCAGTGCGATTTCTGGGGGGCGGAAATAGAGATAGCACTAAAGACACTCAAGCAAGGTAAGTATATGTGCTTAAAGACCTTTAAAGAGGTGGCTCATGGTTTTAAGTTACCATTAAGCATATTAAGTATGGACGGTAAAAAATTGAAGATGTATGCCGAGCTATCACTTGTCGCAGCAAAAAACACCTACCAACAAGAAAAATTAGCAAATACGAAAAAACCGTCGGTGACAATATAGTTCGAAGCTGTAAGTCACTTCCTGTCTTTTGTTTCGACGGATTTTTGGACAGAGTCGGTCAGGTATCGAAAATTTCATCAAGTAAAACATGATCTGACTCCACTGACATACCCCTTAGTGTGTTTCCTTAATTAAACAACAAGACTAATCCAAGTAGCCTTGTTGTTGCTAATTAATTGAGTTTATTGTTTTACTTGAGTCGCATTGGGATGATTGCCTTGAGCTGGGGCAGGTTTAGGAATAAAAGTAACATCAATACCAACAGACAAAGGCCAAGCTTTCCGTCTCTTCTGCATTTGTTTGTTGGTGTAGAATACCTGATGCGACTTTTTACAGCGTATAATCGCATAGTTGGCCGTCACACTAACTACTTCACCTTGGCGTCTGGTGTTGATTTCATGTCTTTCTTTCCATTCAGTAATGTCTGGAACAGAAGGAAGTCCCGATGCTAACATTTTACTTCGCCATAGCGTATGTTGAGAGCAGGCTATTCCCATAAGTTTGTCGTTATCTATGACAGACAACAACTTTAAGTTATTGGGATTGATCCAACGAATGACTTTTAAGCACTGTTCATAATGGGCAACAACAGTATTTATGCTGTCATCGGAATCAAATAAATCTGTTGCTTTCCAGATTGGTTCATGATGAGCGATACGATTTCTAAGTTTATTGATTTCGAATATGTTTGAGCTAATATGGTTAATACTCAAAGGTGTACCGTTTAAGTCCTTAGCATATGGAAAAACTAGGCTGTTAAGACTCGGCCAAAGTTCAATAATGGGAGGATTAGCAGGCGGCTGGCTTGAACGATGGTTTTTGTCTGTTAAGTGTACCCAAAAACCAAACGTTAGTTTTGCGATTAGATTATCAGGGGTAATAGCTTTCCCCTCTCTAGCCAAATCACCCCTAGCTTTATTTATCTGTTGAAATGCTGGGCGATTATTTTGATTTGTATAAGAATTGCAAAACCACAATCGGTCGATACTGGCTTTCTCTTTGGTCCAATCTTGTTGTGGAAAATTTGTTTCGACTAACTGCTCATGGTATTCGATGTAAGCATTATTGATAGCATTGCGCAAAGAAACTTCTAATACTTGAAGTACAGGATAAAAGAGACCTGATAACTGTTTGTTCCACGCATATAGTCCTAAGCTTTGTTCATCGCTTGCATCGCATAAGTTTGGCTTTTTGTAAGTAGAAAGCCGAGGGCTTGATAGTGTTTTAATTATTGATTCTACAGGCATATTAGTGTTCCGCTGTGATGATGATAAAGTATACCTATACTTCCAATAGTAAACAAACTACTTGACATAGAACTGAGATTGGCGATAGAATTCAGCTATCGACGGAAACGTCACTAGATTGAAAGCGCGGTACAGTGTGAAGCTGGTTGGTCTTAGACCCCGTTAGCGAGATATTATTCGAAGGGCTCCTTTTAGGAGCCTTTTTCGATCTTGTTCCTCTACCTCTACTCTTCTAACCCACCTTATACCTAGTACATCTAGGAAAAGAGTAGGTTTCCCTTTTTTGATTATGATTTCATCTAATGAAAATTTCACTCGTTTGCCCCCCATTTTTAATGACTCGTAACTTAATGTATAAGCAAAAATGAGTTTTAAACTGTTCACCGACAAAAACAGCCATTCAATATTATTTTTTTATCTATCACAACAAATATCAATTTACCTTTCGACTATCCGATCTCTTGTTCGTGGGCGTCGAAGGAAATGGCGCTTGAGGTAATTTTTTTAAAAAACGAGCAAGCGGAGAATTCACATCACTCGTCACTGGTCTTCGTTGCTTTTCTGAACTCATAAATTAAGCTCTTCACCCATTAATTCATAACTAATTGTTGATAATGCCGTTAACTGATTAAAATTGCGCTCTAACCAATGGTGCTCTAAATACAATTCAATGCCACGGCATAACCCGTACTCTTCATCACAGCCACTATCATTCACAAAGGTTCGCTCAGAAAAGTCAGTGACTAACTCTTGCTCAATAGAGCTTAACGCACTAATTGAACGAGTATAAACCTCTCCCCAATGTTCTTGTTTTAATAATAGGTCGTAGTTCACAATAATTAATAAATTGGTTCTAAGGTAACGGTACATTTTCTGCCAGATATCACCATGAGCCTCAACCACTTCAAATGCTTTAGTGGTGGATTCAATGTAATACACGACGGCATGGGCAACTTCATGAGCAACCAAGCATGCTAGCAATTCAATATATGGGCGCTTAACTAAACATGGAACTTTATCTTCCATTAACTCAGATTCAGAGTAATCAAATCCTTCATTTGTATTCCCATTAGAGAAAAGACCACCAAGAGATAATTGAACATAAGGCTGGCCATTTTTAATCCCACCAGAACTGCACTCTAAGCCATCCTTCCAAGTAACGTCTTTTTCGTAGTTCTCTGCAATATCATCAGGAACAAAAAATGGAGAGGCACTATCTATCGATAATCGAAATGCCAAAGCACACAGTGCTGAGCAATCCATTTCTGTTTGCTTACGAAAATGATCTGTTGGTTGATAATTATCCATTAAGATAAATACTCCTTCTCTAAAAGTTTGATTAACTCCTCAATATCCTTTTTGCTTGGTCGGGTTATCTTAGCGCTCAACGCTCCAGACTTTGACACAGTCAAAGAACCAGTTCGCTCCCCACTACCAAACGGAGTGTTAACTTTGAATTTATCTTCTTTTGGTTTTGCATCTTTAATGTCGTTAACTACCGACGCAAACGCATCTAAAAACACACTGTTACGCTGTAACGAATCATCAGAGCTAAACGTTAATGAATCAACCATCACTTTCAATGCATCAAGCAATACTTTTTCATCGTTGATCTGAGAAAGTAATTTATCTAACTTGGTTAATGTCGTTCTACCAATATCAGGCGGTGATGGGAATAAATCAATAATTTCTCGATTAACCTGACAAGCTTTCAGACCAGTACTAACTAAAGCAGCATTCACCTTAATTCGTTTTGAAAACTGAGCCTGACTTTCACCTTCTCTAATTTGGTCACGCCACATCAGTCCACGTTCGTACAAAGAAGGCTCACGATATTCATTGGCTTCAGAACTTAGTTCAGAAATAAAACTTGAATCAAATCGTTGCTCAGAAACTAAAATTCGGAATGGCTTCTCAGCAAAGATACAACCCTTTCTACGACTAGAACCATCAATAACATAAATGATATCACCATCAAGATAACCAAGAGCTGGAGTGATCATCCCTCGGTTTCGAATAGAATCCGCTAACTTATGTAAAGAATAAGGTGTTAACCATTCTTGAATTCGACCATTCTCTGCCGCTACCTGAGTTCGAGCCTCAATATCTTGAGGCTCAATTTCCATGTATCTAAAATGAATCTCTTCACCTTTATAGATAATGGATAAACTGGTCGTGCTATCTGACACGACTTTGGCTAACTCGGTATCAAGCGTTAACGGCTCAAGCTCTTCCAAATTATCATGTTTAGACATTTCATCTAAATTTAGTGTCCGAGAATGCGCGACTCCGATTGAAGATGGAACTTGGGCTTTTTGAGAAAAGTTTGATACATTATCTTTATCACCAGTACGTTTAACCATTTTATATACCTTACAATTCGTCTAATATTTCTTGAACTTCTACACCAGCTTCATTACGTTGGTTACGCCAAGCCGCTTTCATGTCACGTTCAATACTTGCTGCAATTTCAATGACATTGCTTTGCGCATTTGATAGCGCTGATTTTGAACCAAACTGACTGCGGTTGCTGTCTTTAATTTGCTTACTGTATTCTGACGGTGATAAATCAAATAGCGTTTTAAAATGGTCAGAACATCGCTTCACGGCTTCTGAATGTTTAAATTGAGGATATAGGTCATCAGATAAGAAGAACTTAATTTCATCAATAAATTGTTTTTCTGCTTTTGATGAGCTCTCTTTAGTATTCGATAAAACCAACCGAACAAAATCATAACCATGATGGCCATTATTAAACATAGTTCTATAGTAGCTAGGAAGTTGCTTGGTGTACTTAAAAGTACTGTCACGGTCATTCTGAGAGGCCATCAACGGGATAATACTGCTGGTCGCAACATACTGAGCTGCAAAAGCCGCTTCATTAAGTTGTGGTGGCGTATCAATCAAAATAACATCGAAGTCATCTTGAATCGCATTAATGATAGGAAGCAGTGCCTCATGTGATTTATAGCCACTGTCTTGCATCGAGCGAGATTTTGATAGGTAATCAAATTTCGTATCTGTTTCACGAGCTGGACACATCCATAAGTTAGGGATGTTCGTTTCTAAAAATGAATCACGACAAACCGAATCAAAAGTTTCCCCTTCATCCAATTCAAAATCGTTCTCTAGTAAATCACCAATACTTAGTGCCTCTTCATTTTGAGACTTAAAATAAGGCAACAATAAATCAGTTAATGACCCTTGAGGATCCAAGTCTATTACAGCTATGCGATAACTCGTGCGTAAACTGGTCGCTAATGCCGCTGCAATATTAACAACAAACGTTGTCTTACCTGCCCCACCCTTCAAGTTGTTAATCACAAAAATCTGAAGTTTTTCACACTCAAGGCGCACTTTAGGGTGAAACGTATTCGCGATAGCTTGTGCGATTTGATTGCGCTCTAATTGAGATACACGCCAAACCGTTCTATTACCATCTTTGTATACGCCACCAATTTCATGCTGCGCCATTTGCTCAGCTAAATCACGAACGTCACGGCCATTAAAAAGATCGTCCAATATTTCCGATTTAGAAAATACACGCATGCGCTTGCCATTTGGACACATCAAAGGATCCTGAGCATCAACCTCAGAACTTGTCACAATCTGCTCTATACGTTTTTTCTCAAAAATAATCTTTTGAAACGCCAGATTAACACTTTGTAATTTTTTATATGTATCGTTTGGAGACATCATTTTTACTGAAGTCATAAAAGTTCTTAACGGGTTATTCATGCTCGGACATCCTTTTAATACACCATTCGTATGAAACAAGTGTAACACCACAAAATAACCGTAACAACAAAAATAGACGTAAGAAACAAAAATAGAATTAATAAATATAAAACAATTACTTATACTTAAATATGCGATTAACATCAAAATTAGTGTTTAAATTTAAATCAAATTAACCTTGCTTATAATTCAGTTTGCGGTATATTGGATGTGTCAGTTAAACAAATCGAGGTTATTATGATTAATCAAACTATTGCTAGCTCCTTACTTGATACCGATATTCCCATGAATGTTCTTATGGCTAATCCATCAGGCTTTATGGCAAAACTTAATGATGTTGATTATTTTGCAATTAATGCACATAGCAAGCATGGCATTGAACCAGCACTCAAAAGCGGTATTGATTACCATTTCTACACAGCAGATAAAGAGAAGAATGAAAAAGAAGCCAGTGACGCTATGAATGATGGTCGTCTTCTTCATCTGCTTACTCTAGAACGCGCTCAGTTTGAAAAGATGTATACCCTTCAAACTGATTTCGATAAGACCAATGAAGGTAATGCGCTGTACTTTGAAAACACTGAAGCACTTAAAGCCTTTGTGGTCGCTCATAACAAAAAACATTCCGAATGGGCAGAGGCCGTTGAAAGTGCGGTTGTCATCTTTAATAAGGCGAGTAACAGCTCAACGAAAGAAGTCACCAATTACGCAAATTTACCACTTGAGTACCAAACAGCCGAAGTATCAAAGAATCGCATTAAAACATTAATCGCGTCATATGAAGAATCGGTATTCACGCTAATTGAAATGGGTCTATCCGATGACGAATTAGAAGGGGTAGTTAAAAATGCGTATAGCAATATCACAGATATGACCAATTGGGATACGCCTGATTTTTCAAAAAAATGGGAGAAAGCTACAACCTCGCGATTAAAAGCACGAGAAATAAACCAGCTCATCAATATTAAGTTAGTGGCTTTTGAAGCTTTAAGTGATGACGATAAAATTAATACCATTCCTTTATTCGTTAAAGAAGCATCATTAAATAAAGGCTCTGTTACAAAGGCGCTTAAACACTATCAATCGCACCAAAAGAATCAAATCACGTTAATTGAAAAAAACTTAACGCCTAATGAAAAAGTAAACGCATTATTAGCTCAAGGTTGTAATGAAGAATTAAACGCCATTGAATATTACTATCGTGAAAAGTTAGTAAATGTGGGTAACAAGCACCCAGAAAAAGGCACTTGGGACGCCAGAGATGTGCTTGAGTTAATTAACTCATGTTACGACTCCCCTGCTCTATTTAAACCGACTCTTGTTGAATCTGAGCGAGCACAAGCAGAGCGTGATAACAAACAATTAATCACACCTGAAATTCTGGACCATGCAAACAAGATCGTAAATGCCATTTATGAATGCCCTGAAGCAAAAAAATGGCTACAGCTTGAAGGCAACGAATTTGAAGTTGGCATGTTTTGGAATGATGAGAAAACAGGAGACTTATGCAAAGGTAAGGTTGATGTATTAAATCGTCTTTATAACATTATGATGGATTTGAAATTTGTACGTACCGTTGATTACGACCGTTTGGACCGTGATAGTGGTGCATTGAATTATCACTTCCAAGATGCCATGTACCGCACAGGCTTCGACCTCATTGAAGCAAAAGAGCATGAGAACGATAAAGACGAAGAGCATAAGCTTAATAAATTCATTTTTATTGTTGTAGAAAAAGATGCACCAAAATTAGGCGCAGCAACAACAAAACCTATTCGTGTTCGTGTGGTGGAATACACCGACCCTTGCGATATAGAGCGAGCTAAAGAACTAATCGATTGTGCAATTTGGCGCATTAATAAATGGGCAACGCTTGGTTATTACGAAGGCTTTAACGGTCTTGATTCAATCCAAATTCCTGTATATCAACGTAAACAAGAAAACAATTTATTAGATTTAATTAATGCTGAAAAACAAGGTTGGGACGAAATTCAACAACAAAAAGCAAACGAACAAACAGCCGAAGCAACTAAAGAACAAAGCACGGGTACTGAACAAGAAGAACCATGTGTATCAGCACCAATTTATGACTTACCTGAAATTGGCGGCCTATGGGGTCTGCAAGGAGCACGATAATGAACAATACATCTTGGAAAGACAAAGATTATTTAGACCAAATTGAACGCTTTGCAAAATTGCTTTCTAAATCTAAAGCTATTCACATTACATTTAGAAATGATGTAGAAACATGCTTCATGCTTTGCTTGATGGCCGATGGTTGGAGTATTCATCCTCACATTGTTGCTGCTAATAGTTTTTACGATAACTTTGGGCGCTTGAGTCATACAGGTAAATTATTGAAGTTGATCTTAAATGAAAGCCCTCTTGTTGAGAAAGTAGATGTTTCATATGAAGGGGATTGGGCCGCAATTAGCAATAAGTTTAAAATGGTTGATAACGTCGCAGTACCCTCGTGGGAGCCATCTATTGAGAGAACTTTATCATGCACCATTACAGTAAAACTAACGAATGGTGAAACACACATTGAGCGTACCACTCTTGGTGATCTTGATTTGAACTTTAGAAGTTTAAATCAAGCATGGGCAATGAGAACGTACAATCAAATTTATAATCATACCCTTCGTCAAATTACAAATGGCAAGCTAAGTCATATTATTTTAGACATGGATTCAACTGAAGCTTTCGAAGAGCAAACAGCCGCAGAAAAACTTGCTAGTGACAATTCAATTGTAATTAGAGCGAGCAAAGAAGAAAGCAGCATGGATGATAACGTTAGCCCTGAAGTTGAGCAAAATGTAGAAGTAGAAACGGGTACTGTTATTTCAACGCCTATTAACTCTGACGCATTTATCCTCTTACAAAAAGAGCAAGTAGTACTATTAAGCGCTATCGACAGTAATGATGTTCAACAAAGTGACGTTCAAGCACAAATTGCTCAATGGGTTGGTAGTGTTCAAAAAGAGCAAGACGCATTAAGTAGTTCAGAGCAAATGGAATTATCAAATCTTTACGATTCATTGGTTAAGAAGTTTAAAGCACAAGCAATAGCAGCATAGCGTTTACGGGGTAAACGTGTAAAAAGCTCACCACCGTTTACGGGGTAAACGTGTAAAAACACGATGACCGTTTACGGGGTAAACGTGTAAAAAAATAGGCAGGGATATATCATGTACAGTAATTATAATTTTAAAGGTTTACCGCTAAGTGAGGAGCAATCTAATTGCTTAGAGCTCTTTAGTAACATGGATTATAATGAAACACTTGGCATTCAAGCAGGGGCAGGGGCAAGTAAAACATTTACCTCAACTGCAATTGCTTCGTTAGTTATGCCAAATTGTCGTGGTTTATATCTAGCTTACAACTCAGCCATTGTTGAAGAAGTAAGAAAACAATTCCCTCGCTATGTGGATGTAACAACCACTCATGGGATTGCATATAAGTATGTAGGCAAGCACTATAAAGATAGATTAGTTGGTCGCTTAACAATTAAGGTTTATTTAAAAGTAGCTAAGCCTGTAAATGCTCAAGGCCTTATCACCCCACAAGCTTTTGCAGCTTCGGTAATGAAAACGATTAATACTTATTGTTTGTCTCAGGATATGAGTATTTCAGAAAAACACGTAATCTTACCAAAATCAAATGACCGCAAAGAAGATGCTACCGCCTTTCTTTCTGAAAAGGTGTCCATTGCAGCTAACGAGCTTTGGAAAGAACTGATTAACCCAAATGGAACGCTACCTATTACTCATGACGTCTATTTAAAATTATTCGTTTTGAAGATGGCACAGAACAAACTAAGTCTACCTTATGAATATGTCATGCTAGATGAAGCTCAAGATACCGCCCCTATTGCACAGCAGCTTATGCACCTATTATTGAATAGTAAGAAAGTAGCCGTCGGTGACAAGTTTCAATCTATCTATGAATGGCGTGGGGCTGATAATGCAATGGCTCATCTGAACTTTTCCAAAGAAGGCCAATTAACAACGTGTTATCGCTTTGGTCAATCCATTGCTGATTTAGCAAATAATGTACTTAATCATCACTTAAATGCAGGCGTAGCATTTAAAGGTAACCCAAAAAAAGAAAGCCAAATTATTACAGAAACAATACATAGCAAAGCTACGCCTAATAGACTTGTGCTATGCCGAACCAATGCAATGCTTTTCTCTGAAATGATGAAATCATTAAAACGAGGCGAGAAGCCATACTTACTAAAAGATCCAAATGCCCTATTCACCACCTTGAAAGGTATTGAACAATTAAAAGCTGGACGCACTCCAACAGAAAGCGCGGAGCTAACTAACTTTAGTTCTTGGGCAGAATTAAAAGAACACGCAAACAGTCAAATTGGAAGTGATTACTTACCACTAATTAAAGCAATTGATGAATATGGTATTTCATCATTAACAAAATCTGTAGAATCAGTAACTAATCAAGTAAAAGGGCAAGCAGATATAGTATTATCAACCGCTCATGCCAGTAAGGGGGCGGAAGCCAATCATGTAGTGCTAGCATCCGATTTTGACTATTACATGAATGGCAGTGACGTAGAAGACAGTGAGGTTAACTTACTCTATGTTGCTCTGACGCGAGCAAAAGAAACACTTGATATAGCACAATGTAGCGCTTTAAAACGTCTAATGGCAAATAAGGCACAACCAAAAATAGTTAATAACATTAACGCTGAACAAGTCATGCCACAGACGACAAAACGTAATCCAGCATTAGAACGATTAAATTTATTATTAAGTTAGGGAACACATTTTATGAGCCAAGACAAAAATCAAAAATTATGGCCATTAACGTACACTTTAGATAGCCAACAAAAAATCGAACATAACGGTGAACACCTAACGTTAGCGCAACTGTACTTAAAAGTAATCACAGAGCTCAGTAACACGAAAGAACACAATAAATATACGCTTGGTATTGATGATGAAATGATCCACGAATTATGGCGATTACCAGCTCTTCCAAGATTAACGTCCGATAATAAGATCACTTATTTAATGGCTAACTGCATTGATTACTCTTTCCCTGTTTTATTGGAAATACTAAAAAATATAATTTTATTAGAAAGTGAAAGTGAACAACGCAAAGCAATCGTCGAAGCCATTGACGCAAATCTGTCATGGCCATTAAAGAAGAAATCTAAAATAAAAAAAGATGATGCCGAGCAAAGTACTATTGGTGACATCTTATTTAAAGTCTTTAACCAAGGTCTCGAACAGCTTGAACGTAAAAATCTAAAAGAGTGGCCATCATTCTCAAAATATAATCTCATTGATAGTTTGAGAAAAAAGAAACTTTTTTATATTGATGAAAACAAAGGGAACTTAGAACTCACAATTAACGTGGGGGCAGATAGGCAACAACTAACAAGAATGATGTTGCAAGAAAACCCAACCGTTGAAATAAAAGAGAAGAAATCAAAACATATTGCTCTTGGTTCGTTAAAAGACAAGATCCTATTTATTGATGTTGCATGGACCTTAATAGAGCTTATTGAATCAAACGAAGCGTTATGTATGCATTATTATGAAATGCCACTAGCAGAATTAGTGCAAGTGAACAAAAATGATAACAATGACGAACACTCAATGCTTATTGAAAAAAGAAATCAAATGCGAGTAAAGTTACAGGCCGCATTTAATTACGACATGTTAGAGAGTTAATTATGTCTACCTTTGGAGAGATAACAGAGCTATACACAAAAACGGCTGTTTTACAGCTACAACGAGTACCTATTACTAAAGGGGATGTGGTTACTCATAATCTCCAAGTCACAATAGCGCCATTACTCTCATACGAGAATAATAACTCCAAAAAAGCAGACTTTAGCCAAAAGGTGGTAATGCAACTTTCTGAAGCTGGAATATCTAATCTTGCGATTGGCTTACTTGGATTTAAAAAAGCTGTCAGCATCGAAGGGTCAAGACATGGTGATAGTGCTAAAGTTCTTTATTTAAATGTGAATGAGAATGCAACTACAAATATTAATATAAGTAGCTCATCAAAAGGGCAGGGTAGCAATTCAAGACAAACGCAAAGTATCACCTTTCAAAATACTGAGCGTTATCCTCTGGTAAGAATTGCCGTTTCGCAACTAGCAAAAAATAACTTAGACCATGAACAATCATATGCAGATACATTGAACCTTTTAAAAGCTTGTATTATGCGCCCATAGAGATAAAAGTGATGACTAAATTAATTAAAGCGACATCCCTTACAATTGTGTTTTCATTGCTTTTATCTTATTTCTTTTATGATGAAATAAATTCACTACTAACCTATACATATACTGAAGAAATAACATTAGCCCATTCTGAAACCGTCTCGATTGGTATTCTGGATATCTTAAGTACGTATCTATCTAATGGTGTTTTTTATTCAACATTTGCATTCCTAACATCGCTTAATTCTTGGTTGCCTATGTTGCTTGGTGGGGTGGCAGTTACGACGTTCGCCCTATCTCGAAAACATAAAGAGTCTCTAACAAACACAACAAAATTATGGATTGTAGTTATTGCAACTTACGCGATGACTCAAATTATCACTCATAATTTTGATTTGAATTACTTAGCATACCAATGGGGCTTTACTGTATCGAACGGGGCAAGTGTTCCAACGAGCCCTTACTCTCTAACAACAACAGGGAGCATGATTGAATATCATTATTGGTTATCGATTAAAACCTTCTTTCAGGATTTTAAGTGGGAAGCTCTAGAAATAATTATTGGTGGGTTAGTGATCCTTTGGGCTACCATCAAAGCTTCTAGCCTTGCCTATGACGCAACAAAAAACCAAACCACATTGATAGATTTGTTACTTGTACCACTGGCCGCATTGTTGTCTCTATTTGCGGTTCTATTTTTACCATACCGTTTAAGTGGCTCTAGCGACGATGAAAATAACATTCAAGAGAAGCAGCTCAATGATTTATTTCTACGTATTGGTTTTTCAGAAAAACGTGCGCATAAATTAACTCATAAAATGACGGGTAGTGACTCCATGATATCGACCCTTAAGGATAATCAAGCGTCACTCATTCATACTATTATGAAAATCGTTAAATCAAAGTAAGCTGATTGAAAGTGGTTAGCATTGCGGTATAATGAAAGTATCATTTAACATGGACCTATATCATGAATATACTTGTCTCAGATGCATCACGCTTTGGTATAAAAGGTGGAAAAAAAGAATCTGAATTATCTCTATTAAATTTGTATCTTATTACAAATGGAGAAAAGCCAAATAGCACATCACAAGCGGTTCTTGTCTCCGAGCTTAATTTAACAAAAGCACAAAACATTGCAGAATCATCCGTTGTTATCAAACATGTGAACTTAAACAAAAAGGCTGGAGCTGCCAAAACGTCAATATGGCGCATTGATCCAGCCTTATCTCGAACAACAAAAACAGTTCAATGGGTTGAGTGTCACGATATTTATGATGACTACTACGTTGCGGATACCTTGCAATTAAAAGATGAAATAACAAATACTTTTTGGGGGAACACGCTTCAGAAGGGGCTTACTACCTGTTTAATTCTAGGTGTAAATCCATATAACTATCGCTCTATTATGCTTCCTATTCAAACGAATGAGAAAAAGCCAGCAGTAGAAACAACGGCTTGTAAACTCGCGTTTTGGAAACAAATAATTAAAGATGGTGGCCCTCAAAATATCACAATATCGACGGCTGAAAATCCTAATGCAAATCTAGATAATAAATTTACTGAAGTGGGAAGTGGTCATATTGATGAATATGGTTATGTATTGGAAGAGCAACCAATCACCTCAACGACAGCAACTCTAATCACAAAGCAAAAAGACAGCTTTATTGTTCGATATAAAGGTGAGCGAAGACATTGCATTCAAGAAAAAGCAAGAGGGAAGATCCCATTCGCTTTCAATCTAAAACACCCTTTATTACGAGTAAAAGTGCCATCTGGTTATAAATATATTTTATATCGTAATCTAAGTGATAATCGTGGGTTGTTTGAATGCTTGGTTGATAATAATCCTTCACTTTTCCAAGATGAAATAAAGACCATTGATAGTGCTATTGTGGAAGGGGGATTAACACTACAAAACATCATCGGTAAAAATGGAATTATCTACTCTCATCCAGAATTAGTGAACGAAATTAAGTCTCTTGAAATTGAAGTTCTAACATTAAATTCTACATGGGAAGCAATCGATCTAAGTATATTTCCAAAAGAAATTGAAAAACTGGTTCCCGAGGATATTTTAGAAAAACCCCTGCATAACTTTAAGTACAATTTTTCCATTCGTACTTTTGGTTTGCATCATTTTTCACGCTACCTACAGCACCCGTTAGATAAAAAGCATCTTCCAGTAAGGGAAGCACCTGAGCATTATTATTGGATGAAATGGTGTTTAAGTAATGACATCACATTTGAAAAATACGAATAGGTTTATAAAGGGCTGATATGTCTAATCACACAGAGTTTAAGTTTCTAGGTTCTACATTAAGTGGAGAGGGACTATATGACTATTTATTAAGTCTGCTGGATACAATTGAAGCTGAAGTATTGGATGTGTCAGCTCTTATTAGACAAGGGGAGATTGTTCACGCTGAAGTGGCCTGTTTGCCTGTTGCAGAAGTAACAGAGGATGGTA
The DNA here is from genome assembly GCF_028765525.1 of Aliivibrio sp. S2TY2. Taxonomy (NCBI): domain Bacteria; kingdom Pseudomonadati; phylum Pseudomonadota; class Gammaproteobacteria; order Vibrionales; family Vibrionaceae; genus Aliivibrio; species Aliivibrio sp. S2TY2. Next base: position 3,841 of record NZ_JARACS010000009.1, on the reverse strand, counting down.
TAGATACCATTCATCATGAAATAGAAACCATATACCCAACTCGTTTATATGGTAACGATGCGATTGAGGCTTATTTACGTAATATTCAATATCAATATAAGCATTCAGACTTATCTCCTAAAGGGGCTCGACGTTGTGTGGGTATTATCCATGTAAGAGGAAGTGCTGATTATGAAGAGCAATTAAAAGATAAGATCCATTTCATTAATCAGTTAAAGCTTGAAATTAAAACATACTTAAGTGCTTGCTGCCCAACATCAAGACATCGACAAAAGTTTTATCAACACACAAGAGTAGGGGTTCTACCTAAGACAGTAACACGCAAACTGCATTTAGCTAAGCCAGATGTGGCCTACGTTAGCTTTAGCTGGTTAAACAAAGGGTATTTACAAGAGAAGATAAACTATAAACGAGCCTTGGATATTTTACACAAAGCAAATGCAAGTATTGCCGAAAACAGAACAGATCTTGATGTCACTGATTTAAACTCAAGAGATGAAGTGAAGTTATCACCATTTGAGCATAAAGAAATCACTTGGATCCGACCAAGTAAATTAAATCCAAGATTTAAATGTTCGTATTATATTGATGAGGGGACGTATCAAGATGAACCAATCAGAGCAACAAGCCCACTCTTAATTGTTCAACGAACCCCACTTAAAAGATACAAAAAACTTGATGACTTTAGAGGGGTCCATACTTTAGCTAAAGTAGAAGGGCTTAAACGAGTTAAACGAACGCCAATTATAGAATATTTGGGTATGTATTCTCAGGTAATTCTTCCTGAATAAATAGCCCTTGAGAAAGCTTACTAATAAAAACATCCGATAGCTGAAATGTTTTACCTTCAATGAGAGTTATCAATTCAGGCTTAAGTGAGCTTCTTCGCGATAACTCTTTAAGGATCATATGAGAAGAAAGGTCTATTTGAGTATTTCCTGTAGCAGCTAATGATTTATAGATAATACTATAATGGTTACGCTGTAACGTTTGACCTTGTACTTTAAATGTATACAAGTTCTCTAATTCACCCGTAATAAAATCTTCAACCGATGGAACTGGAAGACCTATAGCATGAGCAATATATTTACATAACTTAGTCTTCTGCTCTGTGGTGGTATAATGGCTAATAAAAATATCTTCGCTATCAACGTTTAACTTAAAGTGATATTTAAAACGTTCCACATTTAGTTTTGCACCTACAGCCTTACTCAATGTGCGGTTAACTTTTAGTAAAGGCGATACGGCTTGTGCAAGAGGGTTTGCTATCGTTGGTGTTTTTTGATTTACACTTTTAATACCACAACAAGCCAAAGCCTCATCTAAATTAATGCTGATTTGAATTTCATTACATTCAAAATCAATCACACCATGATAGCCCCATAAATTGAATTTAAAAAAGCCATCGTCCTCAAGAGATGCTGATAAATGAGGATCATTTAAAGCATTCACTTTTATTATTTGAGTCTTTAGTGTTTCTTTAAATTGGCTCATTTCGCTGGTTCGCATAAGAGCTGATTTTAAATTAGCTAAAGTTTCAATGTAACTATTCTGATCGCGTAACTTTATTCTAAAGCGCAGAAATAGCATAAATATTAATGGCTGAACTGTTAATAAATTTGGAGGGAATGCAAAACTTGATTCATCCGATATCAATGAATTAAATAATTCATCTGGCCATTCGATAAGATATAACATTGCACTATCACCAAAGCTAACCTGATTATTTTCTGAAATTTCAGGAGCAATAGGAGTGAAAGGGGAGCATTGTTTAAATATTTTCAATTCGCGAGATAAATAACCTGACAACTGAACGCCTGTTAATTCTAATTCTTGTAATCCAATAACATCAAATGTTGTATCACGGATACTATTGAGTTGATCACGAACAGCTTGTCTTAATTGACCAGAGAAATCTCGAAGATGTCTTTTTCGAATAGCTAATACATCATCCACATAAATAGGGGTCAAGTTTTCTGGTATTCTACCTGTTCTTGAGTAATATTCTTGTTGTTTTGTATGATAGGCAAGCGTTAATGATAGCAATGAATACACTGTCATTAATTCATCATCTGTACATACATGGGAGTGAGATCTGGCTTGTGCAACTAACTTATGAGAATTGCCTTTTTCATCATTAACATAAAATTCAGTGGCCCATTGCGAAGTATGTATTCCTACTGGTGCAACAAGTTGATCAAAAGGGAATGAAGAACGTTGACGCACAATTGGAATGTGAGCCGCTTCTGGTCGTTCTCGAAATCCTTGGTTATCATATTCACGTTGAACTAACATTGCATTATGACGACGATGAGCATAGTTGGTTGTTCGTTCTGTTGAACGCTGAGTCAATTCTAATTGTAATTTAGGATTGAGCATTAATTGAATGCATTTAACTCTACCAATTAATTTATTTGAGTCATCAAATTTGAATGGTACATGCTGAAGTATTCCAAAGCTTTCAAGAGATCGAATGCGTTTGTTTAACGTTGGTTTATTGATTTCTAAAATGCTACAAAGTGAGTCTACGTCATAAGTAGATTCAGAATCTTTAACTTCCGAAACTGAAATGATAGCACTTAAGGTTTCTTGCTGGGCTTTTGACAAACAAGAAAAACAATCGAAGTCAGAAACTTTTAAAGAGAAATCTTCTGGAAAAAAGATAAACGATCCCTTTTTTGCTGTTCGATTATAAAAAGTTAATGATTCCTGATTCATTTCTAGTTTCTCAACGTGTTTTTCGGAAAAATAAGGTTACGTGCTTAAATTACCAAGAAAAGAGAAAACATGCAATTTAATCATGATCTTTTTTGGCCCCAAAGGATCTTGTTTTTTAAGATCAAAAAAAATCCTACTGTTCTCTTTTTTTATCAATTTATCTAATTCTATTTTTATATCATTCTAAGAGTTATCTAGTTATATATTCTAATTAGATCTCTTATATGCAGAGATATAGCTTATTAAGTTACTGAATAATATTGCTTTTTCTTCTCGGTTACTTTCTTTAAAAACAAAAGTAACATCTTGTTATAAAGACATTCCCATCCTTAATTATTCAATTGTGATATCCTGATTTAGCATAAGTAACATCTTGTAACTTGTGAAAATAACAGGCCTCGATCATATAAAACCATCTGTTAAGCTCGAAAATGACCTCCAATGATCTCATTAGTTACTTCCAATACTTTAGAAAGTAACATCCATTAATGACACAGGTTACTAACAGTTTGTTAAGGTGTTAGTGAAGTTAGCTGTGGATAACCTAATGCCGTGTTTTACGTTTTTCTTTTTAAGAAATATTAAAGAGGTTTGAGTTCTATGAATGACACTAAATAGCCAATCTTCCTTCATTTTTAATGAGGGAATTTAAGTAAATGCACATTATTTGAGTGAAATTTTGAGATATCACGTATAAAACGCTAACAAGGTGAGTTAAGGAAAAAGATTTAAAATTCTAACCTGTCATTTCAATGTTCGGATAATTTAAAGTGACGATAGTTACTTTCGATACTACAGCCTATAAGGGCTCAAAAGATTTTTCGGAAAAATTCGAGATGGAAAAGTTACTTTCAATGAAGGCGATATTTAAACATAAAACATCGCTATTGGTGTTTTTTTAAAGCTTGAACGGGCTTGAAATATATATTTATTTGTAGTAATGAAATTTGTTGTTTTTTGGCTATAAGTTAACCAATTAACCACTTATTAGAGAGCCGAATTAGTGAAAGTAACATCCAGTAGGATCTAAAGGATCTTGAAAGTAACATCCAGTAGAGCTGATTTGGCCTTAGAAAGTAACATCCAGTAGAAAGCGGTTTGGTTTTAGAAAGTAACATCCAGT
>NZ_JARACS010000008.1:0-184337 GCF_028765525.1 Aliivibrio sp. S2TY2 | reverse complement strand
GAAACAGCTTTCCAGATTATTATATTTCCCTTGCTATTAGTAGCGTTGGAATAAAGTTTGATAGCAAGGCAATTTCTGATTCGAATGAGTGAGTTTACTTCTGTAAATGAGCGAATGAGAGAATAAATTAACGCAGCTAGCGAGCTTTATAACAAGCGGGAGATATAGACAGAATTTGCTTGGCGACCATAGCGTTATGGACCCACCTGATCCCATGCCGAACTCAGAAGTGAAACGTAATAGCGCCGATGGTAGTGTGGGGTTTCCCCATGTGAGAGTAGGACATCGCCAGGCTCTTATTTTTTCTTACTTAGTTAAAAGTAAGAATTAGACAAAGTTAAGTCATTAAAACAACTACAGGGGTGTAGCTCCAACTGGCAGAGCAGCGGATTCCAAATCCGCGTGTTGGGAGTTCGAATCTCTCCACCCCTGCCATATTTAGAAAAGGCTTATATCGAAAGGTATGAGCCTTTTTGCTATCTGCGATTTAAGAAAAGGGCCACGGATTCCCCCACCATAAGAACGCGCGTGTAGGGAGTTCGAATCTCTCCACCCCTGCCATATTTAGAAAAGGCTTATATTGAAAGTTATGAGCCTTTTTGCTATTTACAATTTATTACCTTGATTTGCGGGCTCAATAGTTTATGTATCTATAGATACTTTCTGTTTTCAAATCGTCTCAATTTGTTAGAATAGCGCCATATTTAAAGGAGAGTAATACAATGTCAATGTATGTAGTGGGTCATAAGATCCCAGATTCAGATTCAATTTGTGGTGCGATTGCACTAGCTTACTTAAAAAATCAAATCGGTGAAGCAGCAACTCCTACTCGTTTAGGTGAAGTGTCTCCTGAGACTGCATTTATCCTTGAAAAGTTTGGCGTAGAAACACCTGAATTAAAATTAAGCTATGCTGGTGAAGAGGTTTACATTGTAGATCATTCAGAACTAACACAAGCACCAGATGATATCGCTGAAGCAACAATTGTAGGTATTGTTGATCACCACAAACTGGGTGATTTAACAACTTCAACACCACTAGAATGTTGGATCCGCCCTGTTGGTTGTAGTAATACAATCATTAAAATGATGTATGATTTCTACAATGTTGAAATTCCAAAAGACATGGCTGGTATCATGTTATGCGCAATTTTAAGTGATACAGTAATTTTCAAATCACCAACTTGTACAACTGCTGATATCAAGTGTGTTGAAGCACTAGCAGAGATCGCTGGAATTGAAGATTATAAAGCACTTGGGATGGAAATGTTTAAAGTAAAATCTGCAGTAGAAGGTACGCCTGTACGTGATCTTGTAATGCGTGACTTTAAAGATTTCAACATGAATGGCGAGCTAGTAGGTATCGGCCAACTTGAAGTTATCGATCTTGCCGTGTTTGATGAAATCAAAGAAGAATTAGAAGCGGATATCGCAGCAATGAAAGTCGAAGGTAATCGTCATACTATGATCTTACTTTTAACTGACATTATGAAAGAAGGTTCAGAACTACTAGTCGTTAGTGATAATGAAGAGCTAACTGCTAAAGCTTACGGTAAAGCGACAGAAAACGGCCGTGTATGGCTAGATGGTGTGCTTAGCCGTAAGAAACAAGTCGTTCCTCAATTACAAGACGTGTTTGCTTAATCTTTTTGATATAAAGCCAGTTAGGTAAATAAAAAGCCCATATTGTGAAGTATGGGCTTTTTCTCTTCTAGGCTGTCGTTTCTACCATTTTTGGTGATTCAATAAGCCAAACCCCATCTCTTTTTATTATTCCACATTCTGAACAAAGCACCGTGGTTTCGTTGTCTGATACAAGTAATTCATCAGAATGGCATTTTGGGCATTCAATTAATTCATTCATATCAAGTTCCTTAAGCAAGCTGTAAGTGTATAGTTTTCTTTCTTATTAGTATTATGAGTTATACCAATCACTTACTTACCGTGATTAGTATGAGTATCTTATAATGAACGACAATGCCTAAAGAGGTTGTTTTATTAATAAGATACCAACAAACATATTACATTAAAGCTAGCATACTGTTTGTTCGCGAGGGGAGTTTTGTGAACTGACAGCAAAATTTTACTGTCAGTTATAGGTGGAAGCTTAAAGATAAGGGTAGATTAGTTTTTGCTATTTTAATCGTAATGTGCGTTTTTGCCAGCTTCGCACTACAGAGTAACGCCAGAGCCCTCGTATACCAAAGTAACCGATAAGAGATGAGGCGACAGCACAAATAGCACAACCTAATAGAAAAGGGGGGCCAATTGTCGACATCTGAGAACCAATAAACTCCCAAGAAAGCTCAAAATGAAAATGTTGGGTAGGTGTTGATAATGTCCAAGCTCCAATTTTATAAGCGCCATAAAATAACACAGGCATAGTGACGGGATTACTAACCCAAACTAAAGCGATTGATAAAGGTAAATTTACACTACAAAGAATAGCTAAGCCTGCTGCCATAATCATTTGACTTGGAAGAGGAACAAACGCCATAAATAAGCCGACAGCAAAAGCCCCAGCCGCAGAACGACGGTTTAAGCACCATAGGTTCGGGTTATATAATACGTTGCCAAATATCTTTAATGCTTTCTGGCGTTTAATTGTCTCGTGGTTTGGTAAAAAACGTTTAATGAACTTTCTTGGCATGAGTTAATGCTTCTTCTTCGAGACATACGAGTTAAACTCGTTGTCGTAATTCTTATTCTTTTATCATCAGCCTATTGGCCAACAAACCTGCCGTCGCTTGCATTTATATTGTGTGTTTTTAGCTATATAATTATTACGCTAAAATTTCCCCAAGCAAAGTTATTACAAGGCATCCTTCTGGGATTAGTCATCACTTCCTCACACATAACTTACTATAAAAGTCTTAATCAGTTACTTTATAGTCAAGGTCATGATATTACCATCAAAGGTGAAATTCAAAGTCTAATTGCATTTAACAATAGAACATCTTCAATTTTAGTCCAAGTTCGCGATATTAATAATCATTCAATGAAGTTTTATGATTTACCTCGATTAAGGTTATCAATTCGAGATTATCAAAAGCAATTGAGCCAAGAATCAGAAACCATTCTATTTAAACAAGGTCAATTGTGGGAAATGAGTGTAAAACTACGCCCGCCCATTGGCCGACATAATGAAGTAGGCTATAAGCTCGAAGATTATGCATTAGCTAAAGGGATACATTCATACGGTAAAATAAGTAATGCTACCTTATTAGAAGATAAGCCCTCCTATCGAACTCAATGGTTTCAAAAAGTCTATGAGAATACAGTTAATGAAGCACATCAATCTTTACTCCTAGCACTGACTTTTGGTTACAAAGGAGAGATTAGTGCCTCTGAGTGGCGTGTGCTTCGTAACTCTGGCTTGGCGCATTTAATGGCAATATCGGGGCTGCATATTGGGTTTGTTTTTGCGATTGGTTGGTGGCTAGGTAAGGGGGTTCGTCTTGTTTTTTCTCAAAAGAGCCAGCGATGGTTGCCTATTATTCTCGGTTGTCTGTTTGCTGTTTTCTATGCGTGGCTTGCGGGTTTTTCACTTCCAACGATTAGGGCTTTGATTGCCTGTTTTATCGTATCTATTCTATTGATATACCGGTTACGTTGGCCGAAACATCAATTATTATTGTGGTGTTTATTCCTATGTTTGTTAATCAATCCTTTTTCCTCCCTTTCTATGAGTTTTTGGCTTTCATTTAGTGCGGTATGCGTAGTTTTTTTGTCTCTTCATTTTTATCAGATCTTTATTTACGCCAAAGACCAACCATTATTTAGAAAGTGGCAACAAGTCATTTTTATACAGTTTGCTCTTTTTATTTTATTAGCGCCGATTCAAGGTGTTTTCTTTTCAGGTGTAAGTTATTTATCGCCATTCATCAATCTTCTATCTGTACCTTGGGTTAGTTTTTTTACGGTACCACTAAGTCTAGTTACGGTTATTATGGAACAATTAGATAATGAGGTTGCAAAAATAGGATGGGAGTGGGCTAGTTTATCTATATCCCCAGTATGGTGGTTAGCAAAACATGCGGAGCAATCATGGGTTGTATTACCAAATCATATTAATATGTTGTTGTATGCTGTTATTTTTATTTTATCTCTTAAGTTGTTACTTCCCATACGTTTTTTTATTCAGCCAATTATACTTTTATTTATTGGGTCACTGTTTATTAAGCCAGAAAGAGAGTGGCAAGTTGATTTTTTAGATGTGGGGCATGGTTTATCACTACTATTATCTAATCAAGGGCATACCGTTGTTTATGATACAGGAGGGAGGTGGCGAACTGGCAGTATTGCTGAAAGTGTTATTGAGCCTATTTTGCATCATCGAGGAATAAGGAGTATTGATGGCCTGATCCTTAGTCATTCAGATAACGATCACGCAGGCGGGAAAAATTATTTAATAGATACTTTCAGCCCTAATTGGGTCAGAGCAAGTGAGAAAGGCAGTAATCACCAACCATGTATTAAAGGTGAAGAGTGGAAAGTAGCAGGAATGCATTTTACCGCAATTTGGCCACCGAGAATGGTAAGCCGTGCGTATAATCCTCACTCATGCGTTATAAAACTAAGTATAGATAAGTGGTCTTTTTTATTAACTGGCGATATTGATGCCATTTCAGAGATGTTGATTTTAAATCAAAATACATTTGATGATATCGATGTATTTTTGGTTCCTCATCATGGCTCTAATACTTCGTCAACCAAGCGATGGGTAAGAGTAATGGAAGGGAAGGTTGGTGTAGTATCTGCCGGAAGGTTTACTCCCTGGAATTTACCTAATCCAGAGATTAAAGATAGGCACTTAGACAATCAGGTACTTTGGTTAGATACTGCTCAATTAGGGCAAATAAGTCTAAGCTCAAAAGGTGGAAAGTTATCTATTGAAGGTTATTCACTGCACAATCAAAATACTTGGTACAGAAAGCTATTTGGCGATAATCTAAATTCAGAGTAGAATATAGATAATTGTATATGAAGAATAAGTACTTATGACTATTGAAAAAGACGAATCTACATGGGCAACATTTAAGCGTTTATGGCCACATATCTCACTATATAAAGCGGGTCTTGCCGTTGCTGTTGTAACACTGATTATCAATGCGTTAAGCGATACCTACATGATCTCTTTGCTAAAACCACTTTTAGATGATGGTTTTGGTAACGCAGATTCTGATTTCTTAAAGAAAATGCCATTTATTATTCTAGCCATGATGTTTATCAGAGGTTTGAGTGGATTTATTTCTGGTTATTGTATGAGTTGGGTTGCGAGTAACGTGGTTATGCGTATTCGTCGTCAAATCTTCAATCATTTTATGCATATGCCGGTAAGCTATTTTGATCAAGAATCAACTGGGCGTTTATTATCTCGAATTACTTATGATTCAGAGCAAGTGGCGTCGGCAACCAGTAAAGCCTTAGTTAATATTGTACGTGAGTCAGCCAGTATTATTGGTTTACTTGGCTTGATGTTTTGGAACAGCTGGCAGTTATCTCTTGTACTGGTCGTTGTTGCTCCTATTGTTGCTTTTGCTATTAGCTTTGTTTCTAAACGTTTTAGAAAGATCAGTAAAAACATGCAAACGGCAATGGGCTCATTAACGGCAACCTCAGAGCAGATGCTTAAAGGCCATAAAGTGGTTCTTAGTTACGGTGGTCAAAAGGTTGAATCTGAGCGTTTTGACAATATTAGTAATCATATGCGTCAGCAAGGTATGAAAATGGTGGTAGCTCAAGGTTTAGCTAACCCTATTATTCAAATGATTGCTTCGTTTGCTCTAGTTACTGTGCTTTATTTAGCGAGTGTAGATTCGATCAAAGAGACGCTGACACCGGGTACCTTTACCGTTGTATTCTCAGCAATGTTTGGTTTATTACGCCCATTAAAAGGCTTAACGAGCGTTACTTCTGATTTCCAACGCGGTATGGCGGCATGTCAGACGCTGTTTGAATTGATGGACATGGATAAAGAGAAAGACGACGGTAATATTGAAAGAGACACCGTAAAAGGTGATATCAAAGTTGATAATGTAACCTTTACTTATCCAACTGCGGATGCACCAGCACTACGTAGTGTAAGTTTTGATCTTCCAGCAGGTAAAACCATCGCCTTAGTGGGCCGTTCAGGTTCAGGTAAGAGTACCATCGCTAACTTGTTTACTCGCTTTTATGATGTCGATTCAGGTGAGATTAGCCTTGATGGCGATAAGATTGAAGATTATCGCTTACCAAACCTACGTAAACATTTTGCTTTAGTTTCTCAAAATGTTCATTTATTTAATGATACCGTTGCAAATAACATCGCTTATGCTTCTGAAGGTAAGTTTACGCGCCTAGAGATAGAAAAAGCGGCAGAGCTTGCTTATGCATCTGATTTTATTAATAAGATGGATGACGGTTTTGATACTATGATTGGTGAAAATGGCGCGAGCTTATCTGGTGGTCAACGCCAGCGTATTGCGATTGCTCGAGCATTATTACAAAACGCACCAGTATTAATTCTTGATGAGGCAACATCAGCGCTTGATACCGAATCTGAAAAAGCGATTCAATCAGCATTAGATGAGCTTCAAAAAGACAAAACGGTATTAGTTATTGCTCACCGCTTATCAACGATTGAAGATGCCGATCAGATCTTAGTTGTTGATGAAGGTGAAGTGGTTGAACGTGGTAATCATGCAGAACTTATCGCTCATGATGGGGCTTATGCTCAATTACATCGTATTCAGTTTGGTGATTAATGATTGAAAAAATTTGGTTTGAGAACCATTTTTTAGGAAAGCTCTTGTGGCCATTATTGTGGCCACTTAGTTGCTTATTTAAGTGGATCGCAACAAAGCGAAAATCAGATTACCAACGTGGTAAAAAGCAGAGTTATCGTTCATCGGTTCCTGTTGTTGTCGTTGGTAATATTACCGCTGGTGGAAATGGTAAAACACCTGTTGTTGTATGGCTTGTCGAACAGCTTCAACTAAAAGGCTATAAAGTAGGGGTTGCCTCTCGTGGTTATGGTGGCAAAGCCCCTTACTATCCTTATTTATTAACTGAAACGACAGCGCCAGATATTTCAGGTGATGAGCCTGTTTTAATTAAACAACGCACTAAAGCTGAAGTTGCTGTTGCGCCCATTCGCAGCGAAGCGGTTAAAATGCTTGAGCAACAGGGTGTTGATTTTATTATTACTGATGATGGCCTACAGCACTATGCACTTCAACGAGACATAGAGTTTATTGTTATTGATGGAAAGCGCCGTTTTGGTAATCAGCATTATATTCCTCTTGGCCCATTAAGAGAGGGAGTAGAGCGTTTATCTAGTGTTGATTTCTTAATTTGTAATGGCGGAGAGCCTCAAGCAAATGAGGTGTCGATGCGACTTCAACCAAGTGAAGCAATTAATTTAATTACAGGTGAAAGACGCAGTGTTTCTTCATTGCCTAATTTGGTTGCTTTTGCTGGAATAGGGCATCCGCCACGTTTTTTTGAAACGCTGAATCAGCTGAAAGCAAATGTGGTTCATACTCAAGGTTTTGAAGATCATAAAGCGTTTGAACAGACAGAAATAGAACAATTAATGAAATATGGCGATCAGTTAATTATGACTGAGAAAGATGCAGTAAAATGTCAGTCTTTTGCTCAATCGTCATGGTGGTATTTACCTGTTGATGCACAATTCCCAGAAGAAAAAGCACAACAAATATTAAAGAAAATTATTGAGGTAAAAGAATAATATGGATTATCGTCTTCTTGAAATCGTAGCTTGCCCGGTATGTAAAGGAAAACTGAACTACGATAAAGATAAGCAAGAGCTTATTTGTAAAATTGATCGTCTTGCATACCCAATTAAAGAAGGCATTCCTGTAATGCTTGAACCTGAAGCGCGTCGCATGACAATGGAAGAGGTAGAGCTATGTCGTTCACAGTCATAATTCCTGCGCGTTATCAATCAACACGTTTACCAGGTAAGCCATTAGCGGATATTTGTGGTAAACCAATGATCCAATGGGTTTACGAGCAAGCATCAAAGGCTGGAGCAGACCGTGTGATCATCGCAACTGATGACAGTCGTATTGAAGCAGTGGTTAAAGGTTTTGGTGGTGATGTATGCATGACGTCACCAAACCACGAATCAGGTACAGAACGCCTTGCTGAAGTGATTGAAAAATGTGGAATTTCAGCTGATGAAATAGTTGTTAATGTACAGGGTGATGAACCATTGATTCCACCAAGTATCATTCAACAAGTGGCTCAAAACTTGTCAGACTCAGTTGCACCAATGGCAACACTTGCAGTGACCATTGATGAAGAAGACGAAGTGTTTAATCCTAACGCAGTTAAAGTCGTTACCGATGCTGAAGGTTATGCGTTGTATTTCAGCCGAGCGTCGATCCCATGGGATCGTGATGCTTTCGCTCAAGGTGAAACATTAACAGCAAATCCTTTACTTCGTCACATTGGTATCTATGCGTATCGTGCTGGTTTTATTAATACTTATATTAATTGGCAGCCAAGTGTTCTTGAGAAAATTGAGTGTTTAGAACAGCTGCGAGTGCTTTGGTATGGCGAAAAAATCCATGTTTCAGTCGCAAAAGAAGCACCTGCAGCAGGTGTAGATACACCAGAAGATTTAGAGAAAGTGCGCGCTATTCTTAAATAATACCAATCACAGTTATCTGGTTAAGCTAGGATGAACAGTTATTTACTACGATTGGTATAAACACTTCTTTGTATACTAAAAAGCCCGAATCTATTTTAATAGCTTCGGGCTTTTTTTAAGTGATCAAATGTTATGAGCTTTTATTCGGTAAAGGTAATGATTGCTTTATTTCATCTACTTTATCTATCACATCTTCCATATCAAGCTGTGGTGTTTCTTGCGCTTGTTTTTCTTTTTCCATAACAAGATCTTTAAGCTGCATAAACCAGCGGCCCATTTGCTCATACCAAAAACGTTCAGACTGTTCTAAGTATTTCGCTTTAGGTGCATATTTTTCCCATGGCTGCTTTATTTCAGAATGCGCTAAATAATTGGTCGGGGCAGGTGTTGGAGTCATTCCTAGATATTTAAACTCTGCCATAGCTCGTGGCATATGGCTTGCCGAAGTGACAAGAACTACCGTTTTATCACCTACTGCATTAAATGTCTGCATTGCTTCTTCATGAGTATCACGAGCACTTTCTAGTAATAAAATATCCGATTTATTAACCCCTAATGACAGTGCAACGCGTGCCATCATGCGAGCATGACTAACTGTTGTTCCACCGTTATAACCTGAAAGAATCATTTTGGAACCAGGATACATACGATAAATACGGATCCCTTCTGTCAATCTCATGACAGCGGCTCTAGATAGCTCTGAAATAGGTGATATTTCATCGTCAACAACATGGCCATTTCCAAGAACAAGTACGTACTCAACTGGTGTCTCTGGCGCAATAAACGAAGGGTAGATTCGTTCAGTCGATTTTAATAATGGAGTTGTGATTGGTTGAAAAGAGAGCAGGAAAATACCCAAAAGAGATAAAGTTAATAAAAAAGAGGCAAATCCTTTCTTTTTAGAAAACCATAAAATCATTAATCCAATGAAGCCTATTAGGAGTAAACCTGGTAGGGGCATTAACATGGATGACAAAAACTTCTTTAACTCAAACATATTTTTTAACTATTACCGCTGATATAGAATGAAAAATCACCACTTGAGAGCAAAAAACAGCGTCATGCTGTTACTTCCTTGAGCTCTTATGCGACAATGCGTGTTTCCAATAGATAATATCATAACTTAACCACTGTGAATAAAGACCGTAATTTCGATGACATCGCCCACAAATTTGCCAAGAACATCTATGGTTCTGATAAGGGTGGGATCCGCCAAACAATTGTGTGGCAAGATATGGAAACTATCTTAGCTGAAAATAATGCAAAATCTGAGCCACTTACCATTTTAGATGCTGGTGGTGGGATAGGGCAGGTTTCTCAGCAAATAGCAAAACGTGGTCATTCTGTCACGTTATGTGATATTTCTTCAGAAATGTTGAAATTAGCGAAAGAAGCAGTCGAAGACAATGGTTTATTGCCGCAATATCAATTTATTCATACTGCTGTACAACAAATTGAACAGTATAATATCGGGGAGGTTGATATTCTTCTATTTCATGCGGTTATGGAATGGTTAGATAACCCAAAAGAAGCATTAGATATTCTTTTAAAACAGGTTAAACCGGGTGGGTATGCCTCCATCATGTTTTATAACCATCATGGTCTTGTGCTCAAAAATGTGATTTGTGGTAATATTCCACATGTTTTAGATGGTATGCCTCATCGAAAAAGGTTTAAGTTACAGCCTCAAAAAGGTCTAATGCCTAATGACGTGTATCAGTGGATTGAAGATGCTGGTTATGAAATTAAAGGAAAATCGGGCATTCGTTCATTTCATGATTACATAGGTAATATGGAATACATGGGCGATTACCAAATAGAAGACGTACTAAAGCTCGAAGAGCAGTTATGCCGTCAAGAACCTTATCTCTCTCTTGGCCGTTATATTCACGTATGGGCGAAGAGAAAATAATAATGATGTACACAAAGGATACACAATGAGTGAGTTTTCTAATGCTGTTACAGACCAAACAGTTGATGAACTGGTTGGTTGGGTAAAGCAGCACGATTTCTCATTGAATTTGCCAACCGAGCGTTTGGCATTTTTGTTGGCCATTGCTGTTCTCAGTAATGAAAGATTTGATGATGAGCTGGGTGAAGGTGAGCTTCACGACGCGTTTGGAATCATCAGTGGGTTATTTGGTCAATCCAATGACACCATTGCTTTTCGTGCGAACAATGCAATCAATGAATTAGTAAAACAACGTTTAATTAGCCGCTTTAGTGGTGAAAGTACTGATGGAATGAATATCTATCGTCTTACGCCATTAGCTATCGGGATCACTGATTATTATGTGCGCCACCGTCAATTCTCTAAATTGAAGCTTTCTATTCAATTGGCGATGGTAGCAGAAGAGATCCAAAAAGCATCAGAAGCTGCGGAAAAGGGCGGTGAAGCAAAACACTGGCGTAAAAACGTTTATGGTGTTCTGAAATACTCAGTAGGTGAGATCTTTGATCGTATCGATTTAAACCAACGTGTTATGGATGAACAACAGCAATCAGTAAAAGAAGAAATTGCAGAGTTGCTAAATCAAAATTGGCGTGAAGCGATTTCTAGCTGTGAAAAACTGCTTGATGAAACATCAGGTAATTTACGTGAACTGCAAGATTCATTGCAGGCTGCGGGCGATCAGCTGCAAACAGAATTGTTGAATATCCAAGAAATTGTTTATGGTAATGAAGAACTCGAGTTTATTGATGCTCTACTGTATTCATTACAAATGAAGTTAGACCGTATCGTAAGTTGGGGTCAGCAAGCGATTGATCTTTGGATTGGTTATGACCGACATGTTCATAAGTTCATCCGTACCGCTATTGATATGGATAAGAACCGAGCATTTAGCCAGCGTTTACGTGATTCTGTTAAAGGTTACTTTGATGCACCTTGGTTACTGACTTATGCAGATGCTGCTCGTTTACGTGATATGCGTGATGAGGCACTGATGCTGCGTGATGATGAAGTAACCGGTATTGTTCCAGATGAAATGGAATACGAAGAATTAAGCGTGATCACAGATATTCTTGCAGAGCGTGTAGCAGAGATGCTTCAACATCATAAAGATACGGGCGAAGCGATTGAGTTAGGTACTATTCTTAAGAATTACCTAGCGACATACCCACATTCTCAGCACTTTGATCTTGCCCGCCTAGTGGTAGATCAAGCGGTGCGCCTCGGTTATTCAGAAGCCGATTTCCAAGCCGTTCAACCTGATTGGCAATCTATTAACGAATTCGGTGCGAAGGTACAAGCAAATGTCATTGACAAATATTGAAGAATTTATGCCTGAGAAGTTAGCAAAAGCAATTGCTAATCCATTATTCCCAGAGCTAGACAGTTTATTACGTTCTGGTCGTCATATAGCCAGTGAAGATTTAGATAATCATGGACTACTGTGTGAATTTGAACATGAATTAGGCCTGTTTTATCAACGTTATAACGCTGAACTAGTAAAGGCACCTGAAGGTTTTTTCTATTTACGTCCACGTTCAACGTCTTTCATTGCGCGTAGCGTATTGGCTGAAATTGACATGCTTGTTGGTAAAGTATTGTGTTTCTTATACCTAAGTCCAGAGCGTTTGGCTCACGAAGGTATCTTTACCAACCAAGAATTGTTCGATGAACTACTCGTATTAGCTGACGAACAAAAGTTGATGAAGCTAGTAACAAACCGTGCTTCTGGTTCTGATTTAGATAAAGAAAAGCTGTTTGATAAAGTTCGTACTTCACTGCGCCGTTTAAAGCGTCTAGGTATGATCATTCAAGTGGGTGAGCAAGGTAAATTTCGTATAAGTGAAGCGGTTTTCCGTTTTGGTGCCGATGTACGTACAAGCGATGACATGAAAGAAGCACAATTACGTTTAATCCGTGATGGTGAAGCGGTAGTTGTTCATCAAGAAGAAGCAAGCCAATCTAGTTTGGATCTTGATATAGATAACAACGAAAAACCGGCTGAAGAGCAACATGAATTAGAATTGGAAGGTGATCTATGAGTATGGTTGAACGTGGTAAATATCAATCACTCACCATGGTTAACTGGAACGGCTTTTTTGCCCGTACTTTTGACATTGATAATCTAGTAACCACACTTTCTGGTGGTAACGGTGCGGGTAAGTCGACCACAATGGCGGCGTTCATTACTACGCTTATTCCTGACCAGTCACTACTGCATTTCCGTAACACAACAGAAGCGGGCAGCTCTCAAGCGTCTCGTGACAAAGGTCTACACGGTAAATTAAAGCCGGGTGCATGTTATGCAGCGCTAGACATTGTTAACTCTCGTAAGCAACGTGTACTTTTTGCTGTAAAATTACAGCAAGTAGCAGGTCGTGATAAGAAAGTAGACATCAAGCCATTCATTGTTGTTGGTTTACCAAGCCATGTAAAACCAACGGATTTAATGATTGAATCTGTTTCTGAAAATCAAGCTCGTGTTCGTCAAATCAATGACGTAAAAGACATTGTTTCACAGTACGAAGGCGTTCAATTTAAAGCGTTTAATTCAGTAACCGACTATCACGCTCAAATGTTTGATTACGGTGTATTACCGAAGAAACTTCGTAACACAAGCGATCGTTCTAAGTTCTATCGTTTAATCGAAGCTTCTTTATACGGTGGTATTTCAAGTGCGATCACGCGTTCTTTACGTGATTACTTATTGCCACAAAATGGTGGTGTTAAGAAAGCGTTCCAAGATATGGAAGCAGCACTACGTGAAAACCGTATGACATTAGAAGCGATTAAGACGACTCAGTCTGATCGTGATTTATTCAAACATTTAATCACAGAATCAACGAATTACGTTGCTTCAGATTACATGCGTCATGCTAATGATCGCCGTAATAAAGTAGAACAAACATTAACGCATCGTGTTGAGTTAATGAATGCGCAACGCAGCTTAGTGGATCTATCATCTGTATTAAATAATATGCAGAGTGAATTAGAGCTTCTTACTGAATCAGAATCAGGCCTTGAGCAAGATTACCAAGCAGCGTCAGATCATCTTCAATTAGTACAAACTGCGGTTCGTCAACAAGAGAAGATTGAACGTTACTCTGAAGATCTAGAAGAGCTAACAGAGCGTCTAGAAGAACAAGTGATGGTGGTGGAAGAAGCCGCAGAACAACTTGCAATGGCTGAAGAGCAAGCACTATTAACGGAAGAAGAAGTTGATAGTCTTAAAACACAGCTTGCTGATTACCAACAAGCGTTGGATATGCAGCAAACTCGTGCACTTCAATACCAACAAGCGGTTAAAGCACTTGAAAAAGCGCAGCAATTAACAGCAAATGAGTCGTTAACTCAAGATAATGCCATTGATCTTCAAAGCGAACTAAAAGCAAAAGAAGAACTTCAAACTACCGCATTACTTGCGATTAAGCATAAATTGGATCTTTCTTCTGCGGCAGTTCAACAGTTTGAACGCGGCTTAGCATTAGTAACTTCGATTGCAGGTCATGTTGAGCGCAGCGAAGCATCAGATAAAGCAAAAGCTTTAATTGAACAAGCTCGCCAGTTCAACAATATTGCAGAGCGTGCAGAGCAACTTAAAGCACAATACAAAGATCTTGAGCGTGCAGTTCGACTACAACGCCAAGCTCAAGAACTGGCCGAAGAATACGCAAAACGTTTTAATATCACGATTGATTCTGAATTGGTTCTTGAAGAAGAGCAAGCGCGTCATGAAGAGATGCTTGAAACGGTTCAAGAACAGCAAGAAAATATCGTTGATAAACGTTCAGAGCTAAAACGCCAAGAACAACAACATCGTTCAGAAGCACACCGTTTAGAGTCTATTGCACCTAAATGGATTGCTGCGAATGACGCACTGCACAAACTGAATGATCAATGTGGTGTTGAACTGGAAGATAGCCAAATGGTTATTAGCCAAATGCAAGAAACGCTAGAAAATGAGCGTGTATTGTCGACAAACAAAGATCGCCTAGCTGCTCGTAAAGAAGAGTTAGAATCTGAAATTGAGCGTCTAGCAGCCCCTGGTGGTAGTGGTGATGCACGTCTTAAAGGTCTTGCTGATACACTAGGTGGTGTACTGCTTTCTGAGATTTATGACGATATTACGTTAAGTGATGCGCCATACTTCAGCTCACTTTACGGCCCTGCACGTCATGCTATTGTTGTTTCTGATTTATCAGGCATTAAAGATAAACTGGTTGATCTTGAAGATTGTCCGGATGATCTTTACATCATTGAAGGTGATATCGATGCGTTTGATGACAGCGTATTTGATGCAGATGAAATGGAGAATGCGGTTTGCGTTCATCTAAATGATCGCCAAATGCGTTATTCTCGTTTCCCTGAGCTACCATTGTTTGGTCGTGCAGCTCGTGAGCAACGTTTAGATACATTACGTGAAGAGCGTGAAATTGCCGTTGAAGAACACGCAAAAGCGGCATTTGATTCACAAAAACTTCAACGTTTATACCAAAGCTTTAATGGCTTCGTATCAACACACCTAGCAGTAGCGTTTGATGCTGATCCAGAAGTTGAATTGAAAAAAGCACGTGAGCAATTATCGCAAGCGAGCCGTCAGTTAACAGAATTAGTTGCGACAGAGCAGCAGCATAAATCACAAATTTTAGCGTCAAAAGAGGCATTGTCTCAATTAGCTAAAATTGCACCGCACATTAATGTTCTTGAAGATGAAACCATCACAGAGCGTTTTGAAGAGATCAGTGCTCAAGTTGAACAAGTATCAGAAGCCGAAAGTTTCCTACGTCAAAATGGCAAAGCGATTGCAGAGTTAGAAACACTGCAACGTGCGCTAGAAGTGGATCCTGAGCAATTTGATGCACTAAAAGCAGAGCATGAGCAAATCGATGCGCAGTTACAAAGCATTAAAGCCCAATTGTTTGCTATTTCTGATTTAGTAGAGCGTCGCCATCACTTCGGTTATGAAGATGCGGTTGCATTGCTTAATAAGAGCAGTGAACTAAACGAACAACTTAAAGCGAAATTAGTACAAGCAGAACAAGCGCGTACTAAAGCGAAAGAGCAACAAAAGCAATCACAAGCTCAAGCAAACCAATACAACCAAGTAATGGCTTCGCTTAAGAGTTCACATCAAGCGAAACAAGAAACGGTTCAAGAGTTTAAGCGTGAACTGCAAGAGTTTGGTGTTCATGCTGACCATAGTGCATTAGAGCGTGCTGAAGTTCGTAAGGGTGAATTGAACGAGCGTCTACACAGTTCTCGTGGCCGTAAGAGTGAGCTAGAAAAAGGCATCACATCAAACGAGCTTGAGATTAAAGGTTTAGTTAAGCAATCTCGTAAAGTTGAAAAACTGTACAAAGAGCTGCGTACGTTTGTAGTTAACGCAAAAGCGGGCTGGTGTTCAGTTCTACGCTTAGCTCGTGAGAATGATGTAGAACGTCGTCTACATAAACGTGAGCTTGCGTACTTAAGTGCAGAAGAACTGCGTTCAATGTCAGATAAATCGTTAGGTGCGCTTCGTCTAGCAGTTGCAGATAACGAAGACCTACGTGATTCGCTGCGTGCTTCTGAAGATACAAGCAAACCAGAGCGTAAGGTTCTATTCTACATTGCGGTTTATCAGCATCTTCGTGAGCGTATTCGCCAAGATATCATTCATACTGATGATCCGGTTGAAGCCATTGAAGAGATGGAAACTGAGCTTGGTCGTCTGACTGAAGAGCTAACTTCTCGTGAAAACCGTTTAGCGTTGAGCTCTGAAAGTGTTGCGAACATTATTCGTAAGACCATTCAGCGTGAGCAAAACCGTATTCGTATGTTGAACCAAGGTTTATCACAAATTGGTTTTGGTCAAGTAACGGGTGTTCGTCTAAATGTAGGTATTCGTGAAACTCACGCAACGCTACTAGCGGGTCTGTCTGAGCATCAAGCACAGCATCAAGACTTGTTTGGTAATCCTCGTTTTACGTTCTCAGAAGCAATTGCGAAACTGTTCCAACGAATTAACCCACATATAGATGTTGGCCAACGTTCACCACAAACACTAGGTGAAGAGTTACTGGATTACCGTAACTACCTTGAGCTAAACATTGAAGTAAACCGTGGTGCTGATGGTTGGTTACAAGCAGAATCAGGTGCACTATCAACTGGTGAAGCGATTGGTACAGGTCAAGCGATCTTATTAATGGTTATCCAAAGTTGGGAAGAAGAGTCTCGTCGTCTTCGTAGTAAAGACATTATGCCTTGTCGTCTATTATTCTTGGATGAAGCGGCACGTCTGGATGGGAAATCTATTGCGACGTTATTTGAATTGTGTGACCGTCTGGACATGCAGCTTCTTATCGCAGCACCAGAGAACATCAGCCCAGAGAAGGGGACAACTTATAAACTGGTTCGTAAGATCTTTAAAGATCGCGAGCACGTTCATGTGGTCGGTCTTAAAGGCTTCGGGCAAGAGTCGGCAGCAAGTCGTACTCAACAAACGCTAGAAGAAGCAGAGATTGCGGAATAGTGAGTTAAGTTTGTAAATAAATGGCAGTCAGAAATGGCTGCCATTTTTTATGCTTAATACCTAAGCAGTGATCAACTGCAGAAGTTATACTAACGGTTAGTAAATAAAATAAAGAAGAGGATATTATCAATGTGGCGAACAATTATTGTATTTTTAGCGTATTGGGTAATGGCGGCTCACTTTTTACGAGAAGGGAATGTGATTATTGTTTCTGCACTTGTAGCACTTCCTTTTACTCTGTTTTTGAATAAAGAATTTGTGTTTAGAATGCTACAAGCAGGTCTTGTTATTGGGGTCTTTGCTGTGTGGCTTCCTACTATCTACCACATCGCTGAATATCGCTTGGCAACTGAACAACCATGGGTAAGAATGGCATTGATCATGAGCACTGTTATTCTTTTTAACTTATTCTGTGTTTGGAATCTTAATACGTTAATTAAACAATTAGGGTATAAGAAATGACGGAAAATCATTTAGATAAAATGGATGGTCAGTTTGAAAATCCTTTAGTTTGGCCTTTGTTTGAAGTATTACAAGAAACAAATCAAGAATGGAAAGTTCATACGCTATCTTCGCATTTGATCGAAAAAGGCTTATTAACACAGCTTGATGAAAGCCCAGATAAAGACCTGTTTAAGCGTAATTTTTTGATCATGAATGCTCTGTATCAACTTCAAACTGAGTTGTATCCAGAGCAATGGTTGCAAGTCGAAGCCATGAACATACAGTTGTTCTCGGTGGCAGAAACAGAAGGGTCAATACAGGCAATTGATACGGTACATCCACTTCGAGAATATTATTTAGAGTGGACAAATTACCAAGTTGAAGAAGATGAGGTTAAACGCCTATTAAACGAGTTCTGGAGTAATTATCGTCGATATTTAGGCGGCTCTAGAGCTGTAGCATCAATGGATCGAATTCAAGCGTTGAAGCTGTTTGGTTTGTCAGAAAGTGCTACTGCTAAAGACATTAGAAAGCAATGGCGAAAATTGGCGATGAAGCATCACCCAGACAGAGCAAGCGGTGATGCGGATAAGTTCAGAGTGATGTGTGAAGCTTGGAACGTATTGCGTTAATATAATTACTTGTTTACGGTTTCATCAAATAGTAAACGTGCTCGCAGGCCTGGGTAATTATCACTTAGGCTTATTCTTCCATTGTGTATTTTCATAACGGTTTTAACTAGAGCAAGGCCTAAACCAAAACCATGCTCTGTTCGGCTAGGATCTAAACGCACTAATTGATCTAACGCTCGCTCTCTGTCTTTTGGTTTTATTCCCATACCATTATCAGCTACAACGACACCAAAGCAATCAACAATCACTTCAATTACCCCGCCTTCATGGGTATATTTAATCGCATTGTCGATGATATTAAACACAGCACGAAAAAGCAGGCTTGGGTTGGCGTATAAGGGGCAGGGCATCTCTATAGTCAAATATAACTTTTGTTGCTTATCTAATGCGGTAGGCTCTGCAAATTCGATAGCATCTTGAACAATTTTACTGAGTTCACACTGTTGTTTGTTAACAGGCGTTCCGCCATTTTCTAAGTGATATAACTCCATCATGCCATTGAAGGTATCAAGCAGAAGGGAGAAATCGGATTGAATATTTTCTAATTTATCCTGATGATAATCGCTTACGGTATTATCATATAAAAGATCTTCAATACGTAACTTAATGCGTCCCATTGGGGTTCTTAAATCGTGAGCAATATCTACGGTTAAGGATTTAAGTTTAGATTCACTCTGCTCCATTTGCTCTAGCATATTATTCAAATGCAAAGCCAGTAAATCAAATTCATTCATATCTGGCCCCACTTTTAAACGAACGTTACGCTCACCTAGCATCACTCGGTTCATGGTTTGATTAACAAGGTTTAATCGTTTAAGAATGTATACGGCAATTAGGATTGCGATTAAGCATAAAGCGATAAAGGGGAAAAAAGTACCCCAAATAACAGATGAATCTAATTGTTTTTTAAAGCTTAAGTAACGCTCTTGATCAATGCCAATAATTAATTCAGAACCATCAGGAAGCTCAACTGTCGTTGCCCTCATATTGGGTAAATCATTATAGGCTTGATATTGTTTTATTTGAGCAATAACAGGGTAGGACGTTGCCGACGTGTCCGTTGGTGAAGGACTAGCATGATTAGCAATATGGTAAATATAACGGTTACTTTCTTTGCTGTTATTAATGCTTTGCTGAACAGCTTCAATGCCTTCAGCACTTGCGATGGCTTGAAGTTGTGAAGTCTCGCCACGTAACCATTCATCAAGGTTTTGGCTATATAAATGCAAAGAGGTTGAATACAGTTGATACAGCAATAATGCCATCATTAAGAATAAGCCAATAGCAAACCAAATTAAGAGTTTTAAAATAGATGAACGATAGAGCTCATCACGCTTGTCTAATAACATAGCCAGCCCCACGTACCGTTTCAATCAGGTTTACTGCGCCACCGTGTTCTAGCTTTTTACGCAATTTAGCGATATGAACATCAATAACGTTGGTTTTAGGATCAAAATGATAATCCCAAGCAGCTTCAAACAATCGCATGCGAGAAACGACTTCATCGACATGCTCTACAAGAAAACGTAATAAAATAAACTCTTTATTCTGTAATGCGATAGGGACGTTGTTTATTGTGACCTTTTGAGAGCGAAGATTAATGGTTAGATTATTGATCTGTATTTCATTTAGCGTATTTTCTATTGGGCGGTTACGGCGCAAGATAATATTAATACGTGCTAGCAACTCTGCCAAAGCAAAAGGTTTAGTTAGATAGTCATCACTGCCCGCGGTCAAACCTTCAACACGCTGGTCTACGCTGTCTAGTGCGCTAAGAATAAGAACGGGTGTATTATTATCCGTCGCTCTAATTGCAGATAAGACCTTTAAACCATCAAGGTTAGGAAGCATGCGATCTAGCACAATTAACTGATATTCACAGCTGATGGCCATCATTAAGCCTTCTTTACCATCACCAGAACTATCCACAATAAAGCCTTCTTGCTCTAAAGCTTTAGCAATGAAATCTCGAGTGGTTTGATCGTCTTCTATAACCAGTATTTTCATAAATCTATCTCAACTATTTGATTAATTTAGTGTAACAAGAAAGAAGTGGAATTAGATAAATAAATAATGAAAAAGAGTTATTAAATGAAATAGGAATACATCATAAAGAGCCTTAAAGGGGGAAGAATTAAGACTCTTGAGTTGTACTCACATAACATCTGGTACGAATATTATGGAGGTTATACCAATTTAATTAAGCAATGGTTAGCTGCTTTATTAGTATGATATTAGGCTTTTAAAATTACTTTCATTTCTGCAGCAACTTTATCAACTTTTCCTAAGCCAATGATAACTTGTAAGCCACCTTTACCCATTGGAACCACACCCGCAGCACCAATTGATTTTAGTTTTGCGCTATCAGCAAGACCTGAATCTTTTACTGTTAAACGTAGGCGAGTAATACAGTTATCTACTTCTAGAATATTGTCTGCACCACCGATTGCTTCAATGTAGGCATTGGTTACATCTGTAATGTTCTCTTCTACTGAGTCATCTTTATTCATGTCTTCACCACGACCTGGAGTTAGGAAGTTAAACTTCTTAATCGCGAATCTAAAGATGGTGTAGTAAAGAACAAAGAATACAAGACCTTGTGGGATCAGCATGTACCATTTAACCGCTAATGGGTTTTGGCTTGATAGTACAAAGTCAACGAAACCTGCAGAGAAACCAAAACCAGCCATCCATTCCATGCTTGCCGCGATGAATAGAGATAGACCCGTTAAGATTGCATGAATTAGGTATAACCATGGAGCAAGGAACATGAAGCTGAATTCTAGCGGTTCAGTGATACCAGTAAAGAATGACGCCATTGCTGCTGCAAGCATGATAGAGAATACCGCAGCTTTATTGCGTTTTTCTGCACAGTGGTACATAGCAAGTGCAGCACCTGGTAGACCAAACATCATGATAGGGAAGAAACCAGCTTGGTACATGCCTGTTTGACCCGGAATACCAGTGCCGTTAGCAATAGACTGTGCGCCACCTAAGAAGTTTGGAATATCGTTAATACCAACAACATCAAACCAGAACACAGGGTAAAGCGCATGGTGCATACCAACACTTAACATTAAACGGTTAAAGAAACCAAATAGACCAGCACCTACGGCACCCATTGATTGAAGTTGAGTACCAAATGAGATTAGCGCATCAAAAATAGCAGGCCATACGTAAAGAAGTACGAATGACAAAGCCATACCAGCAATTGATGTCAAGATAGGAACAAGACGTTTACCACTAAAGAAAGCAAGTGCTTTTGGTAGCTCAACCGTAGAGTATTTGTTGTAAATTTCAGCAGAAATAATACCAACAATAATACCGATGAACTGGTTGTTGATTTTAGCGAACGCCGCAGGAACTTGATCCAAAGGGATATTTTCAAGCTGGGCTACAACCGCAGGAGAAAGAAGGGTAGTAACAACGGTAAAACAAATGAAACCAGCGAGTGCCGCCGAACCGTTTTTGTCTTTACTTAAACCAAACGCCACACCAATGGCAAATAGCATCGGCATCACATCAATGATAGCTCCCCCTGATTTAATTAAAAACGCAGCGAATACGCTGTTGGCACCCCAACCCGTTGGGTCCATCCAGTAACCAACACCCATTAATATCGCGGCAGCAGGAAGCGTAGCGACAGGAACCATCAGCGCTTTACCTACTTTTTGCATGTAACCTAATACATTCATATTGTATTCCTTAAAATTTAGTCTGTTATTTTTAAACTAAGAGAAGAATACAAAAGAGTGGGTTAACAAAAGATTGTGCCAACATTAACTATAGTTAATGTTGGCACTTTAAGAATCAAATTGTGAGTGAGATCTAATTAATTCGAGAAGTAAATTAACCCGGGTGCCCATCTACGCGTTTTGACCATAACATAGGAGCAAAATACCAAACAAATAAGCCAAATGCGATAGCCCAAAGAGCAGCAGTGATGTTGATTAACTCCATCATATATTGAGGAAACAAAATAACCCCAAATGAACGGATAAACGCCGCTAAGATGATTGCACTATAAGCCAGTCCCATAGAGGGACCTTTGTAGATTTCGCGGCCAGTATGTCCCATAGTCACGCGAGCTATCATAGCTAAAATAACGCCGCCTAATGCACCAATTGCAAATAAATGAATTCCTGTATGAGAGATAAAGTAATCGGTGCTTAAACCACGTAACAGTAAACTTAATGGGATACAAAGATAACCAGCATGAAGAGACCATACTAATGGTTCACTCAGTGTTTTATATCCTTTCCAACGGATCATTCGGATCAATTGAGCAATACCTGCAATGACCATTAAATATGGACTTACTTGCTCTGATGTTAAAGGGAAAAAGCTCAAAATAAACAGCATAGCTAATGGGATATTACATAACGCATCTAACCAAAGCATTGGTTGAGCTTTTTCAAACTGAAAGCGACGTGCAGTAAAGAAAGGAATAACGCGTGCGCCCATTACAGAAAGTAGCAGCGTAAACCACCAAAGCATGGATTCCCAAACCGCAGCAGAAGTAAATGGCGGCATGCCTTTAATTGTTGCGTAACTAGCGAAGTTCGCGGCAATTGCGACTAAAAATAACGGAATAAAGAAAAAGTTACGAACGCCTTTGGTTTTGATTACACGAAATCCAACTTCATAGGCAATAGCGAGCATGAACAGCGCTTCAATACTTGAAATTAACCAAAGTGGTGCTGAAGTCCAGAATAATACTCTTGGTAACAGCCATAATAAGACAATGAACCCGAGACGTTTATCTGAAGTTCCTTTAACACCTGTCCAATTCTGAACGGCACTTAACACAAAACCAGCAACAATCGCCATCGAAAAACCAAAAAGCATTTCATGCACGTGCCACCAAAGCGCAGGCACGTTTAGGTAGGTAGGTTGGCCTGTTTGAAATGCCCATACCCATACAGTGACAGCAATAATGGCATAGATACTACCTAATAAAAAAAATGGTCGAAATCCTAAACGGAGTATAGGTGGAATTCTTTCTTCGACAGCTTTATCTGTAATATTCATCATAAGATTTTCTCAATTCGTAAGGACAAAATAAGTATAACTGAAATAAAACCCAATAACATATATTTTTTATGCACGTTATATTTCGGGTGTATCTTTAGATTACACAATAGAGATTGTGATCTAATTGTTAAATTTTTAAGTCCTTTATCGACAAAGAGAGTACTTTAGTTAAGATGAACAGATAAAAATATAAATGGACGTATTCATGAGTCAGGAAATTTACTTTGGTACAGAGAACAAGTTTAGCTTTAAACGCAGTACTTTAAATGCAGTAACGCGTTTGCATCACTTATTAATTCCAAGTCACGCGAAGAAGATGGGGCGTAAATTACTATTAACCCCTGTAAGAACAAAACCAAAAAACTCTGAACCAGAAGGGTTAATAAAGAGTAAGTTGAACTCATCTGAAGGTGAACTTAGTCTTTATCAACTTGGCTCTGGTCCTACGTGGGTATTGGCTCATGGCTGGTCGGGGAATTCGAGTCAATTCTATCCATTAATGGAGCACATCGCTTCTCAAGGTTTTACCGCCGTTGCTTTTGATCACCCAGCTCATGGTGAGAGTGAGGGAAAACATGCTCATTTACCTGCGTTTATTGAAGGGTTAAATGCGATATTGGATTCTTGTGATGATGTGGTGGGTGTCGTCGCACATAGTATGGGAACGGCTGCGGTACTGGAATGTCATCATGTGAAGTTGGATAATGCACCTTTACTGCTAATTGCTCCAGTACTTAACTATACCGAGAATTTATTCCGTAGCATTGAGCGCTCTGGGTACTCTATTAAATTATTTAGAGCGATTGTTAGTGATATAGAAGATCAATATCAGCGTTCTATTGATAGTTTTAACCCGTATCAACGATTAACGCAAAGAGAAGCTCAGACGATTATCGTACATGATAAAGAGGATCGCTTTACCAGTTTTGACCTTTCAAAAACCGCATCAGAGCATATTAGACAGGTAGCCTTATATCCAACAACGGGCTTAGGTCATGGTCGCGTAATGGCGAGTGATGAGGCAAAGAGAGCGTTTGATGTATTAACTCAATAAGCTGTGAGATAAAACAGATGCATAGCAGGCGCAAATGCATCTGTTTTTTATTTATCTAAATAACAATCGACGCAGTGGTGTTCTATTGATCGCTAAAACAAACAAAGTAGATGCTCCAGCCGTTCCAAACACAATCACAAAATCTCTTAGTGCTAAAGTCAGTCCCATCATTCCGGTAATGTTTAAGAACACAACCACAAAGAGTAGGTGGCATACATAAATGCCAAGAACATGCTTGCTTAATGTGAAAGTGATAGGGTGATGGCCTAATGTCGGTTTGGATAACAATAGAAAAAACACGCCAATTCCAATTAACGGGGTACCGATTAAAAAGTCATGCAAGTTAAAAGGTACATCAAACTGAGTTAACCAATACGCCTCACTAAAGTGAATGGCAAAACCAGTCAGCAATAAGAGCGTAGCTTTAGTTGATGAAAGCGTGATTGCTCTTCTTCTTAATTCAAATCCAATGACTACCATTAAAGTGCTAAAGAAAGGGCCATTTCGAGTAAAAAACGGAGTCCAAACTTCAGTGAGTGTTTGATAGCTACCGCCAGCGAGGCCGTATACATATAAAATCACAGCGACAGGAACAAGCCATGTCGTTTTTTTAAAGTGAATTAATAACCCAATAATTGATACGGCGATAATGAGTGCAGGGATAAACCATAAGTGCACCATACCACCTTCAAATAAAGCGTTTAATGGGTTCTGTGTTAACCAATTCCAGTACCCCGAGCGCTCTGCTAGATAACCGCTTTCAGCAACCTTTTTCCAGTTAAAAGGCATTGCTAGGCATAAAGCACTCCATACTATCCAAATCTTAAATAACGGAGCAGAGTAAGACTGTATTGTTTTTAAAGGAGTCGCGGTTAATTTAGGTTGAATAAAATAACCGGATAAAATGAAAAAGAAAGGAACGGCAAAACGAGTGAATTGATTAAAAGCATAGCCAAAAACGGGAGTATCATCCATTAGCAGATACGTCATAAATACTTGTGAGTGCAAAGCAATAATCGCAAACATAGCAATAAGCCTTCCGAACTCTAAGCTTGCGATTTTTTGAGAGTTTTCCATTAAATGACATCCTTAATTTTTTGGGTAATCTAACAAGGACTTTTAACAAAATATATGCGTTAGATTAATTCGTGGAGCTTCTTGCACTGGATGTTTTCATAAATGGGAGAGCTTTCACATAAAATCGTTGACCTTCCCCCTAGGGGAGGCTTTAGTATTAGGTTAATTCTATATATAGGTGTATTTATAGTGCTTTCTTCTATTTCTAAATGGTTAGTGACAGGCGTTACGCTGATGGCTTTAGTGCTATCTAGCGTTGCTTACAGCTATCCAATGAAAATGGAAGGAATGACCTTGAATATGGCAATGCCTCAAAGTCAAATGTCGCCTATGAGTGACAGCATGCCTGAATGCCATTCACCAAAAGAGTCTCAAAGTAGTGACTTGGGATGTGATATGTCATCTATGTCGATGAATAATAATGACCATTGTTCAGAACAGGGTGATAACTGTTGTAAAACAATATGTACAGTAGCGGCTTATGCTTTACCAATTGGCTTGAATACTCAAATTAACTCATTAGCTTTTGCTATCAAATATGGTTTTTACAATGAACAACCCCGTTCATTATCATCTCCTTCCTTATATCGACCTCCAATAGCTTAATTCCAATTATATCTATTAAATCAATACGCTAAATAAGCTTTCTTATTTTCCGGTTTAATCATGGCACTGATCTGTCTTTACGATCATGCCGTTATTGGAATGTTTCCATGAAAAATACAGCACGTAAACACTTTACTAAAGTGTGGTTAGCCTCTGCGATCTCGTTAATGATTTCAAATCAAGTGATGGCAGAAAGTCAGCTAACACAACTTATCGAACAAGCACTCTCTTCTGATGCAAGTAGAGAGCAAATATACGCACAATCTCAAGCACTTCGATCTACAGGTATTGCGAGTTCAACGCTTGCCGATCCTACGCTAAAAGTCGGTTTTGGTGGTTTACCGGTGGACAGTTTTAAATTTGATGAAGACCCTATGACCAATATATCGGTCGGATTAATGCAAAAGTTTGGTCGAGGCTCAAGTTTAGACTTACAACAAAAGCAAACGGGGCAACAAGCCGATGTATTAGCAATGCAGGTTCAAGTTCGTGAGTTAGAAGTGGCAAATGCCATTACTCAACTTTGGATTGAGTTGGGATTCTTACAAAAAGCAGAAGCTATTTTACATGAGAATCGTCACCTACTGTCAGAGATGGAAACCTACATTAAGACCAATTATTCGATTGGTAAAAGTGAAAGTCAGGACTTGCTACAAGCTCAGCTTCAATTGAGTCGATTGGATGAAAAGTTGCAAACGAATCGTCAGTTGCAAGGCCGTATCTATGCACAACTCACAGAATGGTTGCCTAATTTATCCGAGCAAAAACCGCAAGGTATAAAAGCACTAGAGTGGTCGACATTGAATAAATTACTAAATTCAAAGGCAAATCAAGATACTGAATTTTATGACTTATTGAAGTCGAATCCAACAATAAAAATGAGTGAATTAGCGATAACCGCAACCAAAACCAAAGTGGATATTGCCGATGAATCTTATTCACCTCAATTTGGTGTAGAAGTAATGTATGCCTATCGTCAAGCGAATGGTATGGGTGGACAACCTGCGTCTGATTTGGTGAGTGCATATGTAACCATGGATATCCCGCTATTTACCGACAAACGTCAAGACCAAAACTATGCAGCTGCGCAATATCAAGTGGGCGCTGCAAAATCACAACGTGACGTATTACTTCGTCAAATGAACGCAAAAGTAAATTCGCTATTGGTTGATAAAAACAATCTTGAGCAGCGTCTTTCTCGTTATAACCATACTTTACTGCCCCAAGCAAAAGACAGAACCCAAGCCGTTGAACGTGGTTATGAAAATAATACCGCACAATTTAATGATGTGATTTCAGCAGCCAGTGATGAGTTGAGTATTGAACTAGAAAAACAACGTTTATTCAGTGATTTAGATAAAACATACAGTAACTTAGCTTTTTATCTAAATGGCTTTGATTATCACGTTTCTGCGCCACAACTTTCGCCATCAGAGCAGTAAGGAAGAGAAAATGAAACCAGTTAAAATAGCATTACTTTCAATCGTGATTGGTGGCGTTATTGGCGCTTCGGGTATGAGCTTGTACTCAGGGCATGATATGGCGGCTATGACGATGAATAACAGTTCAGAAGTCGGTGCTGAGAAAAGTGAGCCTTTATATTGGGTTGCTCCTATGGATGCAAATTATCGTCGAGATCAGCCAGGTAAATCCCCAATGGGAATGGATTTAGTGCCTGTTTATGCCGATGAAGGCCAAGGAGAGAAAGCACCAGCAGGAACGGTAACAATTGATCCAAGCGTGGTTAATAACCTTGGCGTAAAGAGTGCGTTTGTCGAGAAAACGATCTTGTCACCAAATATAGATACCGTCGGTTACATCACATTTGATGAAAGTAAATTATGGCAAGTCAACGTGCGTGCGGCGGGTTGGGTTGAGAAACTGAATATCAACGCGATTGGCGAAAAAGTAAATAAAGGCGATGTATTATTTACGCTTTACTCTCCAGAGCTAGTGAAAGCACAAGAAGAATTATTAAACGCGTATCGCACTGGCCGCAAAGGGTTAGTTAAAGGCGCAAGAGAGCGATTGCATTCTTTTGGTGTTGATAAAGCTCAAATTAATTCTATTGTTAGAAGTGGTAAAGCGAATAAAAACATAGAGATAAAAGCAACATCTAGTGGTGTTATTGCAAGTCTGAATATTCGTGAAGGAGGGTATTTATCGCCTTCTCAAGTTGTGATAAGCGCGGGGCCTTTAGAAGAGGTTTGGGTAGATGCAGAAGTTTTTGAGCGTCAGGCACATTGGTTATCGTCAGGCAATAAAGCGGTAATGACACTTGATGCTGTCCCTGGAAAAAAATGGGAAGGCGAAGTTGATTACGTTTATCCGATTTTAGATCCAAAAACACGAACCATGCGTATGCGCTTAAAATTTGATAACCAAGATGGTGCATTAAAGCCCAACATGTTCGCAAACATTACAATTCATCCTAAAACAAAAGAGGAAGTATTGACGATTCCTCGCCAAGCGGTAATACGTTCAAATGGTATGGAACGTGTTGTATTAGATGAAGGAGAAGGTAAATATCGTTCAGTTCGCATCATTGCAGGCCGTGAAGCTGAGAATAAAGTTGAAATCCTTAAGGGATTGAAAGAAAACGATAAAGTAGTTACATCAGCTCAATTCTTATTAGATTCTGAATCAAGTAAAACGGCAGAACTAAGTCGAATTAATGGACCAGAAAACAGTGTTTGGATCTCTGGGAATATCACCATGCTTATGGCTGATTTTGGTATGGTAACCTTTGCTCATAAACCCGTATCACAATGGGATTGGAAAGCGGGTGAAATGAATTTTTCGGTCGATAAAGAGATTGATTTAGTTTCTTTTCGTGAAGGTGAAGCGGTTCAGTTTCTAGTTCAAAAGATAAATGATGAATACCAACTGCTTGAGATAGAGAAAGAAGGGGAATTATTATGATCCCTGCCATTATCCGTTGGTCGATAAAAAATCGATTTTTAGTGTTGGTTGCGACGTTCGCCTTAGTCGTAGCAGGGATTTACAGTGTAAAGAATACGCCAGTAGATGCTCTGCCTGATCTTTCTGATGTACAGGTGATCATCAAAACAAGTTACCCAGGACAAGCACCACAAGTGGTGGAAGATCAGGTTACCTATCCGTTAACGACAGCCATGCTTGCGGTTCCGGGAGCTGAAACCGTTCGCGGCTATTCCTTCTTTGGTGACTCGTATGTTTATATTATTTTTAATGATGATACCGACATGTACTGGGCACGTTCGCGTGTTTTAGAGTACTTAAGTCAAGTCGCACCTAAGTTACCAGCAGAAGCAAAACCGACATTAGGTCCAGATGCGACAGGTGTGGGTTGGGTTTACAGTTATGTTTTACAAGATAAAACAGGAAAACATGATCTCGCTGAATTACGTAGTTTGCAGGATTGGTTCTTAAAGTATGAATTACAAACCGTTGATGGCGTATCGGAAGTCGCGACCGTTGGCGGAATGGTCAAGCAATATCAGGTTGAAATTGATCCTGATAAATTACGAGCTTATAACCTAACACTACAACAAATTAATAAAGCGATTAAAGACGGAAATCAAGAAGCAGGCGCCTCCGTTATTGAAGTAGCAGAAGCTGAGCATATGGTTCGCACTTCAGGTTATTTAAGCAGTATTGAAGATATTCAGTCACTGCCATTAAAAGTAACAGATAAAGGAACGCCATTGCTGCTTGGCGATATTGCAGACATTAACCTTGGACCACAAATGCGCCGTGGGATCTCCGAATTTAACGGCGAGGGTGAAGCGGTTGGTGGTGTGATCGTGATGCGATTTGGTGAGAATGCCAGTGAAGTTATTGCTAACGTGAAAGAAAAGCTTGCTCAACTTCAGAAGGGATTACCAGAAGGCGTTGAAATAAAAGCGACTTATGATCGATCAACCTTAATAGATCACGCTGTAACTAACCTATGGGAAAAATTGGCAGAAGAATTTATTGTTGTTGCAATTGTTTGCGCTCTGTTTTTATTCCATATTCGCTCATCACTGGTTATTGCATTAAGTTTACCGGTTGGAATTTTAGCCGCATTCATCGTGATGCATTGGCAAGGTATTAATGCCAATATTATGTCGTTAGGTGGTATTGCGATTGCCATTGGTGCCATGGTTGATGGTGCAATTGTAATGATAGAAAACGTACATAAGCACATAGAGAAAACCCCATTAACAGATGAAAACCGTTGGCAAGTTATCGGTAAAGCTGCGGAAGAGGTGGGAACGCCATTATTTTTCTCATTACTTATCATTACGTTAAGTTTTGTTCCTGTCTTTGCGTTAGAAGGCCAAGAAGGAAAGATGTTCTCTCCATTAGCCTTTACAAAAACTTTTGCCATGGCAGCATCAGCAGGTTTGGCTATTACCTTAGTTCCAGTATTAATGGGCTATTTTGTTCGAGGAAAGATTCTACCTGAGCATAAGAATCCAATTAATAAAACATTAGTTGCATTATATCGCCCGCTACTTAATGTGAGTTTGCGTTTTCCTAAAACGGTTTTACTTGTTGCTATCGTACTTATGGGCTCTGCGTATTATCCGATCTCTAAAATGGGCAGTGAGTTTATTCCGCCATTGGATGAGGGCGATTTAATGTACATGCCAACAACCTATCCAGGGATCTCAATTGGTAAGGCGAGAGAGTTACTACAACAAACCAATAAACTGATTAAAACCGTTCCTGAAGTTGATACGGTGTGGGGAAAAATTGGTCGAGCGGAAACCGCGACTGATCCGGCACCATTGACCATGATAGAGACGGTTATTCAGTTCAAACCAAAAGATGAATGGCGTGACGGTGTCACAACTGAATCGATCAAGAACGAGCTAGACCAATTGATTCAATTTCCCGGAATTACGAACGCATGGGTAATGCCAATCAAAACGCGTATCGATATGCTGGCGACAGGGATTAAAACCCCAATAGGAATAAAGATAGCGGGGCCAGATCTTAAAGTTATAGAGAAGATCGGCGCAGAATTAGAACCTATTTTAAACGACATTCAAGGTACAACCTCTGTTTATGCAGAACGTGTAGCTGGTGGCCGTTATGTAACCATAGATATAAAACGTCGCCAAGCAGCCCGATATGGGTTGAATATTAAAGATATACAGCAAGTTATTTCAACCGCTGTTGGTGGCATGAATGTAGGTGAAACCATTGAAGGGTTAGAGCGTTATCCGATCAATGTTCGTTATCCACAGTCGTATCGAGATTCTGTCGTTAAACTGCAAAACTTACCGCTTATTACCGCTAATGGCGCTCGAATTGCGTTAGCTGATGTGGCTGATATTCGTTATGAAGACGGCCCGCCAATGATCAAAACAGAAAATGCACGACCGAATGGTTGGGTGTTTGCTGATATTGATGGTCGAGATTTGGGCTCTTATGTTCACGAAGCTCAGCAAGTCGTTCATGAGCAATTAGATTTACCTGCAGGCTATTCATTAGGTTGGTCTGGTCAATATGAATATATGGAACGAGCTAAAGAGCGCTTAACAACGGTAGTTCCCATTACGATTGGCATTATTATGCTGCTTCTCTATCTTAGTTTTAAGCAGGTCTCTGAAGTGTTAATTATCATGGGAACATTACCGTTAGCTATGGTTGGCGGCCTGTGGCTCATGCATATTTTAAACTTTAATTTCTCTATTGCTGTTGGGGTTGGCTTTATTGCTTTAGCCGGTGTTGCGGTTGAAATAGGCGTAATTATGTTGGTGTATTTAAATCAAGCATGGAATGAAAAACAGAATAATGCTTTTGAGAAAAACAACTTACCGACTCAACAAGACTTAACACAAGCGATTGGGGAGGGGGCGGGTTTACGTGTTCGTCCTATCATGATGACTGTGCTTACTGTAATTATTGGCCTAATTCCAATTATGTATGGCTCAGGTACGGGATCTGAAGTAATGCAACGAATTGCAGCGCCAATGATTGGTGGAATGGTATCAGCATTGTTACTGACATTAGTTGTTATTCCTGCCGTATTTAAACTCTGGAAACAGCGTCAGTGTCAAAGTGATCAAATATAGCACCAATTAACTTAACCTAAAAATATCAATGGCTTATTGTTCTAAGTAATAAGCCAATTAATAAATATCTAAAAAGGAAAAGAAAATGAAAAAGACAGTATTAGCAATTGCATTATCATTAGTAGCAAGCTTGGCAATGGCTGAGATGGACCACAGTAAAATGGATCATGGTTCAATGGATATGAAAGGGATGGACATGAATCAAATGGACCATTCAAAAATGAAAATGAAAGACATGGATATGAGTAAGATGGAAGGCATGTCTATGAAGGATATGAATGCAGTAGGTATGCCAGCAACAGGGATGAAACCAAACAAAGTCGTACACGTTATCTTATCTGATGATATGAAAATCACATTCAAAAAAGAAGTGAATATTGAACCAAACGATATCGTTCAATTTGTGATCATGAATACAGGTAAGATTGATCATGAGTTTGCGATTGGTAATGAAACTGAGCAGTTAGAACATCGCGAAATGATGAAAAAAATGACATCAGGCCACGCGCATGACAGTGGTAGCACAGTAACCGTTCAGCCTGGTAAAGCTAAGCAAATTACATGGCATTTCCATGGGGATAATCACGTAGAATTTGCGTGTAATATTCCAGGGCACGCAGAAGCTGGAATGGTAAAAAAAGTAACACTATAATACCAATCGGATAATATGAAAAAGCGGTAAGGTGGGTGGCCTTACCGCTTTAGTTATTTCACTTAAGATTTACTGTTTAAATTATAATTTAAAGAAGGATAACTGCTGTTTTTGTTCTTCTGCTAATCTTGATAGTTCAGAACTTGCACTCGCGCTCTGACTAATGCCTGTTACATTTTGATTTACAAGTTCCGACATATTAACCACATTACGGTTAATGTCTTGAGTGACTTGAGATTGCTCTTCAGCCGCGGTTGCAACTTGAGTATTCATATCATTAATTGCAGTGATTGATTCTGTGATTCCAACGAGAGCATCTCCTGCTTTTGCTGTTAATTCTTTATTTAGTTCTAACATATCAAGACTTGATTGCATACTGTCATTCGCTAACCCTGACTGTTCTTGAAGTGCTTCAATGATTGTTTGGATTTCTTGAGTTGATGATTGAGTTCGAGCTGCCAGTAAACGTACCTCATCAGCAACAACTGCAAAGCCACGACCAGATTCGCCAGCGCGAGCGGCTTCAATTGCAGCATTTAATGCAAGTAAGTTAGTTTGATCTGACACGCTACGAATTACTTCAACGACATTATTGATCTGCTCAGATTGTTCTTTTAAACGATTAACAACAACAGCGGCGTCTGTTAATGCTATGGCCATTTTATCACTTGCATCCGTACTTTGAGCAAAGATATCTAAGCCTGATTTTGCCAATTCATTTGTTGTTTGCGCTGTTTGATCCGCAGCAAGGGCATTATCACTTACATTATCAGCAGTACTTGATAGTTCATTAACAGCAGAGGCAACCTGTTCAATCTCTGACAGTTCTTTTTGAGAGTTTAACTCAGCTTCATTCATTACAGCGGCAAGTTCTGTTGATGCAGAAGCAACACTCTGGTTGATATTGTATAGTTCTTCAATCGTTGTTTGAAGCTGAATTACAGTAGTGTTAATGTCTTTACTTAATTGCGCAATTTCATTATCGCCATCAACATCAGTGCGAACGGTTAAGTTACCTTCTGCTAATTTACGGATAACTAATTGAAGTTTTTGGATAGGGAGAACGATAAGGTTAGATAACCACCAAGAGATAAGTAATGACAGAATGAAAACAGACATTACAACAGTAGCTACAGTGTTTTGTACTTGTATATTTTTATCGTAGCTTTCATTCATTACTATATCTGAAAATGAATTAACTTCTTGAGAGAGATTATTAATTGCTTCTATCATATTATCGCCGGTATTACGATATTGTGTTATTAATTCATTATAATTTTCGTTAACGTCAATGCCTTTTTCTTTTTGATTAAGATAATGAACCACTTTTTTAGAAAACATAGCATAGTCATTAATTCGGGAGTTAATTTGAATGACTTCGTCTACAAAGGTTTTTCTTGCCTTTAACTCATCCAGTAGAAAATTGACATTTTTAACTCCCTTTTCTAGTTTGCTTATAAATTGAGCTCGATGCTCAATATCATAGATAGCGTATACCGCCTCTATTCGTAATGAGTAAATTTCATCATCGATTTCTACTACTTTATCTTTATAAAACACAAATGACTTGGTGTTTGCATCTATTGTAGCTTGTTCTGATTTTAAATTTGACATCGCTACCCATAAAGAAATAAAGAGTGCGATTGCGGTAAAAGCAACTGGAAGTAATATTTGGAAACGAATTGATTTATTCTTAAGCGTAAATTGCATTTTTTAACCTCTAAAGTCTAATAAGTAAGCAAAGCTATTAGCTACTTAAATGTAGTTTGTTTATATTTTTATTTTTATATCTACATCGTATGTTTTTTCTATACATATAGAACGAGTGAATAATATATAGCGTGTCGCAATTATGAAACATATACTTTAGGGTGGTGAAGTTATTTTCTCTATTTGAGTTTATTTTACGGAAACAAACTTCACTTACAGGTCGAGTTTAAGCATTAAAGTCAAGATTAAAGGAGTAACAAATAGTTACATCTGGTCTGACCTTTTAGGGGGTAATGAAAAGGTTTAAATGAAATCAGATTTAGAAGGAGGAGAAATAAAGCGATAAGAAATACCCTTACCGCTTATTTTTAGAGGAAGATTACAATTTAAAGAATGCTAGTTGCTCTTTTTGTTGTTCTGCCAATTTAGATAATTCGTTACTTGCACTCGCGCTTTGGCTAATACCAGTTACGTTCTGATTTACAAGCTCAGACATATTCACCACATTACGGTTAATATCTTGAGTTACTTGAGATTGTTCTTCGGCAGCAGTAGCAACTTGAGTGTTCATATCATTAATTGCAGTAATTGATTCAGTGATGCTAACCAACGCATCACCCGCTTTTGCAGTTAACTCTTTGTTTAATTCAAGCTTATCGATACTTGTTTGCATACTATCATTTGCTAAACCTGACTGCTCTTGTAGTGATTCAATAATAGTTTGAATCTCTTTGGTTGATTCTTGAGTACGAGCAGCAAGCAGACGAACCTCATCAGCAACCACCGCAAATCCACGTCCTGATTCACCCGCACGAGCGGCTTCAATAGCAGCATTTAAGGCTAATAAGTTAGTTTGTTCTGAAACACCACGGATCACTTCAACCACATTATTGATCTGTTCTGATTGCTCTTTTAAGCGGTTAACAACAACTGCGGCATCAGTTAGCGAGTTTGCCATGTCTTCACTTGCTTGATTACTTTGAGTGAAAATATCCAATCCTGATTGAGCTAATTTAGTTGTATCACGTGCAGTTTGATCAGCTGATAGCGCATTATCACTTACGTTATCTGCAGTGCTTGAGAGCTCATTAACAGCAGAGGCAACTTGTTCAATTTCACTTAATTCTTTTTGTGAATTGGTTTCTGAATCCGTCATTACAGCAGCAAGCTCTGTTGATGCAGCAGCTACATCTTCACTGATGCGAGATAATGCTTCAACAGTAGTCTGTAATTGAATTGCAGTAGTGTTGATGTCTTTACTTAATACGGCAATTTCATTATCGCCATCAACGTCGGCACGAACGGTTAAATCCCCTTCAGCTAAGCGACGAATAGTTAATTGAATTTTTTTAATTGGGTTCACGATAAGGCCTGATAGCCACCATGCAGTGATCATCGATATAATAAAGACTGCTAAAATAGTTAACCCTGCTGTGATTTTAACCTGAGTGTTTTTCTCATAGCTTTCTTTCATTGCGATATCAGAAAACTCATTTACACGTTGAGAAAGGGCATTGATAGAAGAAACCATGCTATTACCAATATTACGATATTGTGAGATAAGAGCATCGTAACTTTGAGAAACGGCTTGGCCACTTTCTTTTTTATTTAGGTATCCAATAACTTTATGTGAAAACTGAACGTAGTTATTAATGTTAGTGCGAACTAGGTTAACTTCTTTAGCAAACGTTTTTCTTGCTTCTAACTCATCAAGTAATGCATTGATGTCATTCACTTTGTTTCGCAATTCAGTCGTGAATTTCTCACGACGTTCCGTATCGTAAATTGCATAAACAGCGCTTATACGTAGGGGGTAGACTTCATCATCCACTTTTGCAAGTTGGTCTTTATAGAAAACAAAGGAGTCAGTATTGCTTGCTATTATATCTTGTTCTTTTTCAAGGCTAGAGGCGGTAAAACCTAAAGAAATGAACAGCGCTAGTGCAGTAAGAATAACGGGTAGTAAAACTTGAATACGTATTGACGTATTTTTTAAAGAAAATTGCATTAAAGCCTCTTGAATTTGAGAAAGTGAGAAATTCCATTCATTAAGTCTCAAATTCTAGACTTTTGTCACACTTTTGTCGATGGTAAATGTAAATTAATATAATTAATATTGTCTTTAAATATGCATTTACCGGTTGCATTATTGTTTTAAGTAATAATATTGCTGGCAATAGAGGAAAGTTCCCTTAATTTTCTGCCATTTCGATTTCATAGATTTCATCAGCAATATCTTGTGTTTTTCGCTCAATAATCGTTTGAGCATCAGCCAATCCTTGATTATAAAAAACCGGACCCGCTTGCTTAATTATAAAATCCAATAAGAATTCACCATCAAATTGCCCCAGTTCAGTGTCTAGTTCTTGTTCAAAATAATCTTGGAACTTTTGTACAAGCTCATCACGTTTATTTTTAGGTATCGTTATTGTGCTCATGGTATTCCCTTAATTTTGATTGTCTGTTTGAATTTTATTAATCGCTTGATTATACATAACCCATGCAATGAGCCCAGCGAGAGTATTACCAACAAGTGCGCCCATAAAAATACCATGTAAGCCAAATAAACTTGAGCCTAGCCATATCATGGGTAAAAAACAGACGAATAAACGAAGGATTGAAATCGTCAATGCGCGCATAGACACACCAAGGGCGTTGCAGGTTGACACCATTAACATGCAGATACCTAAAGAGCCAAGGCTGACGGGTACCCATAATAGATAATGGTAAATAACATCAATGACATTGCTGTCGGTACTTAGCAGACTTGCGAGTGGCTTAGCAATGATAAACAGAAGAACTGCAAGGCCAATCTGCCAGCTGAGAACAAACTTAGCCGCGATTTTGATTAGCTTTTGAATCTCGTCGAACTGTTTAGCCCCTAACATTCTCCCAACCATTGGTGGAATTGACATAGTAAGTGCAAGTACGACAACAATAGAAAAAAATTCGATACGAGAGGCCATAGCCCAACCCGCAACGGCAGCTGCCCCAAAGCCGGCGATAATTTTTGTGGCCATCATAGAGGAGAGTGGTGGTAATAATTGACTCATCATTGCGGGTGCCATTACGGCATTTAATTCTTTAATGGATTGCAGGATATTAAGATCGTGCCATGAAAAAGAGATCCAATTACGCTTAAAAATAGGGGGCAAAATGATACAAAAACCAATAGTGAAAGAGACTATCGTTGCCCAAGCAGCACCGTTTAAGCCTAAGTTAAATTGAAAGATGAAAATAGGATCAAGGATCATATTTAGGATACTGGTCGCCATCATCATTAAGCCCGGTAGTTTAGTATCACCGTTGGCACGACACACACTGTAAGCAAAGTAGATCATAGCTCCTGCCCAGCAACTTGCTAACCATACTGGCCAATAACTATCGATTATGGGAAAGACACTGGTTTCTGCGCCTAGTAGATCAAGTAATAAACCTCGAGAGAACC
Source organism: Aliivibrio sp. S2TY2 (assembly GCF_028765525.1). NCBI lineage: Bacteria > Pseudomonadati > Pseudomonadota > Gammaproteobacteria > Vibrionales > Vibrionaceae > Aliivibrio > Aliivibrio sp. S2TY2. The sequence goes on along the minus strand of NZ_JARACS010000008.1, from coordinate 146,507 downwards.
AAATGAGCAGGCACATGATAAATACCATTGCGGCGCCCAGCGAGAGAACTAATCCGGCAAGTTGCTTGGCTTTTTTTATTTGTTGAGCGCCTAATACTCGTGCGATTACCGCAGTTGTCGCAATACCTAACCCGACTTGTAAACCAATAATGACCATCTGTAATGGCATGGTAAATCCCTGGGCAGCAAGAGGAAGTATGCCCAGTTGGCCGATAAAGGCACTATCGACAAGTTGAAAGCTCATTAAAGAAAGAACACCAAACGTCATTGGCCATGTCATATGAAAAAGTTGTTTTGAGAGAGAAGGACTTGGCATGATTAAAGGGTGCTCTAAAAGTATTGGTCGGCTATTGTACTGATTATAGAGCAAGACTCAAATGCATGAGTGAGAATAGAAGAAGCGTTTATGTCATAGCCGTATTTCTTAATCATAAATCAAGAAGCTACGGCTATATTTTTGAGGGATTTCTACGTTTTTAGATGCTAGGAAGTAAGGATTCAGGCATTAATGCATTGTATTTTGCTTCAAGTAATAAGGTATTAGCTTTAGCTATGTCTGGTGCAAAGTAGCGGTCTTTATCATAAAAATCGACACGTTCACGCAGCATGCTTTTGGCTTCTTCAATACGTTCTGAACTCTTATTTGGTGCTCTAAAGTCTAGACCTTGTGCAGATGCCAATAGCTCTACGGCTAATATTCCACGCGTATTTTCCGCCATATCCCCTAGGCGACGGCCAGCAAAAGTTGCCATTGATACGTGATCTTCTTGGTTGGCTGAGGTTGGTAAACTGTCGATAGAAGCAGGGTGAGCTAATGTTTTGTTTTCACTGGCTAGTGCAGCCGCGGTAACCTGAGCAATCATAAAACCTGAGTTTACACCGCCATTATCAACTAAAAATGGAGGAAGTTTACTTAATCCGCTGTCGATAAGAAGCGCCATTCTACGCTCTGATAAACTGCCTATTTCAGCAATGGCGAGAGCAAGGTTATCTGCTACCATAGCAACAGGTTCAGCATGGAAATTACCACCAGAGATAATATCACCATCATCAGCAAAGACTAATGGATTATCTGACACTGAGTTGGCTTCTACTTCTAGTGTGTCTGCCGAATTTCTTATCTGCTGTAAACAAGCACCCATCACTTGGGGTTGGCAGCGTAATGAATAGGGGTCTTGTACTCGTTCACAGCATTGATGAGAAAGACCAATCTCACTATTTTGACCTAATAAATGACGATAACCTAAAGCGGCATCCATTTGGCTGCGATGACCACGCACACGGTGAATTCGTGGATCAAACGGCTTACGGCTGCCAAGTGCGGCTTCTACAGACATGGCACCACATACGGTGGCTGCAGCATAAAGATCTTCAGCCGCAAATAAGCCTTCTAAAGCAAAGGCAGTAGAGGCCTGAGTTCCGTTGAGAAGTGCTAATCCTTCTTTTGGTGCGAGTGTTATTGGCTCTAATCCTGCTATTTCTAGGGCTTCTTGTCCTGAAATTACTTCGCCTTTATAACGAGCTTCACCTTCGCCTAGTAAAACGGTACTCATGTGCGCTAAAGGAGCAAGATCACCAGAAGCACCCACAGATCCTTTTTTAGGAATGCACGGATAAACCTCTGAATTGACCAATTGTATTAATGCATTAACGACGGATGGGCGAATACCAGAATAACCACGTGAAAGACTGTTTATTTTGAGTACAATCATTAAGCGTACGGTGGCATCATTCATGAACTCACCGATGCCAGCTGCATGGGAGAGAACAATACTACTCTGTAGAGTTTCTAAATCTTCTTCAGCAATTCGAGTGTTTGCCAACAGGCCAAAACCAGTGTTAATGCCATAGACGGTTTTATCTTCACGGATCACTTGAGCAACCACTTCGGCACTGGTCAGCATATCGGGCAATGCATCTGGACTTAATGACAGCTGAGTCGGTTGACGGCTCACTTCACGTAATTGTTTTAGAGATAACTTGCCTGGAATAATTTCTAATGAATACATAGTTCGTTTCTCGTTATGGTTGTGATACCAACTCGTGTCGCTAGGTTGGTATTCTTTATAATTATTTTGAATACAGAGTTTATTGCTACTTATTTTGGTTCAGATAGCATCGGTAAATCTAAGTTTTGCTTTTTGGCGCAATTAATCGCGATGTCATAACCCGCATCCGCATGACGCATGACGCCGGTGGCAGGATCATTATGAAGTACTCGACCAACACGTTCTGCCGCATCATCACTGCCATCACACACAATCACCATGCCTGAATGTTGAGAGAACCCCATACCCACACCACCGCCGTGATGCAGAGATACCCAAGTAGCGCCCGAAGCCGTATTTAATAGGGCATTTAATAGTGGCCAATCAGATACTGCGTCAGAGCCATCCATCATGCCTTCGGTTTCACGGTTTGGACTGGCAACCGAGCCTGAATCAAGATGATCTCGACCAATGACAATCGGTGCTTTTAGCTCTCCATTTTTTACCATTTCATTAAAGGCTTTACCGAGACGTGCACGATCTTTTAAACCAACCCAACAAATACGTGCAGGTAATCCTTGGAATTGAATACGTTCTCGAGCCATATCAAGCCAGTTGTGTAGATGTGGATTATCAGGAATGAGTTCTTTTACTTTTTGATCGGTCTTATAGATGTCTTCTGGATCGCCAGAAAGGGCAGCCCAACGGAAAGGACCAATCCCTTCACAGAATAGCGGACGAATATAAGCAGGTACAAAACCCGGAAAATCAAAGGCATTAGCGATACCTTCTTCTAAGGCCATTTGACGAATATTATTACCGTAATCGACAGTTGCAGAGCCTGTTTTTTGTAAATCCAGCATGGCTTGAACTTGAATTGCCATTGATTTTTTAGCCGCTGATACAACAACTGATTCATCTTTTAAACGCATTTCAGCAGCATGCTCCATTGACCAACCCTGAGGAAGATAGCCGTTGAGAGGATCGTGTGCAGAGGTTTGATCGGTTGTTACATCAGGCACAATGCCGCGTTGAACAATTTCTGCATAAACATCAGCGGCATTTCCCAGTAAACCTACTGAGATTGGTGTTGCTGTCTGCTTTGCATCCTCAATAATGGCAAGGGCTTCATCTAATGTGGTGGCTTTACGATCAACATACCCAGTACGGAGACGATAATCGATACGAGATTCATCACACTCTACCGCAAGCATTGAAAAGCCAGCCATGGTTGCCGCAAGCGGTTGTGCGCCACCCATACCTCCAAGTCCACCAGTAAGAACCCAACGCCCTTGAGCCTTGCCATCAAAATGTTGCTTTGCCATTGCAACAAAGGTTTCATAAGTCCCTTGAACGATGCCTTGAGAGCCAATGTAGATCCAACTGCCAGCCGTCATTTGACCGTACATCATCAAGCCTTGTTTATCGAGTTCGTTAAAGTGTTCCCAATTGGCCCAATGAGGAACCAAGTTGGAATTGGCAATTAACACGCGTGGGGCATTAGTGTGAGTTTTAAACACACCAACAGGCTTTCCTGATTGCACCATCAAGGTTTCATCGTCTTCAAGGCGAGTCAGCACTTCCACAATTTTGTCGTAGCATTGCCAATTTCGCGCAGCACGACCAATACCACCATACACAACCAGAGCATGAGGGTGCTCTGCTACATCAGGATGTAAGTTATTCATTAACATACGAAGTGGGGCTTCGGTTAGCCAAGATTTAGCGGTGAGTGTTGTACCTGTTGGGGCAATAATAGTACGAGTCTCATCCAATCTAGGGTTAGATGGCGATGCATGTGTCATTGTTGCTCTCCTTGCGAGTTAATAGATCTAAAAATAAAAGCATTACGCTTTCATTCCATGAGTAATAGTCCAAGCGAGCCTTGCTGCTAAGCGTGCTGTTTGATTATCAATATCAAAATTAGGGTTAAATTCAGCCATATCAGCTAAGAGTAATTTAGACTTACCGTGATGATTTTTAGCCTTTAAAATATGGCAGATTAGAGGCTCAATGATCTCAAGCGAAACACCACGAACAGCAGGTGCGCTCACTCCGGGAGCCGTTGATGCAGGGAAAACGTCGATATCTATCGTGAGATAAAGGTAGTCATTTTGGTCAATAAAATTGGATAACCCCTGTTGGATTATCGGAAAATTAGCGTGCGTCATTTCTGTATCATCAAAATAGAGTACACCCAGATCATCCGCTTTTTGGTAAAGGGCTTGAGTATTACTGCCTCGGTTTAATCCTAAGCAGGCGTAATTAAATGGCCACCCATTCGTTTTACAATATTGAGCGATTTGATGAAAAGGAGTGCCTGAGGTGCCAAGCTGCTGTTCTGATGATCCTTCAGATAAGTGTTCTTTTTGTGGTGGGTTTCGTAGATCAAAGTGCGCATCAAAGTTAATAATTCCAATGCGTGGTGGCGTTTTTTGTTGCTTTAATTCAGTGATATTTTTTAAATGACGCGCAATGCCTTGAAAAGAACCCCATGCAACTTCATGACCGCCACCAAAAACAATCACTTGGTTATGGTTAGAAAGGGCATGTTCAACACTATCACCAAGTTGATGTTGTGCTATTTCAAGTTCTGCATCATCACAGCAGACATCACCCCCATCAAAAATGGCTTTATTATGATGCCAAGCTAAATTGGTTAAGGCGCGTCGAATGATTTGAGGAGCAGAATAAGCACCAATACGACCTTTGTTACGATAAACACCTTCATCACAAGCAAAACCAAGCAACATGATCCCATCTGTGCTTGAACTCGTTGCTGCTGTAATTTTTTGATGCCAACGTAAACCGAGTTCACCATCTTCAAGATCGACTCTGCCTGTCCAACTTGCCATGTCGATTAAGGTATTATTTTTCATAAGTGTCCCTATTATAAAAAACGTTACCATCAACCACCCGTGCAATAAGATCGGGAACGCCTAATCGATAGGAGAGTTCAGCAGGAGAGTCCAATTGCCAAAGTGCAAAATCGGCATCCATACCCACTTCAATCGTTCCGCGTGAGGCTTGCAATCCAAGAGCTTGAGCAGCATTGCAAGTTACGCCCCGTAAGGATTCTTCAGGTGTTAATTTAAATAAAGTGCAAGCCATATTCATCATGGTTCGAAGTGAAGCTATAGGTGATGTACCGGGGTTGAAATCAGTGGCAATGGCCATGGGAACTTGATGTTTACGCAGTAATTCAATCGGTGGGAGTTTGGTTTCTCGCAAGAAATAAAAGGCACCAGGTAAAAGAGTTGCTACGGTATTATTCTGTGCTAATGCTTTGACCCCATCTTCATCAAGGTATTCAATATGATCAACCGAAGAGGCGCCCATTGAAGCGGCTAATGCACTGCCGCCAAGATTCGATAACTGCTCAGTATGGCCTTTGATTTTTAGACCGTGCTCTAATGCAGCATTGAATACCCGCTCACACTGTTTAACCGAAAACCCAATCCCTTCACAAAAGACATCAACATGATCCGCCAATTTTTGTTTGGCAACGTGAGGAATAACAGTGTCACAAATTAAGTGAATGTAATCATCAGGGCGATCTTTATATTCGGGAGGAAGGGCATGAGCAGCAAGCAGAGTGGCAGAGACTTTTATATCTGGTAATTCAGCAATGCGTTTGGCTACTCTAAGCATTTTGACTTCATCATCAAGCGTTAAGCCATAGCCTGATTTAATCTCAATGGTAGTGACGCCGTCACGTTTTAGGCCTTCTAAGCGTTGTAATGCTGAATGGTAAAGTTCATCTTCTGTTGCTTCGCGAGTGGCATAGACGGTAGATAAAATCCCACCCCCTTGTTTTGCTATTTCTTCGTAAGGTACACCTTGTAACCGTTGCTCAAACTCATTGGCTCTATTGCCAGCAAAGACGAGGTGGGTATGGCAATCAATTAAACCAGGAGTGACTAAAGCATTCGCACAATCAGTGACATCAGGATGACCATGTAAAATATCAGAGCATGACTTACCAACATATTCAATCTTGCCATTAGTCACACCAATCATTGCATTTTCGATTATTTGATAACCGTCATTCGTGTTGGGTTTATTAGTTTTTAATGTGACAAGATTCAGATTGGTAAAGACTCTATCCATGATGACAACCTCAATAGAATAAATATGTATATACAAATAAATAGTCTTTTTTGAAATAAAATACAAGATGGTATGTAATGAAGTTGTGATCAAAAATTAAATTCAGTTCTTTTAATGCCTAATTTTGAGGGTAAACCCAGTTTACCTCCAATATGCTTCTACGGCTGATGTGTCTTTTTGTGCGGTGTCATCAAGTGGCAATTTAATATTAATTTAATCGGTATATTAGGCCTAAATTAATTCAGAAAGAGTAATAAGAAATGTCACATCACTTTAAAGATTATCGCGCATCACTTGAACGTTCATTTGCACATTCAGTTTCATACCTAGAGTCTTTAGATGAGCGACCTGTAGCTAAAGAAGTTACATCGCAAGATTTACGTAATTTAATTGGAGGGGAATTACCACTTCACACATCTGCACCAGAGAAAGTGATTGATGAAATGGCGGCGGCCTTAGATGCAGGCCTTATTGCTTCTGGAGGCCCTCGCTTTTTTGGATATGCAATAGGTGGAACTTTTCCTGCATCGCTTGCTGCTGATTGGCTAGTAAGTGCTTGGGATCAAAATGTGCCATATTATGTATCAAGCCCTGCAATGGCAGTAGCTGAAGAGACAGCCGCTGAATGGATGGTTGAGTTGTTAGGGCTTACCAAAGGCTCTGCTGTTGGTTTTACATCAGGTGCTCAGGAGGCAATTTATACCTCATTGATTACCGCTCGAAACTCTCTTTTAGCTAAAGAAGATTGGGATGTTGCTACTAAAGGATTATATGGTTCTCCTCGCATTACGGTGGTAACAAGTGATCAGATACATTCAACAATCAAGCGTGCATTATCAATGATTGGCCTAGGTATTGAAGATATTATTAAGGTACCAACAGATAAGAACTTACGTATTATTCCTAGTGAATTAAGCCGTGTTTTAGCCGAATGTGATGGACCAACACTGGTTTGTGCACAGGCTGGTTGTATCGATTCTGGGGCTTTTGACCCGTTTGATGATATTGCGGATGCGGTTGCTAATCATCAAAATGCTTGGCTACATGTGGATGGCGCAATTGGTCTTTGGGCTGCGGCAAGTGATAAACAAAAACACTTATTAAAAGGTATTGAACGAGCAGATTCAATCGATACTGACGGACATAAATGGTTTAATATGCCATATGATTGCGGCATGGTCATTGTGAAAGATCCTGCAAAAATAACCTCAGCAATGGGGGGAAGCAACATGGGAGATTATCTAAATGACGCGATGGAAAAACCAGATAGAAATGCAATTAACTTTGGTATTTCGGCATCAAGACGTGCTCGTGGATTACCTGTATATGCTGCATTTAAATCGTTAGGCAAAGAAGGGATTGTTAAACATTTAGATAATTGCAGTGATTTAGCTAAGCATATGGCAGGGATTCTTTCAGAAGTTGAGGGAATTACTATTTTGAACGATGTAGTTTCTAACCGGTTTTCTGCTCAATTTGGTATTGGTGATGATGATTATAGAAATGCACTTACTGACCGTGTAGTACACCGTCTACAAGAGGAAGGGTATCTTTACCCATCGACTTCTGGCTATAAAGGATTGAAAACAATGCTATTCTCTGTACTTAATTACCATACATCAGAAGAGGATATTATTAAGTCGGCGGAAAAAATAATTCAAGCATATAATATTGAAAAAGCATTAATCTAGTTTAATAAAAAGCGCTGAGAAATTCAGCGTTTTTTAGTTTTAGCTTAGCCGTTAATCTGTTTATACTTTGCTACGAGAAGTTAGCTTATATCGGTCACCAGGATGATATAAAAGAGCAACGCTAATTAATTTATTTTCACTCCAAGTGCGTCTATTAAGTAATAAGCAAGGCGTTTTATTATCCATGCTTAAGAGCTTAGAAACATGATCATTTGGGATGATGGCTTCAACAGAATGTTCAATATCACTTAAAGGACAAATTTGGACTAAATATTCATTGGGTGTTTGAATACTAAAATCTTGTTTTAAATAATCGGTCACAAATAATGGATTAACCCAGCGTTCTTCTAATTGAATGGGAACGTCATTTTCGTAATGAACAATTTGAGTAAAATAGACCGCAGTTTCGTTACGAACTCCAATTTTTAGTGCAACATTATCTCTAGCAATAACTTCCTCTTTTTTTATTACTTTACTACTGTACTGATGACCTCGTTGACGCACCTCAACCGCGATATTGCGGATTTCCATTAATGGTGATTCGGCTTTTTTATGGCAAACAAAGGTTCCTAAGCGCGGTGTTCGTTTGAGTAGTCCATCAGTGACTAACTCTTTAATTGCTTTGTTTGCTGTCATGCGACTTACTGAAAACTCATCAGCTAGCTCTATTTCTGTAGGGATCTTATACCCGACAGGCCAAGTGCGTGTTTGAATTTTTTCATTAAGGTATTGCTTAATCTGTAGATAGCGTGGCTGTGACATAAGATTTACTTTTCAAATTGACTATACAAATAAAAGCAATTTTTAGACTAAGTTGCAAGGGCATTGCGCTTTATTTTATGTTTTATACGGAGTAGCTAACGATAAGTAGATGAAAACTAGAATTATCAAGAGTACACTTCAGGCCGTATAATTCTAAGAATAAAATGGTAAAAACAACATATGCACTTATTAGATAGATTGAGTATTCGTCTTTATCATGATGAAAGACTGAAACAATATGCAGGTGATCATGCCAGATCATTAGGTTGGAATTCGACTGAATCTCAATTTCTACGTTTTAAAACCATAGCTAAAGCCGTTAATTTTGATGGTAAACGTGTATTAGATTTAGGCTGTGGTTACGGTGATTTTAAAACCTTTCTTGATATGAGTTGCTGTGTAGAGTCTTATACCGGTGTTGATCAGCAGGGGAGTTTCATTAAACAAGCAAAAAAACATTTTGAGCATCAACATAATTGCGTGTTTATTAAAGGGGATTTTTCATCAACTACGTTGCCAACGGCAGATATTGTTGTGGCAAGTGGCTCTCTTAACTATCGTTCTCGTAACAAAACCTACCATGCAAAAGTAATTAGAACGATGTATGAGAAGGCAGAGGAGGCCGTTGTTTTTAATTTATTAAACCGTCATCATTTTAAAGAGACCAACTTACTCGAAGCGCATGATCCGCAGCAGGTTCTTAATTATTGTTTAAGCTTGTGCCCTAGTTGTGAACTGATAGATGACTATGCCGATGAAGATTTTACAATCGTCATGCGTAAATTAGGTTAAGTTAGGTTTATCGAAAATTAGAAACAAAAAATGGCGGATCAAAGTGATCCGCCATTTTTATTATATGATATTGAATTTTTAAGCTGATAAATGATTATTTAAAATCTAACAGTTCAACTTCAAAAATTAATACAGAGCCAGGTTGGATAGAGCCTGCTGAACGATTACCGTAAGCTAAATCGCTAGGGATAAAGAAACGCATCTTTTGGCCAACAACCATTAATTGAACACCTTCAGTCCAACCTTTGATTACTTGATTTAAACCAAACTCAATTGGTTCACCACGCTCAACAGAGCTGTCAAATACGTTTCCATCGATAGTTGTACCGTGGTAATGAACTTTAACTTTGCTTTTAGCTGTAGGGTGCTCTGTGCCTGTGCCTTCTTCAAGTACTAGGTATTGAAGACCAGAAGCGGTAGTTTGAACGCCTTCTTTTGTTGCATTTTCTGCTAAGAAAGCCTTCCCAAGTTCGATATTGGCTTTTGCTGCTTTTGGATTGTTTACAAAGTGCTGAAACAGCATGTAACCAAGAACGATAACAGCAATAGTGATGATAATTTTAGACACGTTATTTCCTTATATTGGTATTAAATCAATTATTTTTCTAGTAGGTAACGGATAGTTTCAGCGATTTTCTTAGGATCATCATGACCGCCAATTAATACGTTGTATTTACCGTTAACCACAAAAGTAGGAACAGAGCTAATACCTGATTGCTCAGAAAGCAGTTTAGCAGTATCTACCTTTTTAATAAGAATATCGCGTTGCTCTTCATTGAAATCGTATGGGCTAATTAGGCCGCGCGAGGTAAAGGCTTTAGAATATGCTTCTTGTTGCTCTGTTAATGTTGTGCCTTCACCCATTTGTGTTGCTGCGAATAAGTCTTCCATAAACGCATGATCGGGTGCGCCGTCTACTTGCATTTCTGCAGCGTAGTAGAACATAGCAGCAACATGTGCTGATTGGTTAAATGTGATGTGCATTTTACCAATGTCAGTACCTGCTTCTTGGCTAATTACAGGTAAGAAGTTTTCCATGTTACGGCAGTGACCGCAAGATAGGGCAAATACTTCAGTTACTGGTGCTAATGAGTCGTTTTGTAAAGTCGTTGAAAGTACTTCGTATTGAACGCCTTCTTTTGGCTCGTTAGTGTCACCACAAGCTGTCAGAAAAAGGGCAGAAGAAAGGACAAGCAATAATGGTTTGATGATAGATTTCATGTTGATTCTCATTGATTATGATTTCGAATGAAAATAGCATGAAATGAAGTAAGTAGAAATAAAATAGGACAACAAATGTTGTCCTATTTTGGTAAATATGTGTAAAGAATTTATATAATTAGACTTTACGCACTTGGATGATCATTCCCATTAGAGGATGGTCAATATAATGAGTTTCGCCACTTCGCATTTTACGTCTTTCTTCCATGCGATAAGATTTTAAAAATTCTTTAACTTCGGTTTCTGGTGTTACGTCTTCTAAGTGACCTAACTGAACATCCGCATTTGGATCTTCAATTGCTGTCGTTTCAGTAGACAGTTCTGCGGTTTCCGTGGTTGTTACTTCGTCAGAAGAAGTAGAGGTTGTTTCTGTAAGAACTTCTTTTTCTTCTTTTGGGGTGTTGACAATAAATTCGTGTTGACCAGGAACTTTAAGATCTAAAATGGTATTTACGTATAGGTAATGCTGAACGTAAACCTGCATTGTGCCATCTAATTCAAGAAGAGGACCTGAAGTTGACGCTGTTGTATCAGATTCAATAGTTTCCGATTCTTCAATAAGCGCAGGTTTTGGTGCGTCTAAAGGAACCAGTGATAAATCAGCGTTTGCATCTTCAATAGTTCGGCCATCAGCAACAAAGCGATCAGAAAAATCCTGACCTGCTTGAATGTGGAAAATAGGAGAACGAGATGAGCCTGAATCACCTTGGCGCCAAGCAACATGTACTAACGGTTTAAATCCAGCGTGATTTTGCAGTTTAGTATAAGCTTCATTTAGTTTGTAGTAACCAGAAGGAAGTAGTGACGCACCATTACTGCTCATCATTTTTTTATCGCGGTATGAGAAAGCACGCTCTAGGTTAATAGGGGCGAGAATATCAGGCCATGCTTCTTGGTAAGAAGATGGTTCAACATTGCGTTTAAAAATGATGACTTCAATGTCAAATTGACGAGCAAAAGAAGGCCAACTTGCTAGTAAAATCAACGCGTAAATTATTTTTTTCATTCAAACTCCAGTGAGATGGTTCTATAAAGTCTTAGTTATCCATAACCAAGACTAAACATTAGTATTTTCTTATTATGTAAATCTAATAGTTAGATTCTATTTTCGTAAAACAATTTGAGCAAGTCCATTACGTATTTAATTCGCACTTGTCTCTCAGTTAAGTCTTTTATAAATTTGACCTTAGTTGGACCATCAAGAGCAAAGCCTGTTGGATCTTTTTGCAATAATGACACAAGGAACATAGGGTTTATGTCAGCGGTAGGTTCAAATTCAATATAACCACCATTTCCATGCGCTTCTAATTTCTTCACTTTCAATGATGCTGCTAACATTTTAACTTCAGAAGTGACTAATAGTGTCTGAGTTGCTTCAGGTAATCCGCCAAAGCGGTCAATGATTTCTACTTTAAGCTCATCAAGTTCACCATTATTCGATACGCTAGCAATACGCTTATACAAAGATAATCGTGTGTTTACATCTGGAATGTAGTCTTCAGGAATTAATGAGGGTAGGCGAAGTTCAACTTCAGTTTGCTCACGAAGAAGATCATCCAATGATGGCTCTTTACCTTCTTTTAATGCTTCAACTGCTTGTTCTAGCATTTCCATATACAGAGTAAAACCAACAGATTGAATTTGACCACTTTGGCCATCACCCAATAATTCACCAGCTCCGCGGATTTCTAAATCGTGAGTTGCAAGAGTAAAGCCTGCACCTAAATCTTCCAGTGAGGCGATTGCATCTAAACGTTTTCTTGCATCTTTACTTAATGCTTTTGGATGTGGTGTCAGTAAATACGCATACGCTTGGTGGTGTGAACGGCCGACACGACCACGTAATTGGTGTAATTGTGCTAAACCGAGCTTATCAGCACGATCCATAATAATGGTGTTGGCAGTTGGAACATCAATACCGGTTTCAATAATCGTTGTACACACAAGAACATTGAAGCGTTGATGATAAAAATCACCCATGATACGTTCCAATTCTCGTTCACGCATTTGACCATGCGCTAAGGTAACTCGGGCTTCTGGGATCAGCTTTTCGATCTCTTCTGCTGCATTTTGAATTGTTTCAACATTATTATGTAGAACATAAACCTGGCCACCACGTTTGATCTCACGAAGAATCGCTTCTTTGATCACGTCATCCGCTTTTTCACGTACAAAGGTTTTAATCGCCAATCGACGAGCCGGTGGTGTTGCGATGATTGATAAATCACGCATGCCGCTCATTGCCATATTTAAGGTTCTTGGTATTGGCGTTGCGGTTAGCGTTAGAATATCTACGTCTGAACGCATCGCTTTTACTTTTTCTTTTTGACGGACACCAAAGCGATGCTCTTCATCCACAATTAGTAAGCCAAGATCTTCAAACTTGATGCTGTCTTGCAGTAATTTATGAGTACCGATTAAAATATCGACTTTACCTTCCGCTGTGGCAGCTAAAATCTCTTTTTGTTCTTTGGCTGACTTAAAGCGAGACAGTACTTCAACGCGAATAGGGAAGTTAGCAAAGCGATCTCGGAAATTCTCAAAATGCTGCTGAGCAAGTAGGGTTGTTGGTACTAATACCGCGACTTGCTTCTCATTATGCGTCGCTAAAAATGCAGCACGCATTGCAACTTCTGTCTTACCAAAACCCACATCACCACATACTAGGCGATCCATGGCTTTAGCTTGACACATATCCGACAACACATCGTTAATGGCGATTTCTTGGTCATGCGTTTCTTCAAACGGGAAACTGGCTCTAAAGTCGGCGTAAGCGTCGCGATCTTGTTTAAAAGAAAAACCCGGTTTAATCGCACGCTTTGCGTAAACATCAAGCAGTTCTGCTGCAACATCTCTTACTTTTTCTGCTGCTTTACGACGTGCTTTGCTCCATGCGTCACTGCCTAATTTACTGATTGGTGCAGTCTCATCTGCCCCTGCTGAATAGCGACTTATCAGGTTTAATGACGACACTGGAACGTATAATTTGGTTTCGTTTAGGTATTCCAACATCATGTATTCCGCTGGCATGTCACCAACATCTAATGTTTGAAGTCCCATATAACGACCAATACCGTGATCAACGTGAACCACTGGCTGACCAATTTTTAGTTCAGCGAGATTACGGATCAGTGTATTGCTGTTAATTGATTTATTGTCACCGCGGCGGCGGCGTTGTATTACTCGCTCACCTAATAAGTCACTTTCACAGATAAAGGCAACGCATGGATTTTGAAGAATAAAGCCTCGTTCAGCAGAACCAATCACTAACGTTGCTTTATTTTTATGGCCAACGGCGTCTTTCATTGAATCACAAATGGCAGGTTTTAATTTAATACGAGCTAATAATTCAAGAAGGGCTTCACGACGACCTTCAGATTCAACAGAGAAAATAACCTGACCACTGAATTTCTCATAAAACTGACGAAACTGTGCAAATGGTTCTTTATTTTGGTGCTGAATTGCAATTTCTGGCAGTTCTAATAAATCAGGATTAAAACGGCCGGCTTTTTCAATCTCAGGCTCTTTTGCCAGTTTTACACGCGGATATTGTTTGAATAAGCCAAACATATCAGAGGTATTTAACCAAAGTTCATTTACCGGCAACAGCGGACGAAGTGGGTCCACTCGACGTTGATCGTAACGGTACTCGGCATCGGCCAAGAAATCATTGGCTGATTTTTCTATATCACCAATAGTAACCAGTAATGTGTTATCTGGTAGGTAGTCGAACAACGTTTCGGTTTCATCAAAAAACAGTGGTTGCCAGTACTCAATACCTGCAGGCCAAGCACCTTTACTGATTTGCTGATAAACAGACTCTGGCTCACGGCGAGCATCAAAGCGTTGACGCCAGCGAATACGGAAATCTTCTATCGCGACATCATCGGTTGGGAATTCATGAGCAGGAAGCAGGTTTATAGATTTTACTTCTTCAATCGTACGTTGGTTTTCAGGATCAAACTGACGAATGGTGTCAATTTCATCATCGAAAAAATCAATACGGTAAGGGTGCGCATTACCCATTGGGAATAAATCAAGAATAGAACCACGGCTAGCATATTCACCATGACTCATGACTTGGTCAACGTGTAAGTAACCGGATTTTTCTAGCTGCAATTTTAGCTTATCAAACGATAGGCGATCACCTACCTTTACGACTAATGCGTGTTTGTGTAGGAAAGATTGCGGTGATTGACGTTGTAATAAGGTACTAACAGGAACAATTAGCGTCCCATCTTTTTGCTGAGGCAAATGATATAGGCGCGATAAACGGTCAGAAATAATGTCCTGATGCGGAGAAAAGCTGTCGTAAGGAAGGGTTTCCCAATCAGGAAAAACCTCTACTGAACGTTGGCTAAATTGGTTGATTTCATTTTGTAAACGAAATGCCAACTGCGGTTCAGTAACCGCAACCACGACAGGGCCAGTGTGTTGTTGCTCAATCTCTGCAATCGCAAGCGCTAGAGAAGAGCCCGTAAGATTACCAATTGAGCGTGTATCATTGGCTTTGGTTGGTAACGGTAATGACAGTAAGTTTTTTATAGGCATCAGGATATTCAGTTATTAGGTTAAGTTGCGTTCTTGAGCTCGAAGTTTAAGCACTTTCTGTTGTTGAAAGAGTGCGGCTTTGATTAATAAATCTTGGTCGATATCACGAAGTAGGTCGTAAGCCATTTCAATGAGGTAGCCAGTTTCTGTTTCTGTGCATTGAGTTACTTTAGCATAACAGTAAATTGCTGCTGGTGGATGCTCAAGAAAAAGTTTTACTTTGGCTTTTTGATCTATATTCAGTGCGTTTTTGCTTTCGAAAGTAAATTTACTCGCTCCAAAGCTTACGGTTTTTTGGCGATAAGCTTCATCGTCTTGTTGAATTAACAAATAAGACAGTAGTAGATTCAGTTTTTGATTTTGATTGTTTAAATAATTAGCAAGGCGTTTGCCATCATCTAACTTTAGAAAAGAAAGCTCATTCTCAGAAACATCGTCAAGTGAGCTGCATTCTTGAGCAACTCGAAATGGTGCAGGTATTTCACGTTCAAACGTTTCCATGTTTGGTAGTGCAGCATCGTTCGACAGAGGTTCAACATTGATGGTTAAATCGTAGTGAACCGAAAAGTATTCATTATGTGACATAAACGTCCCTCTATTATTATTTCTTGATTATGGCGAAGTCACTGGATATCAGCAAGTGTTTAATCGGTAACAATGATGAACAAAAGAGCAAAAAAAGGAATAAATACCAGTATTTTACGTGATAGACTGTATTCATTATTATAGCTTCAAAAAGCATGATTGAGAGAATTTATGTTTCATCCAGTATCAGTATTTATAGGGTTACGATATTTAAGAGGACGCTCTGGCGATAGATTCAGTCGTTTTATCTCTTACATGTCTACTGCGGGGATCACTATTGGGGTACTGTCCTTAGTGACGGTATTGTCTGTGATGAATGGGTTTGAAGGCCAATTAAAAGATAGAATTCTTGGCGTATTACCTCAAGCGGTAGTATCGACTATCGAAGGTCAGTTAACCCCTTTAGAAGACGATCGTAATTACGTAACAAGTTTGCCTCATGTTACTCAAGTCACGCCTGTGGTTCGTGGTGAAGCGATTATTCAAAGCGCAAAAGGGTTGAGCGCGGGTATGCTTGTTGGTATTGATCCTAATGAATATGACCCTATTGCTTATGAATTAATTTCAGGCAATGTGCGTCAACTTAAAGCCGGAGAATACGGTATTTTCCTTGGTTCAAAATTAGCGCGAGAGTTAAGCGTTCGTTATGGTGACACCGTACGTATTATGGTAACGAATGCAAGCCAATACACTCCACTAGGGCGTATTCCAAGTCAACGTAACTTTAAAGTTGTCGGTGTATTTAATACGGGATCTGATGTTGATGGCCAATTAATGGTTGCGAACATTCAAGATACCGCTCGTTTGATGAAATTGAAAAAAGGTAATATTACAGGGTGGCGCTTATTCTTTGAAGACCCATTTCAAGTGACAGAGTTAGCTAAATTACCGTTAGAAAAAAATATGACGTGGAGTGATTGGCGCGATCAACGCGGAGAGTTATTCCAAGCAGTAAAAATGGAAAAAAACATGATGGGCTTAATGCTTGGTCTTATTGTCGCTATTGCGGCGTTTAATATCATTTCCGCACTGATTATGGTGGTAATGGAAAAACAAGCCGAAGTTGCGATACTAAAAACACAGGGCATGACGAGTAACCAAGTACTCTCTATCTTTATGGTTCAAGGGGCAAGCAGTGGCGTTATTGGAGCCATTGTTGGTGGTACGTTAGGTGCATTATTTGCTAGTAATATTAATGTTATTCTTTCTACGCTTGGATTATCGTTATTTACTGTTGGTGGATCTTTGCCAGCACAGGTTGAACCATTACAAGTGTGCGTAGTCATTATTCTAGCAATTTTATTAAGTTTATTAGCGACCGTATTCCCATCTTATCGAGCAGCAGTCGTACAACCAGCAGAGGCATTAAGATATGAGTAATCCATTATTAATTTGTCAGGGTATTCGCAAGGTTTACCAAGAAGGCACGATGGAAACTGAAGTGCTTAAAGGGGTTGATTTTCAAATTAATGAAAGTGAATTAGTTGCCATTGTTGGTTCATCTGGTTCTGGTAAAAGTACATTACTGCACATTCTTGGCGCACTTGATGAGCCAACAGCAGGAACGGTACATTTTCAACAAAATGAACTGACAAAATTGAGTGCGAATAAGCAAGCAAAAATCCGTAATCAACATATTGGATTTGTGTATCAATTTCATCACCTTCTGTCTGACTTTAGCGCGTTAGAGAATGTGGCGATGCCGTTGTTAATTGGTGGTGTTCATAAGAAAGAAGCGGCACTACGTGCAACAGAATTACTTGAGAAAGTAGGTTTA
Organism: Aliivibrio sp. S2TY2; assembly: GCF_028765525.1. NCBI lineage: Bacteria > Pseudomonadati > Pseudomonadota > Gammaproteobacteria > Vibrionales > Vibrionaceae > Aliivibrio > Aliivibrio sp. S2TY2. Next base: position 129,030 of record NZ_JARACS010000008.1, on the reverse strand, counting down.
GCTCATCGTATTGAACACCGTCCTTCAGAACTGTCAGGTGGTGAGCGTCAACGAGTGGCGATTGCTCGTGCGTTAGTCAACAAACCTGCTTTAGTGCTTGCTGATGAACCAACAGGTAACTTGGATCATAAAACCGCATTAGATATTTACAATTTAATGCGCGAACTGAATCAAGAGTCAGGTACTGCATTCTTAGTGGTCACACACGATAATGAATTGGCGGCTAAATTAGATAAACAACTAAGCATGCAAGATGGCCGCTTTATTACTGAAACGGTTCGCTCTACATTAAACAAAGAGCAGGAGGCGTAATGTTTTCACCGCTTTCTCTTTTTATTGGTGGCCGCTTTGCACGAGCTAAACAGCGCAACAAGATGGTGTCGTTTATTTCGATTTCATCCACGCTTGGTATTGCTATTGGTGTTGCAGTGATCATCATTGGTCTCTCTGCAATGAATGGTTTTGAGCGTGAATTACAAAATCGAGTGCTTTCGGTAATTCCACATGCTGAGCTTGAAGGGGTTAAAAACCCAGTATCTGATTGGCAAACCATGATGTTCCAAGCTAAGAAACACCCAAAGGTTACTGGTGCTGCACCCTATGTGCGATTTACCGCCTTACTTGAGCGAGGCAGTAAATTAAAAGCGGTTGAAGTTAGAGGTGTAGAGCCTTTATTAGAAGGGGCGGTTTCTAAGTTACCTGAGTATATTGATAACGAGGCATGGAAGGCGTTCGAAGCCAATAAACAAAGTGTTATCTTAGGCAAGGGCGTTGCGGATACATTAAATGTAAAGGTCGGAGATTGGATCACCGCGATGATCCCAGATGAAAATCCAAGTAAGCAGCTCCGCTCTCCAAAACGTCAACGCTTGCAAGTGGTTGGACTATTGTCTTTAGGTGGGCAGGTCGATCATGGTTTAGCGATTATTCCTCTAAAAGATGCGCAGCAGTATATTAATCTAGGTGACAGTGTCACAGGTGTATCATTACAAGTTAGTAGCGTTTTAGATGCTCAAAATATTGTCCGTGAGGTAGGGGGAACATTAACGGAATATGTTTACTTACGCAGCTGGGTTCAGAAATACGGTTACTTATACCGAGACATTCAATTGGTTCGTTCAATCATGTACCTTGTTATGGTGCTCGTTATTGGCGTGGCGTGTTTTAATATCGTATCAACTCTCATGATGGCAGTGAAAGATCGCTCTGGTGACATTGCTATTTTAAGAACCATGGGTGCAAATGACGGTTTAATTAAACGTATCTTTGTATGCCAAGGGATATTCTCAGGTGTGACAGGCAGTTTAGCTGGTTCAGCGTTAGGTTCATTTGTAGCACTAAACTTAACACCTATGATTAAAGGGTTAGAATCACTGATTGGTCATCAGTTTTTATCTGGTGATATTTATTTTGTTGATTTCTTACCCTCAGAGCTAGTTTGGAGTGATGTCGCTATTGTGACAGCGACGGCGATATTTTTAAGTGCTATCGCGACTTGGTATCCTGCAAGAAAGGCAAGTCAGTTACATCCTGCAGCGGTGTTGAGCTCTAAGTAACACCCACAGATAGATAGTTATATTCATCAGGCCCCTAACTAATTAGGGGCCTTTTTTATGTAAAGTAAAAATACCGACTATAATATATAAAATGTGAGTGTTTTATTGATATTAATAGATTGGGATAAAAAGAATACCCCCTTGTCTTTAGAGGTAATACTATGAATACAAATATTAATGGTAGAGTTCATGGTTATATTATTGGTGATGATATCCCTATAGATAATAAAGAAGGTCAGTTTATTCATGTTAATGATTATGAAGAATTAACATTATCAGAACCATCGATTTGTATATTATCTCTTTCTCCAGCTGCGCAAAATAAAGCCTTATTACATTTACATAGTAGGCAGTCTATTTGGAACTGCCAAGTCTACGTTCTGCAAGAGAGTACATTAAGTCCATATTTATCAGATGGAATTTTAGAACCTAATAAGGTTGTCGATAAGTGGGATATACATCAGGAAAAATTAGCCTTAATAAAAGAAGAACCGCTTGATAAATTACTTGCATGGCTGTGGCTAGGATCTCAACGACGATTGGCACCGCTTTGTCAGAGTGAAAGACAAGATCTATATTATTACCCGTTAATGCAATGCTATTCAGGAGAAGACAATAGCCCTTATACATATTTTCAGTTAGAGGAAAAACGAGGGTATTTAGATCGAGAAAAGACGATAGATAAAGTGAGGTTATGCTCCTATTGTCATAGTGGGCATTTAAACTATATTGAGACCTGTCCTGATTGCAAAAGCACTAATATCGAAGAAATGGTCTCTTTGCACTGTTTTACTTGTGGACATATAGCTGAAGAAAATCAATTTACGCAACAAGATAAACTCGCTTGTCCGAATTGTTTAACTCAATTACGCCATATTGGCGTTGATTATGATCGGCCTTTAGAACGATACAAATGTGAAGAATGCAAATTGCTATTTTCTGAATCAGTCGTACGCGCTCGCTGTTTATCTTGTTCTTTGGTTAATGAGACTAATGAATTAATCGCTCGAAAAATTAATCAATTTAGAGTAGGAGAACAAGTTAAAAGCTTAATGATGTATGGCCGAAGACCGTTAGAACAAGAGCTAAAATTAAATGGGCTCATAGATCAGAAATCGTTTCATAACTTATTAAGTTGGGTAAATAAGCTTGCGATAAGGCATCAACAGAGCCATTTATTGTTAGGAGTAAAGCTATCAGGCATTGAGGAATACTCTCAACAGTTTGGTGAAATAAAACGGCTGCAATTGATTGAAGAAATATCGAATCATTTTAATCGACTACTGCGCGATACAGATATTTGTTGTCATTATAGTTCTGAAATAATGTTGCTATTGATGCCAATGACTCCAATTGATTCTTACTCCATTATAGAAAGTAAAATTGCGAAAATAGCCAATGATATAGAGTCAGAATTGCTAACACTGAATGTGTATTTATGGCAACTGCCTAGTACTTCATTAAGCGATAATGCACCCTCTTGGTTAGCTCAGTTGATTAAGGGTAACTCGCATGAATGAATTTCAATATATTTTGCATACACTTACCGGAACGCTAGGGACTTATTTTGAATTAATTCTTACTTTTCTTCCTATCATGCTAGCTATTGAAGTCCCCTTGTTGCTTTTTGTATTTATTGGGGTGTTATTTTGGTCAAGAGAAGCAAGTAATACCTATTTAAGTTCAACACCATCAATGAGTTTTATTATTACCTGCTATGGAGAAGGTGATGAGATTACTAAGACGATTGATACCTTAGTTGAGCAAAGATATTTGGGTTTGATTGAAATTCTGATTGTGATTGATGGTGCAGAGCAGAATGTATCAACTTACCGTGCTGCTATTAAAGGGCAAAAACGTCATCACTTAAGAAAAGATAGAGCGATAAAAGTATTACCAAAATGGCAGCGTGGAGGAAGAGTATCTACATTGAATGCCGGTTTGTCTGAAGCTAAGTACGATCTGGTTGTTAATGTAGATGGTGATACCTCTTTTGATAATAATATGGCGTGTCAATTAGCCATGTCATTTTCGGATCCTAATGTCGTCGCTTGCGGTGGGGCGTTAAGAGTTCGAAATAGACAAGATAGTTTTTGGACAAGAATGCAGTCACTTGAGTACATGATGTCGATGCAAACAAGTAAAACAGGGATGGCAACGTGGGGCCTGCTTAATAATATATCAGGCGCATTTGGGGCATTCAAAAAACCAATGCTAAAACAAATAGGTGGATGGGATACGCATACCGCTGAAGATCTCGACCTTACTTTTCGCCTAAAGCAATATAAAAAACGCTATCCTGATATGCGACTTAATTTTTCTCCACAAGCAATTGGTCATACTGATGTCCCTTCAACGCTACACTCTTTACTGTTACAAAGGTTACGTTGGGATGGTGATTTGTTATTTCTGTACTTACGTAAGCACCGAAGAGGGTTAGATCCTAATTTATTAGGGTGGGGAAGCTTCTTATATATTTTAGTTTATGGGGTACTTCAAACTGTGTTGTTACCTCTAATTATGACACTTTTTAATGTCTATCTTTTTTTATTTTATCCGACAACAGTCGTACTCGCGGTATTAAGTTGTTTGTATGTCATTTATTTTTTGTTCATTTCACTTACCTTTATTGTCTATTTAGCATTAATTTCAGAAAGAGTAAAAGAAGATAGAGAGATGGTGCTTTGGCTATTTATCTATCCATTCTATGCATTGTTTATGAGAGTCGTTACCGCCTTTGCGATGATTAATGAAGTGGTTAGGAGGGGCCATGAAGAGTCAAGTATGGCTCCATGGTGGGTACTTAAACGAGGTAAAAGGTTTTAACGATTATGAAAGTTAAATTTTACTTAGAGAAAAACCAAAAACCGACGACAGAACATGGTATGAAGGTGGTATATGGTACCGCTAAACGAGGAGGGTATCGCTTTCGCTGGTATTTGATTTTAGCGATTATATTAAGTCCTATTTTTCTTATAATTTACACTTATGCTAAACAATATCTATTCATTACTGCTCCTGGAGTGATAACTACGGGGCCAGTAGTCATTACTGCGTCTCAAAATGGAATAGTTAAAAAGATAGCCGTAGACGAAAATGAATTTGTACTTGAGGAGCAATTGCTTATACAACTTAAAGCTCCCGTTTTAGAGGAAGAAGTTACTTTTGTTAAAGAGGAATTATTACGATTAAATGAGGCGAAAGAAGGAAGGGATGAAGAGGATTTATCACCTTACTACGCAGCAATTACGGCAGCTAAGCATAACTTACGAAAAGTCACTAAAATTAAATTGAATTACGACCAATATGCTCAGGAAGGAAAGGTTTCACAAGTAGACTATGCGGCTATTATTGGGATTTATAATACCTCACAGAGTTCATTAACAAGTGCCTACATAGCTTTGAATCAAGCTAAAATTGCTCAAAAACAAAGAGAGTTAGCTGGTGGTATTGCTCAAGTCACAAGAACATTAAACCAAAGTCTAACAACAAAAATGAACCAATTAGAAGCATTAGCAATTAAGGCTCCTTATATGGGGCTTGTTATCGATATTAATGCACTTGAAGGGCAGCGAGTAAGTATCGGAGACCCGCTTGTAACGATTTCTCCTGATGTAGCCCCATTTGTGATCAGTTATTTAGAGCCTAAGTATATAGACAAAGCCAAATTAGGAACCTTAGTGAGTGTTGTGCTTCCTAGTGGACAGAAAGTGAAAGCAAGGGTAGCGCAATCAATAGGATTAACGTCTAAGTTGCCAGCACAATTAGCCAAACCTTTTGAAGGAGCAAAGGCATTACTAAAGGTGAAAATTACCTTTTTAGGCGGGCTACTAGAGAGCGAATGGGTAGAAGGGATGCCAGTGGAGATTTATTTTTAATTTAGAATAAAAAATCGATAGATTATATAAATTGGGGATTTATACCCTTTTACTTTGTGTGGTTACTCTATTGTTCGGTTTTACCTATTGATATAATAATTAAAATTGATTAGAAATCCGTAAAGATTTTCTCTATTATACAGCTTACTTTGCTGTGTATCGGATAGAGAAATAATGACAATTTCGGACAACAATACCATCGTAATTTTTGGAGCTTCGGGGGATCTTACTTTCCGCAAGCTTATTCCTGCTTTGTATCATCTGTACGCGAGTAATCAACTTTCAGAATCTTTTTCAATCTTAGGCGTGAGCCGCTCTCAATATGACGATGAGACGTATCGTGAAAAGATGAAAAAATCACTGCAAGAGATGGAAAAAACAGATCCAGAAACGCTTATTGCATTTTGTGAGCATTTGCATTATCAAGCGGTAAATACCTCAGATGTTGATGATTACAGTAAACTGGCTGTTAAGTTAGACTTATTGGCTGACAAATACCAACTTGAGCAACAGAATACGCTTTTCTATCTAGCAACTCCGCCAAGCCTTTACGGTGTTATTCCAGCTTGCTTAGCAACTCATGGTCTTAACGATGAATCTAATGGCTGGAAGCGTCTGATTATTGAAAAACCATTCGGATATGATCTTGAATCAGCACAAAGCCTTGATAAAGAAATTCATAACCATTTTCAAGAACACCAAATTTACCGCATTGACCATTACCTAGGTAAAGAAACCGTTCAAAACCTACTTGTTCTTCGTTTTTCGAATGCGATGTTTGAACCGTTATGGAACCGTAATTTTATTGATTATGTTGAAATCACTGGTGCAGAATTCCTTGGTGTTGAAGAACGTGGTGGCTATTACGATGGTTCTGGAGCCGTTCGTGATATGTTCCAAAACCATTTGCTACAAGTATTAGCAATGGTAGGCATGGAACCACCGGCTCAAATTAACGCCGATTCGATTCGTGATGAAGTGGTTAAAGTTCTTCAATGTCTTAAACCGCTTGAAGAAGATGATTTGCGTAAAAACCTTGTGTTAGGTCAATACACGGCATCTGATGTACGTGGTCAACAGCTAGCGGGTTACCGTGAAGAACATGGTGTTTCCGATGATTCTCGAACAGAAACTTACATCGGTTTAAAAGCTTATATCAATAACTGGCGTTGGAATGGTGTTCCTTTCTATGTTCGTACTGGTAAGCGTTTACCGACTCGAGTAACAGAGATTGTTATTCACTTTAAACAAACACCACACCCAGTCTTTGGCCAGAATGCCCCTGAAAATAAATTGATTATCCGTATTCAACCGGATGAAGGCATCCAAATGAGCTTTGGCTTAAAAGAGCCGGGCGCAGGGTTTAAAGCAAAAGAAGTTAAGATGAACTTCTCATACGCAGACTTGCATGAAACTCAAATGCTTACGGCATACGAGCGTTTATTGCTTGATGCCTTAAATGGCGACGCAACGTTATTTGCTCGTACTGATGCAGTGGAAGCCTGTTGGAGATATGTGCAGCCTATTTTAGACTTCAAACAAGACCCTCAATCCTTATTTGGGTATGCGTGTGGTACGTGGGGACCACAAGAGGCCGATGAGCTGCTACAAAGAGATGATCGCGCATGGCGTTTCCCATGCAAAAATTTAACAGATACGGATTACTGCGAATTATGATCAATCACAAAATTTTTGCTACACCAGAATTGGTTGTTGAAAGCTTAGCAAATGAAATGAAATCGTACAGTGAGCAGGGCCAACCTGTTCATATCTCACTGTCTGGTGGCAGTACACCAAAAATGTTGTTTCAGCTATTAGCTCAAGCACTATATGCTGAAGGTATTCAATGGAATAACCTTCACTTTTGGTGGGGCGACGAACGTTGTGTTGCACCAGACGACGCTGAAAGCAATTTTGGTGAAGCGAATGAATTACTTTTTAGCAAAGTAAATTTACCAGTAGAAAACATCCACCGCATCCGTGGTGAAGATGAACCAAAAGCAGAAGCAGAGCGTTTTGCAAAAGAGATGGCAGATGTCATCCCAACTGAAAACGGTACTCCAGTATTCGATTGGATCCTGTTAGGTGTTGGTGCAGATGGTCACACAGCTTCACTATTCCCAGGTGCAACAGACTACCAAGATGAGAACTTATCTGTATTAGCTTCTCACCCAGAGTCTGGCCAAATCCGTGTTTCTAAAACAGCAAAAGTTTTAGAGGCAGCAAAACGAATCAGCTACCTAGTGCTTGGTGCAGGTAAGGTTGAAATCGTTAAAGAAATTCATACAACTCCTGCTTCAGAGTTGCCTTACCCGGCAGCGAAAATCCAGTCTAAGACTGGTGAAACAGAGTGGTTCCTAGATTCAAATGCAGCAAGTGCTATCGCGTAATCGCAGATAGCCGCAAGGAGATAAAATAATGAAAGGTGATATCGGTGTAATCGGCCTAGCAGTAATGGGTCAGAACCTTATCCTAAACATGAACGACCACGGCTTCAAAGTTGTGGCTCACAACCGTACTGCTGCTAAAGTAGACGAGTTCCTAGAAGGCCCTGCTAAAGGAACTAACATTGTTGGTGCTTACACTCTAGAAGAGCTAGTTGAAAAACTTGAAGCACCACGTAAAGTAATGCTTATGGTACGTGCTGGTGATGTTGTAGATACGTTTATCGATAAGCTTGTACCACTTCTAGACAAAGGTGACATCATCATTGATGGTGGTAACACTAACTTCCCAGACACAAACCGTCGTGTTGCTGCTCTTCGCGAGAAAGGCATTCACTTCATCGGTACGGGTGTTTCTGGTGGTGAAGAAGGCGCTCGTTTTGGTCCTTCTATCATGCCTGGTGGTTCTCCTGAAGCTTGGGAAGCGGTTAAGCCTATCTTCCAAGGTATCTCTGCGAAAACTGACGCGGGTGAGCCTTGTTGTGATTGGGTTGGTAACGACGGTGCAGGTCACTTCGTTAAGATGGTTCACAATGGCATCGAATACGGTGACATGCAACTTATCACTGAAGCATACCAGTTCATGAAAGATGGCCTAGGTATGAACCACGACGAAATGCAGGCTGTATTTGCAGAGTGGAACAAAACTGAGCTAGACAGCTACCTAGTTGAAATCACTGCTGACATCCTTGGCTACAAAGATGAAGACGGTGAAGCGCTAGTTGAGAAGATCCTAGACACTGCTGGCCAAAAAGGTACGGGCAAATGGACAGGTATCAACGCACTAGACATGGGTATCCCACTGACTCTAATCACTGAATCTGTATTCTCTCGTTGCCTATCTGCACTTAAAGATCAACGTGTTGAAGCTGAGAAACTGTTCGGCAAAACTGTAGCTCCAGTTGAAGGCGACAAGCAAGAGTGGGTTGATGCAATTCGTCAGGCTCTACTTGCTTCTAAGATCATCTCTTATGCTCAAGGTTTCATGCTAATGCGTGAAGCGTCGAACGAAAATGGCTGGGATCTAAATTACGGTAACGTTGCTCTAATGTGGCGTGGCGGTTGTATCATCCGTTCTGCATTCCTAGGTAACATTCGTGATGCTTATGAAGCAAACCCAGAGATCGCATTCTTAGGTTCAGATGCTTACTTCAAAGGTATCTTAGATAACTGCATGGGCGCTTGGCGTAAAGTTGCAGCTAAGTCTATGGAATCAGGCATCCCAATGCCATGTATGACTTCTGCACTAACGTTCCTAGACGGCTACACTACAGCTCGTCTTCCAGCGAACCTTCTACAAGCTCAACGTGACTACTTCGGTGCTCACACTTATGAGCGTACTGACCGTCCACGTGGTGAATTCTTCCACACAAACTGGACTGGTACAGGTGGTGACACAGCTTCTACAACTTATGACGTATAATCATAACGTTGATAGATAATAAAAAAGCCCTTAACTTATAATGAGTTAAGGGCTTTTTTTTATTTGAATGAAAGAGCTATTATTAAGATTGTTTGATAATTAAATAATGTGCTTTCTGCGGTATCTTTTTACACAGTAGCCACTAATAAAGCTGCCAATCGCAATCGTTAATGTAATCACTGGTGCAGCCATAAGAGCCATTGTGATGTATTTAGCTAATTTCTCAGGCAAGAATGAAAGTGAATAACCAAAGCCAGTTAATAGAAGAATCCAGATAATCGCACTCATCCAAGCAAAATAATGGAAGCGTGATGCTTTTTGCATTCTTAACCCCATCATTAACGGAAGAAGAGGGCGCACAACTGGAATAAAGCGAGCGACGAACAGTGCAATTAGACCATGCTTAGCAAGTAAGGAATCTACCGTTTGTAAACGATGAGCAGGAACCGCATTGATCCACTTTTGAATCATTGGGAACTTATGTAACCAACGGCCTTGAATAAAGGCAAGTTGACTACCTATCGCCGCCGCCATAATGAGACCAGCCACAATCACAGGGTAACTGATCACATTTGCTGCGGCCAGTGAACCTGCAAGGATTACTACACTGTCACAAGGAAGAGGTGCCGCAGGTATAAAGGCGCTTTCTAACCAAATAAATAAAATTAAACAAAAGTAAATCATCGTCATACTTGCTGGATTTTGTAGTACGGTGAAATCTTGTTGCCAAAGAGCCGTTAAAATCGAAACAAATGAGTCAAACATCGTCATTCTCCAGACGAAATTCAAGTAGTTAACTTGTTGAATAAGATACATGAGAATAAGGTAAGTGATTGATAAAGTCACTATAAAAATTCACTGTCATAAAAACTTCATGAAAAATTCATAAAACTATGTTTTAAGGTGTTTTCTTGCTTATGAAATGAGCGAAAAATCAGGTGTTATATAAATATTATTACCTCTTCTAAGAGGTGAAAGTGATAAATGGAGCAATAAAATTATAAACCATAGATTAAAATAGTTATTATTCAAATAATAAGGTTTTAGTTAATTATAATTTAGGTGGTGAAAATATAATAAATATGAGTTGTGAAAGTATATTTAAAAAAATATATTTTACCATCTATTGAGTTTTTATCTAACCCATTGTTTTATATGTTATTTATTCAAGTGTTGGGTTGTTTGAATTATGTTGTAAGATAAACGTTTGTTATAATTTGCTTGGTTTTTGGATTGATGTATATTTCTAGTGAAATCTAATTCTCACCACTTATACCTATAACTTATGGGAGAATTTTATTTATTAATTGCTTAGTTTCAATGGGTTACTTATTGAAATTAAGCACTGAACTATTATGTTAATGACTTATTTGGTATTTATTATGAATAAAATACACCTTGCTGCTTTAATTTTTGGTTTGTTTTCAGCTTCATCTTTAGCAAATATGACGCCTTATGTAGGTGTTAATTTAGGTATAGGGGGTATAGAGGCTCCTGATGCTGATATCGATGGAATGAACTATTCGCAAGAGTCGGGGAAGTTTGCTTGGGGGCTTAATTCGGGGGTTTTATTTAATACTGAAATGAATAATAAATTTCAGTATGGTGCTGAAGTTAGCTACTCATCATATGCAACAAATGAAACAAAAATTGAAAATCTAAAATTTGACTATGATGGTTATAACATCGCAGCTTTAGGTGTAACTAAATATAACTTTAATAAAAAGTGGAGTGTATTTGGAAAGGCGGGTGCAGCTTATACTGTTCAAGAGCTTTCAAGTAATGCGAGTAATTTTAATAAAAAAGAATCAAAAGTATTACCAAAAATTGCATTAGGAGGGGCATATAATGTGACTGATAATATGGCACTTAATGTAAGTTTTGAGCATGTTTTTGGTGATGATCTTGCTGAATTCACGAATAAGGCAAATCGTTATCAATTATCAGACTATACCAATGTTGGTTCTGTGACAACGATGTATATTGGTGCTAGTTATTCATTTTAGCATGCAGTAATTACTTATATGTTATAACCCATACATAGCAATATGTCGTTTATTTATGCCCTTCTTAAAGTAAAGGAGGGCATCGTTAAAGCCGCACTCATTGGCTTTGTAGTTTTTAAGTATGAAATTTGTATTATTAATTGTAATAGCCATACGCACAATTGCTTATTCTTTAGCCATTAATTGGTAGGTAATAACATTACAGTGTAACTTTTAATTATTATTGTTGCGTATGTGTATTTGTTTTGTGTTAGCTATGTGGCGGGGTTTTTATTATTCCCACTATGTTAACTTAGGCAAGTATAAGATGTTGACATTAAATGGAAATAAGTATATCTATACTTATTATTGACGAGGTACTTATTAAGTAAGGTTTTTATGCTTTTTAAACTTAATGAAATCTATTGGAACCCAAAAACTAAAAAACTGTATAATTCATTAGAAGATGCAAGAAATGATTTGAATGAATACGGCTCAACTACTCCTTTAGTATCAGATATACTTAATTTATTAATTAAGGAATACCCTTTAGTTTGTAATAACGAGTATATTAAAAATGAACTTTGGGGTACTCAGTGGATATCTAATGAAAGCATACCTCAATTAATAAAACGAACCAGAGTTGCAATCCGGGATTCAGAAAGAGAAGTTATTGAAAATGTGAAAGGAACGGGTTATAAGATTAACAATCTACAAGTAATTGATTATAAAGAAAAAGTTTTAGATGCTGAATGTGAAGTAATTAAAGATAATGTAGAAAAAGTTAAGTTGAAATCTGATGGTAATATCAAACAAAAACAATTTTCAATATTTTTGTTTTCAATTTTCGCATTTGTTTTTTCGATGTCATCACTAATTTATTGCATAGAGAAACATGTTTTTTATGAATTGGTCCCTTTAAGTGAAATAGTCGAAGTGAAAGGTTTTGATTTTATAAAGTTATCAGATAATAAGTACATTTTAAAAACGAAAAATCAGGAATGCGAATTCAATCTGACTAAAAAAATAGCTCGATGTAAAGTATGAGAAATAAAATATCAAAAATATTATTATTAATATCTGCCATTAACTTTCTAATTATAATAGTTTGGCATAATGTTTATAGGGTAGATCTTAGTGGAACCATTACGATTAATGATTATGTTAAGTACACTAGATATATAAAGTATTTAGATTCGGTAGAAGTGTTAACAACATATTCGAGTGATGACTGTTCTGTCTCTATAAGCAGTGACACAAGTGAGTTCGTTGTTAATTATGACTTATCTCAGGGGCAAGTTTATGCCCATGATGGCAGTAATTATTACATATTAAACATATATTCATTAGGAGACTATTGCTTTGTTACTTTACCTGCAGGAAGTAAAAGTTTAAAGAAAATCGGATTTTTTTGTACCCATAGCAATTAAAAGAAATAATCAATTAGTAATTTTTATATATAGACTGTTAATAAATCTTCATTTATAGGGAATGTAATTGTCTATAATTTGTCTTTCAAAGAAATTAATGTAAATTCTCCCCTGTATCGATGCGCTAAATCCATAGCTAGCATTATTGTGTAATTATACTTTTTGTTCAGGGTATTTTCTTGATTTCTAAATGTTCATTTTTATATCAACCAAAGATTCAACATGGGAATGTGATTGGCGCAGAAGCGTTGCTAAGGATCCCTGGCGTATCAAACATAGAAAACTATATTTCATTAATTACCAACAAGCCCTTGTTTGATTACTCTGTTATAAAGAAAGTACTATTGGAAAGACGTTCGTATTATGAATACCTTGGCATCAGCTTTCCAGTATCTATAAATATTTCAATTCAAAGTTTAGAATCTGACTTCTTTGTTGAAAAAGTCTCTAAACTTTTAGTGAACGAATCTGATATTACTTTTGAAATAACGGAAAATGATAACTATTTGTCATTAAATTGTGTGAAAAATGCGATGGGGAAATTTAAGTCTTTAGGCGTTAAATTCTCTCTCGATGACTTTGGGAAAGGGTTTTCTGACATTGAACATGTTTTAGCATTAGATTTAGATGAAATAAAAATAGATGGCTCTTTAGTTAAAAATATAGAGAATAACTTTTATCACTATAGACATCTTAAGTACATACTAGATGAACTGTCTGACATTCGTGATTTTCATATTGTCATAGAAAGAGTTGAAACTAATAAGCAATTAGATTTAATTGAGTCATATGGTAAAGAGTTATCATATCAAGGCTTTTTATTCTCCAAGCCAGTGAAAATATTTGACTTAAAAATCACTGGGAACCAAGGCGAAGTTGTAAAATCAATTGATGATAAGTTAGTTTTAGAGAAATTAGTTTATGATTTAATAAGAAATGATGACGATAAAATATGTGAGAGCATCATTAATGATATCCATATTGCTGATGAATTTAATAACCTCGGTTCAAAAGTATCGGACAGTTTGAGTATTCCTGAGGTGAAATTAAATTTACTTAAAAAATATAATAAAATAGCAGTAGGATCGAATAGTCCAGAAACTCGATTTTTTAAATCGTACCTGAATTGTACTAGTAGATTAGTAATTATTCGTGATTCAGAAGGCAATGCATTATTTAATAATCAAGCGCATATTGATTTTATGCAAATTGATCTTGTTGGATTGCCTTTGCCTAAAGTTTATGAGAAATTTGAGCAGTATAAAGGCTGTATTGCGATAGATAAAAGCTTAATTGAATCAAAGTCAAATTTTTTAGCTGTAAGAGAATCTGTTGATTTTGATGGAAAGATTAAATCGTATTATACATTTAGGCAAAAAATAACTCATTATGGAAAGATACTAATAATAACAATAGTTTATGATGAAGATGATCGGGATACTTTTCCTCGTGATGCATTGACCAATTGTTTCGATAGAACTATTTTAAATAGCTATTATATGAATAGCTTCAACATGGTTGCTTTTATTGATATGGATGGTTTTAAAAAAATCAATGATAAATTTGGCCATAAATTTGGTGATAATTGTTTGAATAGATTTATTGGATATTTAAGAAACGAATTAAGAGAAGAAGACTTAATTATTCGATACGGTGGTGATGAGTTTCTAGTATTTACTAAATGCAATGAAATTAATGTATTTAATGCTAGGTTGGAGTTAATTCGAAATAAAGTCGAACGATTATTTAAATCAGATGATATTACTTTGTCTTTTTCTTTTGGTATTGATAATTTAGCTAAAGGCATTGAAAATGCGATTAATTATGCAGATGAGAGAATGTATTTAGATAAAAATAGATGAATTAATTAAGTCATAATATGTTAACTAAGATAAATAAAATGGCTTTAATTAGCTTGTGTGTATGCTATGCTTTTATTGGTACTATTATTTTTAATGTAAGTAATGAATCTGCAAGCTCAACAAATAAAAATAATATGATTTATCTTTTGGGTAAGTATGAAAGTGAGATTTTAATTAAAATAAATGAATATCTTACACTATCTAAGGTCTATCGATATTTAATTTTTACTCAAAACGCTACTATAACTGAGAATGATTTCAATTCAATATCTGAAAATATTATAAATAATAATATAGCAATAAAAAGTTTACAGCTTGCACCTAATGGTTTTGTTAAATTCGCTTATCCTAAAAAGGGTAATGAAAGTGTATATATTGATTTATTTACAGACGAAAAAAGAAAACAGGATGCTTTTTATGCACGAGATAATAAGGTCAGTATGATGTCTGAACCTCTTGATCTTTTTCAAGGTGGCTCAGGATTAATAATTAGAACTCCAGTATTTGTTGGGAATAAATTCCAAGATTTTTGGGGGTTTAGTATTGTTGTGCTAAATATTGAAAGTTTCATAAAAACAATATCCTTAAACGAATTATCAGTTGATGGATTTAATTATAAATTAAGCTTTATAGAAAAAAGTAGTAATAAGAATAAGATGATTAGTGAGTCTTCAGAAGCGGCACTATCTAACACTGTTGAGCATCAGTTTTCGATATTGAACCAGTGTTGGGTACTCTCTGTTAACTCTAAAGATAACTGGATTAATCCAATTGAATACAAATATAAAGTTTATCTTTTGGTTTTTTTTATTGTTGCAATGTGTGTAATTTCTTATATGTTTTTGAATTTATTAGAAAAAAAGAAGGAAATGTATAAGCTTTCACATATAGATTCACTTACTGGACTTTATAATCGACGCTCTTTTGATGAGAAATTTAGCTCATTATTTAAAACATCGATATTGTTATTTTCTGATCTTGATGGTTTTAAAAAAGTTAATGATATTTATGGTCATGAAGTAGGAGATCTGCTACTGATCGAAATTGCTAAAAGAATTAGATTAATTGTTGGTAAACGAGGTTATGTTTTTAGATTAGGTGGCGATGAGTTTTCAATTATTTTAAGGGATACTTTAGATCTAGACTTAGATATTTTTAAAAATGATATTATTAATTCAATATCTGAACCTATCACTATTGATGATGTTTCTTTAAATATAGGGATTAGTATTGGATATAGCCTATATCCTAATGATGGGTTAGATAAAGAGAATCTAATTAGAGTTGCTGACAAAAGAATGTATAAAATAAAGTTTAACAATTCTAAGTAAATGTGTTTAATATAGGGTGTTCATTGTCTGATGATTGCCTTTTTAACTTGAAATTTTAATGGTAACAACTATGAATATACAACCTGGAAGTCTTATTCCTGTCTATGTTATTGGTGAATCTAAATTCATATATGGTAGTGATATTAATATTATACATATCACAAATGTAGATGAACTATTCTTACATGAACCAGCTATTTGTATATTATCTTTACCTTCTGAGGAGCAAGATAGAGCACTAGAGTACTTACATTCTAAGTTAGGGTTATGGAACTGGCGTATTTACGTATTAAAGGCAAGCGTATTAAGTTCACATCTATCTGATGGATTATGGACTCCAACAAATGTAACAGAACAATGGAATTTACACCGTTCAAAACTAGAGCTAATAAAAGAAGAACCAATCGATAAATTATTGGCGTGGCTTTGGTTAGGAAATGAACGATGTTTAAAACCTCTTTGTGATACTACAAAAAATGAGTTGTATCATTACCCATTAATTTCTTCGTATTTAGGTTATAAAAGTACGTTTATTAACTATCTTCAATTAGAAGTAAAGCGAGGAAATTTAAAGAAAGAATATACAGTTGATAGAATCAGGTTGTGTCCAAGTTGTCATAGTGGTCATCAGAACTATATTGAAACTTGTCCTTCTTGTAAAAGTGTAGATATTGAAGAGTCTATTTCATTGCATTGCTTTACTTGCGGCCATGTAGGAAAGCAAGATAAGTTTACGCAACGTGGGAAGTTAGAGTGTCCAACTTGCTTAACTCAATTGAGACACATTGGCGTTGATTATGACCGACCATTAGAAAATTATAAGTGTTTAGATTGCGACTATACGTTTTCTGAATCTGTCGCTAGAGTCAGATGTTTATCGTGTTCAGACAGTAATGAAATCGATGACTTAATTACTCGTCACATTAATACCTATAAAGCTGATGAACAAGTTAAAAACGTAATGATGTATGGTCAAAATTCATTTAACCAAGAATTATCATTAAAAGGTTTGGTTGGTGGGGAGTCATTTGATAATTTATTAGTGTGGGTTAATAAATTAGCGATTAGACATAAGCATAGCCATATTCTGTTAGGTATTAAGTTATCTGGAGTTGAATCTTATTCAAATCAATTTGGAGAGGCTAAATTAGCACAATTAATTGATCAGATATCTAATGATTTGAATGGTATTTTACGTGATACCGATATCTGTTGTCAGTATCGAACTGACATGATTTTATTACTCATGCCAATGACACCCATTGAGTCTCTATCAGTTTTACAGAAAAAAGTAGAAATCATCGCTGACAAAATTGAATCCGAATTAGTTGTTTTGAATGTTCATATTTGGTCCTTGCCTGAACCATCATTAAATGATGATGCCTCTATATGGTTAGTTGAACAACTTGGTGCTATTGAATAATGAATGAGTTTGAATACGTTTTTTATTCTATGATCGGGATGTTGCAACAAGATATAGGGTTAATATTTTTATTTTTCCCTATTATGATTTTTATTGAATTACCATTATTCTTATTAGTTACAACGGGTGTCTTTCGTTGGTCATGGAATTTAAGTGACGAAGAACCAAAGGAATACCCAACGATTAGTTTTATCATTACCTGTTATGGTGAAGGTGAAGCTATTGCTCAAACTATTGATACCTTAGTTGAACAGGTTTATCCAAGTTTTATTGAGATATTAGTTGTTGTTGATGGAGCAAAGCAAAATGAAGATACTTATAAAGCCGCATTAAATGGAGCCAAAAGACATCAGTTTTGCGAGACGAGAAGAGTAAAAGTAGTACCTAAATGGCAACGCGGAGGTCGAGTATCAACATTAAATGCAGGCTTATCAGAAGCGAAAAATGACTTAATTATCAATGTTGATGGGGATACCTCCTTCGATAATAATATGGCTTGGGAGATGGCGAAACAATTTTCTGATCCAAACGTTCTTGCTTCTGGTGGGGCGCTTCGAGTTCGCAATTGGGATGCTAACTTTTTAACCCGTATGCAGTCACTTGAGTACATGATGTCAATGCAAGCAGGTAAAACAGGAATGAGTAATTGGGGGGTATTGAATAATATCTCTGGCGCATTTGGTGCTTTTCGCGTAAATGTGATTAAACAAGTTGGGGGTTGGGATACTCATACTGCTGAAGATCTTGATCTTACTATGCGATTAAAGCAATACAAGGGACGTCACCCTGACAGTAGATTAGCATTTTCTCCTCACTCAGTTGGACATACTGATGCCCCTGATACATTAAAAATATTGATTATGCAGAGATTACGATGGGATGGTGATTTACTTTTTTTATTCTTGCGAAAACATAGAAGTGGACTAACCCCAAAGTTATTAGGCTGGGGGAATTTCATATATACATTAGTATATGGGGTAATACAAAATGTGATACTACCACTTTTGATGGTTTTATTTACGTTGCATATTTTATTTAATTATCCAATAACCGTTATTTTAGCGATGTTACTTTTTATATATTTAATATATATGGTTTTTATACTTCTTACGTTTTCGATTTATATTGGTTTAGTATCAGAACGGGCAAAAGAAGATATTAAGCTGTTGATTTGGTTGCCAATTTACCCATTGTATGCATTTTTTATGAGATTAATAACAGCATTTTCAATGGTAAATGAGATTACACGAAGAAGCCATGAAGAATCAAGTATGGCTCCGTGGTGGGTACTTAAACGTGGAAAACGGTTTTAGACATTATGAAAGTTAAGTTTCACTTAGAAAAAAATAAACAGCCAACAACTGAGAATGGCATGAAAGTCGTTTATGGTAATGCTAAAAGAGGAGGATATCGCATACGCTGGTATTCAATTCTAGCTTTAGTATTAAGTCCATTATTTGTGATGTTATATTTGTTTTTTCAAGAATATATATTAACTATTGCACCAGGAATTATTACTAGTAACCCTGTTATATTGACAGCCCCTCAAGATGGATTGGTTATCGAAATTAACGCTAAAGAGGGGGGCAATGTTTTTCAGAATGAAAATGTTTTATATTTAGAAGATGATGTTTTAAATGAAGATATTTCATTTTTGAGGCGTGAGTTAAAAAATGTAGTCAATAGTAAAGTCACAATAAAAGATGACTTTGACCCATATTTATTGGCTGTTAATAATGCAAAGTTGAATTTAATTAAAATAACCAAAATAAAAGAAAAGTATGATGGGTACATAAAAGAAGGAAAGGTATCACAAGTTGATTATGCTGCCATTATTGGTATGTACAGTAATGCTCAAAATTTAATGACTAATGCTGATATTGAATTACGTCAAGCAAAAATAAATGAACATCAGCTTAATCTTGCAGGTGGCATAGCTCAAGTTATCCGAGGGTTAAATCAAGAATTAGTAACGAAGTTAAGCCAATATAATTCACTGAATATTCGCTCACCATTAGACGGGAATATTTTAGATATACATGCAGTTGTTGGTCAAAGAGTAAAAAAAGGTGATGATTTGGTTACTGTGTCATCAAAGTTGGAACCGTTTGTTATTGTATATCTAGAACCTAAATATATAAGTAAAGCAACAGAAGGGGCTTCTGTAACTGTAACCCTGCCAAATAGAGAACGTTTGAAAGGCTATGTGTATCTTGCAATTGAAACAACGTCAAAATTACCAACTCAGCTTGCAAAACCTTTTGAAGGAGCTAAGGCCTTACTTAAGGTAAAGGTGATGTTTAATGATAAATTAGATAAAAGCTCATGGGTGGAAGGAATGCCAGTGCATGTTTCATTTTAATTTATAATTAAAAATATATAAATAGACTTAATTGTGGAGTGTCATTAATCATATAATTAAGTGTAATGGACTATAATTAGAATGCTCTCATATGTCACGTTATTATTCATTTGATTAAATAACAATGATTTAGGAGTGATTGTTCGATGAAGATAGACTATGTTTTTTTAATTAATAAAATTTCTGATGCGTGTGAAATATTAAAGTTTGCAATGGAAAAAGATCCTCTTTTGTTAGTTAATAATAAAGAGGCTGTTTTGAAACTAACGGACTTGAATTTTTGGCTCATCAATGAATTATCAAAGCCAATATATAATAATGAGCACTACAAAGAAATTATGTCAAAGTGTATTAATCTTAATGTAATGCTTAATGAGTTAGGTCGCGAGTAGATGCCATTATTGGTTGTTTATTCATTCGTAATAGATTAAATAATATAATAATTATTGAAGGTTGTAAGATGAAAAATATTTCATTAAAAAATAAAATTTTATTTTTAGTGGCATTTAATGCTATAGGGTTGTTTGTCGCATTAAATATTATATATATGAATTATATTGATAATGATAAAACAGAACAGTTTTTATTTGAACAAGTGATCGAGCCATCAGAAATATTTGATAGTTTTGAAAAAAAATTAATCTTATTAAGAAGGTCTGATCTTGCATTGATTTCTATCCATTTTGAAGATAAAAATGATTTGAATGAAAGAAATATTCTGATTTCAGATATTAATACTCTTTTAAACTCATACAGTACATTTGATTTAGATGTTATAAAAAATGAGAAGTCACAATTAATTTCGTTAAGTAATGGAATCAATGAATACGTTAAATATGTCGATGCTATTAAAGATGGCAGAACATTAGAGCCTAGAGCTAAACTGGTTAGCGATAGTTTAGTTGTCTATAGTAAAATTAATAATAATATACGTGATCTTTCAGGAAAAATAGATACTTTCCTTGAAGAGTATAGACAAATATCAAAACAAGACCGACTAAATACTTTGTACTTTGCTATATTTATTATTGTATCTATAACATTGGTTTCAGTAGTTAGTGGATTATTCATTTCAAAAGATTTGAATCGCCGTATAGCATTGATAAATGCTTCTTTAAATACTTTCATCTCATTGGATCTTCGAGATAGCGAAGTATGTAAATTTATTGAAAGTAATGATTTTGTGAATGATGAAATCGGCAGTATCATGAAATCAATTCGTT
The DNA here is from genome assembly GCF_028765525.1 of Aliivibrio sp. S2TY2. Classification (NCBI taxonomy): domain Bacteria; kingdom Pseudomonadati; phylum Pseudomonadota; class Gammaproteobacteria; order Vibrionales; family Vibrionaceae; genus Aliivibrio; species Aliivibrio sp. S2TY2. The sequence continues at coordinate 108,113 of NZ_JARACS010000008.1, read as the reverse complement.
CTTTTAGATTGAAAATTGTTAATGTAATCAATGCTGTAAAAGAGAGTATTGATATTAGTAATGATGCATTTAACTTAATGAATCAGCAATCAAAAGAAAATGAAAAAGCAATAACTCAGCAACTTAATTCTGTTGATATGCTGGCAACTGCAATTAATGAAATGCAAAGTGCATCAAATGAAATTGCAAGTAATATCAATAATTCGGCTAATTTTACTACTGATGCATCCAAAGAATGTAATCAAACTAAGCAAATTGTCTCAAATACATCTGAAGTGATTGCTTTAGCTTCTACTGAAATTGATGATTGTAATGCTTTAATTTCTGAATTGCGTAATGATAGTAACAAGATAACAAGTGTTCTAGATATGATCAGTAATATTGCAGATCAAACGAACCTGTTAGCATTAAATGCTGCTATTGAGGCGGCAAGAGCAGGAGAGCAGGGCCGAGGTTTTGCTGTTGTTGCTGATGAAGTGCGTGTACTTGCTCAAAAAACACAGCATTCTACGATTGAAATTAATAGTATCATTTCTAACTTACAAACTAAGACTCTTGATGTAAGTGAGAAGATGGAACAAAGTCAAAATACAATTAAAGAGTGTGTTGAGCAATCTATTGTTTCTAGAAATAATATCGAAATTGTAGATAACAACTTAAATTCTATATCTGATATGAGTCACCAAATTTCTACGGCAAGTGAAGAGCAGACTTGTGTTATTGAAGAGATTAACGGTAATGCTGTTAACGTAAGAGATATGTCTCAAGTGTGTATGGACGTTTCAAGTGTGATTTCAGAGCAAGTTAAAAATATGAATAAAAGCATTTCTAACTTATCTAAAAACATAGATCAATTTACAATATAAGTTCGATTAATAAGCTATAAAGTATTGTACTTTATAGCTTATTTTTTATTAACCAATAAAACTAATGTAAGCCTGAAGAATGATTAGGTTGGTTATATCGATAAAGAATGCGCCAACAATTGGAACAACCATAAACGCTTGTGGAGATGGACCAAAGCGAGAAACCAAAGACCCCATATTCATCACTGCTGTTGGTGTTGCACCTAGGCCAAAGCCACAATGGCCACCAACCATTACTGCCGCATCATAGTTTGATCCCATCGCACGGAAAGTAATGAAGTACGAAAATAATGCCAGAACGATAGTTTGAACCGTTAATATAATTAAGAAAGGTATGGCTAAGTCAAAAATATTCCACAGTTTTAAGCTCATCAATGCCATTGCCAAGAATAAGGAAAGCGAAACCGTTCCTAAAATATCAACCGTTTCAGTGTCAATTTTACGTGCTTTAGTGATCTCACAGAGATTAGTAATGAATACACCGACAAATAAAGCGTAAACAAAATCGGGGATTTTTAACCAAGCAATGTCGAAGCTATTTACAAATTGACTTAAATACTTAGATCCAACCACACAGATAAGCAAGATAAACAGCATTTCAATTACTTTTTTCGCTGTGACTTTATCTTCTTCACGCTCATTATAAGTGACAAGCTCAGGGAAGCGGGTGTGAGTATCAACACCCACACCATACTCTGATTCTAAATTATGCTTTTGAATTAATCGTTGTGCAATTGGGCTACCAATTAAACCGCCCATGATTAAACCAAAAGTAGCAGAAGCCATTGCTAACTCTAGTGTATTGATTTGGTAGTTTTCCGCAAAGGTTTGTGACCAAGCAGCCCCTGTTCCGTGTCCTCCAGAGAGTGTTATTGAGCCAGCAATAAGCCCCATTAGTGGATCTAACCCCATTGCGCTAGCAAGTCCAACACCAACTGCATTTTGTATGATGATATAGAATGAAGCAACAGCTAGGAAAAGGAATACTTTAGTACCGCCTTTTAGTAGTTGTGTATAGTTGGCGGCAAGGCCGACCGTGCTAAAAAACATTAGCATGAAGGTGTTTTGCAAGGGTAGAGAGAACTCAAGACTTACGCCTTGAAAGTGTAAAATAGTGATGGCAAAGGCTACAATTAATCCGCCGACGATAGGTTCAGGGATATTGTATCGTTTAAAGAGGTCAACTTTAGAATTAATGAAATGACCCAGAAACAGCACGGCAATTGCAATTAGAAACGATTCTAATGCGCCGATAGATAAAGTGTTTGTCATAGAAGCTCGAAGTTATAATTATCAAACCAATAGGTATGATGCAAGTCTAGATAGTTTAAGCGTTTTTTCTAGATTGCATTGTTAGGAAAATCGAGATTATGCTAAGTTATTGAGAATGTCACTATAAATATTCACTGTCATAAAAAGTTCATATTAAAAGTGAGACACGATAAACACAATCTCGATCTCATCTTTTGCTGTTTTAATTTATTGATTATTAAGGTTTATATGCTTTATTTAGGCACAGAGACATAATAATGCCGAAGCAAATCCCTTGAGTTATCATTGCGGTCCCGCCATAACTAAAGAAGGGCAAAGGGCTTCCCATTACAGGTAATAAGCCGGTTACCATGCCTATATTGATAAATGCATATAAAAAGAAACTAAGGGCAAAAGTAACACTTACTAAGCGGTTGAATGAGGAATCACACTGGTATGAAAGCCAAATCACTCGGCCTGTAATAAACAGATATAATCCGAGTAAGAGCAAACATCCGAAAAAGCCCCATTCTTCAGCATAGGTTGAAAAAATAAAATCAGTATGACTTTCAGGAATGAAACCAAGTTGTCCTTGTGTTGCATTCATCCAACCTTTACCACGCATTCCACCAGAACCGACAGCAATTAATGACTGAATAATTTGGTAGCCAGCACCAAGAGGATCAGATTCAGGATCAAGAAACTGAGTTACACGCTTTTTTTGATAAGCTGCCATCACAAAGATCCATAGCATTGGAACGATAACGGCAATTCCTCCGAGAAAAGAACCAATAATTTTCCAACTCATTCCTGCAAAATAAAGGACAAATAGTGCGTAAATAATAGTAAAGATAGCACCATCAAGATCGGGTTGAATAAAAATCAAACCGGCAGGAATAGCGGTTACCAATAAGCAGATAAGGATTTTTTTAGCATCGGGGCGTCCGGCTTCAGCAACTAGAATCCATGCAACCATAAGAGGAATCGCGACCTTCACTAATTCTGATGGTTGGAATCGAATAGGGCCAATAGCTAACCAGCGTTGGGAGCCGTTAGTACTGTCGCCTGCGACAATAACACCAAGAAGAAGAAGAACAGCCAAAGCAAATAAATAGGGTGTAATTCGTTCGTAGGTTCTTGGTGGAATACTCGACATGACAACAATACAGCCAAGAGCAATGATAGCTCGAATAAGGTGTCGTTCTAACATTGGTTCACTAAAACCACTAGCACTCCATACAGTTAGAGAGCCAAGCAAAATCAATAATGAAATGGCTATCAGTAGTGGGTAATCGATTCGAGGTGCGTATTTAAACATAGTTAATCATTCATTATAAAATAGATAGACAAGCGATCGCTCATAATATTGAGCCATAAATTGGGTAGAGAAAAGTGCTTGATTAAGGGCTTTTTATAATCGGCGATAGTTACCGAGTGATTTATAAGATGAAGGAAAATAACTCTTTTACGAAAAAAAGCAATCTTTACTTGATGGATAAGGAGAAAAAACTGACACGGCATCGTATCAGTCCTTTAGTTACATTGGCATTAGTTTGAATTTAAAATTCAGCATCAACTTCAAATTCCATTTCAATATTGGTAACAGGGTGACGTAACTTTAAATACCCTGCGTGTAAATGCAGTCTATCTGCTTTAAAACCATATAAATCATCCCCCACAATAGGGGTGTTTAATCCTGCTTGATGTGAGCAATGAACTCGCAATTGATGGGTCCGCCCAGTCTTAGGATAAAGGTAAACCTTGGTTTTATTATTAGCACGAGCAATCACTTGGTAACTAGTCTCGGCACTTCGGCCTTTATGATGGCAAACCATTTGGCGAGGTCTGTCTTCTATATCTCCACATAATGGCAGAGTAATAATACCCGTGTCGTTGTCGATATTACCTTCCAGTAGAGCGGTGTAACGCTTCTCTACCGTTCGTTCAATAAACTGTTTCTGTACTTGTTTATTCGTCTCTGGCGTAAGTGTTAGCACTAATAAACCAGATGTCGACATATCCAACCGGTGAACAATTAATGGGCCAGTAGCACTAGGATAGCGTGCCTGAATGCGAGCATGAACAGAATCAGCAATAAATTTTCCAGATACCGATAAAAACTCAGCGGGTTTATTCACTACAACCATTACATCATCTTCATAAACGATGTCTAACTCTTTGCCATAAGACGGTGTCTGTTCTAATGGACTTTCATCAAGGTTAATTCCAGTAAGCATATGTTCAAGGATCTCAAAGCATTTACTTTGGCACACAGGATAAAGGTTTTTATGCTGGCGAACTTGTTCATAAGGCGAAGAACCCCACCAAAATTCACCGAGTGCAATTGGTGTATAGTCGAAACGAAAAGCCGTTTGTAGCAGTTTTGGTAAATTCTGCTCGCTAGAATAAGGGATTGGGGTTTGCGCCTGTTCAGGAACACTTTGTTTAAACAGTTCAAATAAGCTCTTAATTACGCCAGATTGATTAATAAACTGAGTTGCTTTTAGCGTATCTATATCTATTTTTTTCAGCAATTTATTGAGCTGATTTTTATGTAAATCAATGTGGTGAGTGTATTCATTGTGTTGTTGGGTCAAGTCAGCAATAGTTTGTTGCCATTGCTGTTTTAATTGCTTTAAATCTCTCTTTTCACGGCTACTTTGGTTACCAAGTTCAGTAATTAACGCTGCTAGCTTTTCAGTAGATGATGAGTCAGCCAAAGATTCTGCTTGGGCACGTCGCTGCTTTCGTTCTTTTTTTCCCGCTGCTATTGATTGTTGAAACGCAGAGATCTCTTGCTCTGACTGTACCGTACTTACCGATAACTTTTCTGTTAATGCGATAAACGAGGGTGAGCTCTCTAATTGAGAAATACGCGATTTAAGTGATTCAATTTCGCTTTCTTGATGTGAAAATAGTTTATGGTGTGCTTGTTTATCAAAAATGGCATCGACAAAAAAATCAGGAGCCTGGTCCAAGCTATCTTCTGAATCTGCAAGTGTACCTGTAAAAGAAGACAGGTAACCCAGTTCTCCTTGCTGATTTTTTACCACAAGAACAGCAAACATCTTACCTTGCTTAGTAAAGTCATGATGCCATGTTTGTTGGTTACCGAGAAAATCTTGTAGTTCCACCATAGCTAATGATACCAGTGGATGCGGAGCATAATAATAAGGAAACGTAAACCTTTCTGGAAGCGCGTAGGAGTCTGTTTGACTTGAGAATGGTGTGAATTTTGAGTGTGTCATTTTATCTTGTGACATATTAAAACTCCGCCTCAATATCAAATTCCATCGGTTCTTTGGTCATCGGGTGTGTTAGGGATAAATAGCCAGCGTGCAAATGTAATCGGTTCGCTTTTTTACCATAGAGATCATCGCCAACAATCGGCATATTTAAGCCTAACTTATGAGCGCAGTGAACTCGTAATTGATGTGTGCGTCCTGTTTTTGGGTACAGATAAACTTTAGTTTTATTTTTTATGCGTTCAATGACTTGATACGTTGTCTCTGCAGGTTTTCCATGTTCAAAGCAGACGAGCTGACGAGGGCGATCATACAAATCACCACGTAGTGGTAATGTTATCATTCCTTCATCTTGCGCTAATACGCCTTCAATTAAGGCGGTGTATCGCTTCTCAATAGTACGGTTGATAAACTGTTTTTGTAATCGTTTATGTGCTTTTTTGGTTAGTCCTAATATCATTAAACCAGAGGTTGCCATATCTAAGCGGTGGACGATCAATCCTCCAGTAGCATTAGGGTAACGCTGTTGAATACGAGTATAGACAGAGTCTTGAATATTCTTACCAGGAACAGATAAAAAATCTGCAGGTTTATTAATGACAACCATACATTCATCTTCATAAATTATGTCGATGTCTTTGCCTTCCGCTGGGTTGATTAATAATGGGTTTTCATCCATTTCAATTCCATCAAGCATGTGACCTAAAATTGGTTGGCATTTACTTTGGCAAGAAGCATAGAATTTCTTATGCTGACGGATCTCAGATTTTGGCGCTACACCCCACCAAAACTCCGCTAATGCTAATGGTTTTAAATCATGAGTAAACGCATATTGCAGCAGTTTTGGAGCGGCACATTCACCAGAGCCTACAGGGGGAATATGGTTGGGTGTGTCTTTGAAAATATCATTGAGATCTTTTTCGATACCATGGGTATTTAAAAATTTATATTGCTGAAATAGCTTCTTTTGTAGTGCATTAGATAGATTTTTGCGTGCTGTTTTTAGTGTGGAAAGCTCGATATTAAATGTATCTAATTGGCTTTGAATACTAGTGATTTCGTTATCCCAAAAAAGCTTAAGATCTCTTAGCGTATTTTTCTCTTGAACACTTTCTTTGCCCAATTTTATCTTTAATTGTTCTAGTGCATCGATAGCTTCTTGATCGTTATCTTGAGCGTGTAATTCGGCTTCTGCACGTTGTGCTTTACGTGATTTTCGACCTTCAATCATCTCCTGACGCTGTGCTTCTAATTGTTCTTTTGAAGTCAGGCTTTTTGCTTTTGCTGCCGCTGTTAATTCAGCTAGTAATGGATTGGCTAGTTGTTGCTTAATGATTGCATTAATTTCGGTTATCTCAGCGAGCTCTGCTTTGAAAAAACCATCTTCCTCTAACATATCAAATACAGGAGGAACAAAATGGGGGAGGTGGTTACTGTCAGCGACTTTTCCTGAAAAAGCAGATAAGAATCCAACCTCGCCAGATATATGCTGAACGAGCAGTACGCCAAACATTTTACCAATTGCTTTATTATTTTCTTGTATTTCTAAGCCATTCTCTAAGCCAAAATTATGCTGCCATTCTGTTTGACTCTCCAGATGACGTTGTAACTGTTCTGCAGCCAATTCACATAAAGGGTGGGGTTCATAATAAAATGGAAAAGTGAATCGCTCAGGCAAAGCGTAATGGTCAATTGGATGAGAAAAAGAGGTAAAACACAGTTCAGATGTAGGCATAATGATATCTATATTAGCAGGGATGAAATAGGGGGATATTGCAGAATGACGCACATAAAGATAAGTGATTCAAAATTAGGTAGAGACCATGTGTTTTTGAATCACTCGAATGCGTTGGTGTACAGAAGTAAGGTGTTTATTCTGCTACTTTTACGCGAATTTTGTCTTTACCGATTTTTTTACCGTCTTCAGCTGCGATCGCGGCTAACGCTTCTTCTTCAACTAGCATCTCAACAAAACCAAAACCTTTTGATTCGCCTGTAATTTCGTCGATTACTAATTTACAGTATTGGAATGAACCGTGTGCTTGGAACATTTCACGTAATTGGAATTCAGACATGGTGCGAGGAAGATTGCGAACAAGTAATTTCATGAGTAACCATATAATAGTGATTTAAGGGTACGTTATAACAGATCTTAGTGGTTTCCCCAAGTATTCTATCGATTCAAAAATAGAAAATCCGAAACCACATTAACATGATTTCGGATTTGGATTTAGCCCTCCACCCAGAGCGCTAAAATTTGGGCATATTAGGTTGGATTAGAAATCGTAACGCAGGCCAAATTGAAGTTGATCATCTAAGTTATCCATTTGCTCAAATTTATAACCTGCATAAGTACGAAAGCTTTTGTTGAGTTTATAAATGGCTTCAATGGCTGCATTGTTTACAGTGTCATTACTGTCTATTTCTTGGAAGTTATAAACGCCTTGGAAAACCCACTGGTCAAACTTATAAGCAGCGGCAAGTTCGTAGCCGGTTGCATCAAGCTTATCGACTTCACCTGTTGTAAATAAACCAGATACCATAAAGGCATTAAGCGTGTAGCGAACGGCTAAGTTGACTTGATCTGCATCTACTTTTGTTATGCCATTTGGAGATTGTTCACCAGAGGTATAACCAAGACCAAAATCTAAGCCCATTGGTAATGCATACATACCTGAAATACCAAAGCTATCGTTTTTCTTTTCGTTATTAGCAATGTAGTTTGCTTGAATTGTTAGTGCATCAAACTCACCTGAGTATAAAAAGTTATTCTCACGTTTATCTTTGTTACCTGTCGTTAAATCAGCCGCATCACCACCGAATGTAGCTAAAATATCAGTGTAATCGGTAAGCATCACTTGTGCTGAATCTTGCTGACCATACGAGAAATTACCAATGTTTGTGCTTAAGCCTGCGAATAGGTAACGGGTATTTACGGTATTACCTTTACCACTGCCAATCTCAACTTCATAAGTACCAAATGCGCCTAAGCTATCGTTGATTTTAGTTTTGCCTTTTAAATTAATACGAGCACGGCTTTTATCTTCAAATGAACTCTCTGCTGCTGTTTCATTATTATCTGAAATATTCGCGCGAGCTTCGGCTCTGCCACCAACTTTTAATTGTGTATCATTTTGATCATAAACGGTTGCAGCTAAAAGAGGGGTTGATAAAAAAGATGAGACGATAGCTGTTGATAGTAGTAATTTTTTCATTAGATTCCATACCTTTAAAATACCAAAACACTCCGCTTTGGTTTAGTTAATTGCTTGGGATCTAAGATAAATTTTATATATGAAAGATTAATGTCAGTTATGTTTAATATTTATAAAAGTAATGTGTCGTTAGGGTGACAAACACATTACTCTTGATAGTTCGCTTATACCATTCTGGATAAGTCTTTGTTCAGATAGTTGCGTAGGAAAAATCGATTTTAACAAGCAAGAATGACCAAGTACTTATGTAGATTGGTATTAATTGCTTTGTTGTTTAGTGAATGCGTTTGATGTTCTTTTTATGACGTTCTTCTTCGCTTAAGAGTTGACAGGTCGCACAATTTTTTTTGCCATCAATTTTGTATTTCATGCAGCAGGTTTCACGTTGAACATAAAGGATTGCCTGATGTTTATTTTCAGCAACTCGTATATGAGAAAGATCTCTTCCTATCTCAGGCATAATACTTTCTAACCATTGCTGGGCTTTTGGTGCTACTTGATTAGCGAGTTCTTTTGAGAGCCCTTTTTCAGTTAAGCGCATGAAAAAGACGCTTACGGCAAGAGAAATGGCTCCCCAAAATGGTTTGTGTTTCAATCTTTCTTGCTCAAATAACACACTTAGTCCACCACCTATCTGCTGTAGTAAATGGGTAAATGCTTCATCAAGTTTATCTTGGCTCTCTACGACGGTTGCTTGTGGTTCAGAAGCCAAAGGATCGGTTGCAAGGCAAACAAAAGGGCAAGTGTTATTAATTTTTAGTGATTTTATCTTTTCGCCATTGGGTGTCGAAATGAAAATATCGTTAAACTGAATAATAGGAACGCGATTAAAGTGTAAACGTAGAGCGACTAAGCTGGTAAAAAATTGGTTATTAAATGATTTTAGCCACATGGAAGCTGAAACATTTTGGTTTACGTTGTTTTTTTTACCGAATAATTCAATCGCGTTGGATAAATGGGCAGGTAACCACTGGTTTAATGGTAAGTGCTTATCATCAAGTTGTTCTTTATTGATTGCTTTGAGTTTAAAATTATCATCAGCATCGTTTAACCATGCCAGTTGCTCTTTTAAAGAGTGGCATGAATCAGGTGATTTTTTGCTACGCCATAATGGCATTAGTTGTTCTGCAATATGCATATGAGCTACTTTAAATTATTATTATTTGTATTTAAGATGCAGGGTAGATTACACCTAAACTTGCATAACGAGAAGCGCCCGTCACATCCGGTTCGTTACTTGGTAAATCATGAATTCGTTGATGTGCTAACCATGCAAACGCCATTGCTTCCATATTGTCACTATCTACATTGTAGTCGTTAGTGGTGGTAACTGCCCAATTTGGCAGATGAACTTGCAATCTTTCCATTAAATAATGATTATGAGCGCCTCCACCGCAGACTAATAATTTTGCGTCATCACCGGTATGGAATCGAATGACTTGTTCAGCAATTGTCGTCACAGTGAACTCTAATAACGTAGCTTGAACATCCGGCGTTTGATAATGTTTATTCTCTATATATTGAGCAAACCAATCTAAGTTAAATAACTCACGACCTGTGCTTTTTGGGTATGGACGAATAAAATATTCATGTGCTTTTAGTTGGTTTAGTAATTCATCAATTATTTGCCCTGAGCGTGCCCATGCACCATCTTTATCATAGCTTACTTGTTGGTGCTCGGTGATCCATGCATCCATTAACATGTTACCCGGGCCGGTGTCATAACCGATAACTGGTGAGTCTTTCTGTAAAATAGAAATATTAGAAATACCGCCAATGTTTAAAATAACGTGAGTACTTTCGGGTTTCCCAAATAAGGTGTGGTGGAAAGCGGGTACTAATGGTGCGCCTTGTCCGCCTAGTGCCATGTCTTTACGGCGAAAGTCAGCAATTGTATTAATTCCTGTTTTAGCCGCGATAATATTGCTATCGCCAAGTTGCATCGTAAAAGGGTATTGTGCATCAGGTGAATGAAAAACCGTTTGACCATGGCTGCCAATTGCAGTGATCTCTTCTGGTTTAATATGCAGAGAATGAAGAAGGTGTAGTGCAGCATCAGCAAATAAATGACCTAAGCGATGGTCAATTTCACCAATCACCTTTAAATTAGTTTGTTGACCAGTACAAACAGCCAATAAATCAGCTTTTAATTGAGGCTCCATAGGGAAATCGGCATGACCAAGTAGATTGATTGTTGTGCCATTTGTTTCTACGACAACGGCATCAACGCCATCTAAACTGGTTCCTGACATTAAGCCAATGTATTTTTCCATGCCAATACTCCATAACTGCTGATTAATTAACGGTTTTATTGTGCCATAAAGTCGGTGAATAATATCTATATTACTCACATTATTGACATAAAATTACCATAGATAAGATGTTAATATGTGAAAGGGCATGATACTTTAAGCCTATAAAAATTAAGATGATTTGGAGAAAAATATGGGTCCATTATGGCTAGATGTTGAAGGATATGAAATTGATGCAGAAGAGCGTGAGTTACTTCAACATCCAACAGTGGGCGGATTGATCCTTTTTGCTCGAAATTACCATGATTCAAAGCAATTAGCAGCATTAACCGCTTCTATTCGTAAAGCAGCAGGGCGTCCAATCCTTATTGGTGTTGACCAAGAAGGCGGCCGAGTTCAGCGTTTTAGAGATGAATTTACCCTTATTCCACCTGCGCAAGCATACGCTGAAATGGATAATGGTCTTGAGTTAGCAAAAACAGCAGGCTGGTTATTGTGTTCAGAGCTCGTTGCTCATGATATTGACCTTACGTTTGCACCAGTGCTTGATAATGGTTTTGATTGTAAAGCCATTGGCAACCGTGCATTTGGTGATGATATTAATACCATCGTTAAATACAGCACGGCCTTTATGAAAGGCATGAAATCAGCAGGAACATCGACAACAGGGAAACATTTCCCAGGGCATGGTGGTGTGATAGCTGATTCTCATTTAGAAACCCCTTATGATCACCGTGATAATATTTTCGAACTCGATATGGCGATTTTTAAAGCACAAATCGACGCGGGTATTTTGGATGCGATGATGCCTGCTCATGTTATCTACCCTGAGTATGATGCATCACCAGCGAGTGGATCTTCATTTTGGTTGAAAGACATACTGCGTAAACAGCTTAACTTTAACGGCTTGGTGTTCTCTGATGACTTGAGCATGGAAGGTGCCACAATCATGGGTGGGCCAGCAGAGCGTTCTCAGCAAGCCCTTGATGCTGGTTGCGACATGGTATTAATGTGTAACAATCGAAAATCAGCCGTAGAAGTATTAGATAACCTAGCGATTCAAACGGTAGAAAAAGCAAATAGTTTACTTAAAACTAAACATTTCGATAGAAAAACGTTATTAAGCACTAAGGAATGGAAAACGGCGAATGAGATCGTTACCCGCGCTTACGATCGCTGGAAAAAGTGATCACTTGAGTAATGAGTAGCTTTTAGAGATAAATAAAAACGCACAAGGTTTATACTTGTGCGTTTATTTTATTTATTGAAGTTTAAGCAGAGATGTTCTCTTTATTTCTCTTCCATCGTAAGCATTTTGTAATGTAAAAATATGACCATTATTGGATTCAAAAACAAAAAATGGCCACTCTGTGTAATTTACCCCATCTATCATAGAGGTTGTTTCTTCATAGCGTGTGATTTCTGTATTATTTGATTTTTGTAGCTGTCTGATCATATTAAATGGGTATTTTTCTATAACCCATAGATAAGCGCCTGTATCAAAAAGGTGCTTTAATTCAGCGGTTTCATCTAAGCCAACACCGTTTACATATTCTTGTAATGGAAGTTGTCCTACGTGAGTCATATCCATAAATTCAAAGTCAGAGATGAAAAAATAATCTCCTGTTTGTGAATAATAATAATTTCCAGTCCGGTCAAACCAAAAATCATCACCATGATCATAAGTACCATGATAAACATCCGATTTTGGTTGCTCATCCCAACGTTCTGAATCTAATATGACTTTTGAAAATGAGCGAGGGCTTGAGTTTATATCTTGTGTATACAAAGCTTCACCATTTGGAGTTACTTTTAATATTGGCCCGCCATAAAACTCGCTTGAATTACTGGTTTCAATATCACCAGTATTAATGTTTATTCGCTCTAAAGCCTGCCAATTATACCCAGTACTTATCGTATAAACGTGATCCCCTTTTACTGCAATATTCGATTGGCTGGAATTTGAGTTTAAAAGTTTTTGGAAAGAGGTAGATGGACTTGCTTTATTATAATCTATAACAAAAACACCATAATATTGACTAACTGCAATTCGTCCTTGCTTTTCACTATGATCAACGGATAGATTTTTAGGATAGCTTGTAAGTGCAAATTTTTCTGTTGTATTACTGCTTATGTCATAAACGTAGATAGCATTTTCAGGGGATTCTGATGTCATAACTAAAACATCTAACCCTTGTATATATTCAGCTTCATTAACTGTGAAATCAAATGCTAGAGGGGCATTTATAGCAATTGATTCGTCACCACTAGCAAGAGGAGAGTTAATTTTATAGGTCATAGGAATACTCAGTGGGCTTCCTTTGATTGGGTAGAGACATTCGGCATCATAACAAGCATTGACCTTAAACTCTTTACTATGCGTATCAATTAATAGATTACCGGGTAACTTTAAGCCTAGGTCAAGGTCAAATAAATACCCCGTTCGTTGTGTGACATTAAATTTATTAATTAATTCGCTATCGTTTCCTCGACTAAAGATAATTGAATTGCTATTACTGCCAGTAACTGAAATTTCTTTTGAAGTGAAGTTATCGGTGATATTAGCATCATCATAATTGTATTCTCGACTTATTGTAGACTCTGCACTTACCATCCTAATTTCATCGTCTAAGCTTACGTTATAATTGATGGAGGCATTAATTGGAGAACCAGACACTTGTTCATTACAATATTCATCATAGCAAAAATTGATAGATATATTGTGTGTTGATTGGCCATCACCAACAGCGTAACCAGGAATAAAATCAACCTCAAGATTACCAGTGCTGTCTGAGGTGATATTCATATAGGTTGATTTGATAGCGATACTGTCATAAAACGCACCAAAATAGAGGTTTTTTGAGGTCGTTCCTTTTGATTTTACAGGTATAATGACTCGTGTTGATTCTGTCGCATTGCCCTGTACGCTAACATGTGGTGAAGAGCTGAATACGTGTAAACTTCCGCCATTACTTCCACCGCCACTATCGCTATCTCCACCGCAACCAGCAAGAAGGGCTGCAATAGAAAGAGTTAAAATTTTATACATATATACCTCTATTTTGATTGAGTATTTTGAAGTAATATCACGTTATTTTATGATTTCAATATAAGATTATTAAATTCTCGGTGAGGTTAGGTGCTAGATTTAATAAGCTTCGATTGGCTTCAAACTTAATATTAATAGGAATGTAATATTACAAATATCTACTAAATGATTTTGTTATATGAAAATATAAATTAGAGATTTTTAGGTAAGTCTTTTCAGTTCAGAATTTTAATAGATAGGTTAATTAATTACATTGGTATAATCTGAGTAAATATAGAAAGTAAAACACATAAAAAAGCCTCGTAAATCAATTTGATCTACGAGGCTTTTGTTTTAAATATCGATCAATTATTCAACCGTAATGATACGCATACAGTTAGTTGAACCAACGATATCCATTACATCACCTTGAGTGATGATAACTTGATCACCAGCACTTAATAGACCTTTGCCTTTTAGTGTATTAATTGCCGCATGAGTTGATGGAAGACCAGAGTCTGCGCTTTCATCAAAGAATACTGGCGTTACACCACGGAAAAGCGCTGCACGGTTTAGTGTGCTTTCGTTACGTGATAGAGCAAAGATTGGTAAACCAGAGCTTAGACGTGACATCATTAGTGGAGTACGACCAGACTCAGTAAGTGTGATCATCGCCGTGATGCCTTCCATGTGGTTTGCAGCATACATGGTAGACATTGCAATCGTTTCTTCAGGGGTAGTGAAACGACGATCTAAACGGTGGTTTGATACGTTTACAGTAGGCACTTTCTCTGCACCCATACAAACGCTTGCCATTGATGTTACTGTTTCAACAGGGAAGTCACCAGCTGCTGTTTCAGCAGAAAGCATTACCGCATCAGAGCCATCTAGTACGGCGTTAGCAACGTCCATTACTTCAGCACGAGTTGGCATTGGGCTTGTGATCATTGATTCCATCATTTGCGTTGCTGTAATAACCGTACGGTTAAGGCTACGAGCACGACGGATAAGTTGCTTTTGAACACCCACTAGCTCAGGATCGCCAATTTCAACACCTAGATCACCACGAGCAACCATCACTACATCAGAAGCCATGATGATATCATCCATTGCTTCTTCTGTAGCTACTGTCTCAGCACGTTCAACTTTAGCGACTAATTTAGCTTCTAGACCTGCTTCACGAGCTAGACGACGAGCATAGTTCATGTCTTCGCCATTACGTGGGAAAGAAACGGCTAGGTAGTCTACTTTCATTGCCGCAGCAGTGATGATATCAGCTTTGTCTTTTTCAGTTAGTGCGTCAGCAGAAAGGCCACCGCCTTGCTTGTTGATGCCTTTGTTGTTTGATAGAGGCCCAGCAACCGTTACTTCAGTATGAACTTTATTGCCTTCAACTGCTGTTACGCGAAGTTGTACACGACCATCATCAAGAAGAAGAACGTCACCAGTAGTCACGTCTTGTGGAAGTTCTTTATAATCAAGACCAACAGAGTCTTGGTTACCTTCACCTTTAGGTAAATCGCTATCTAGTGTGAATTTATCACCAATAGCTAATTGAATTTTACCTTCTTTAAACGTAGAAACACGGATTTTAGGGCCTTGTAAGTCACCTAGAATCGCTACGTGAGTACCAAGTTTTGCAGCGATTTCACGAACTTTCTTAGTACGCTCAATATGGTCCTCAGGGCTACCGTGAGAGAAGTTCATACGAACAACGTTTGCGCCAGCGGCGATGATTTTTTCTAAGTTATTATCACGATCAGTTGCAGGGCCAAGAGTGGTAACAATTTTTGTTCTACGTAGTCTGTTAGACATATTATCTCCAAGATGGATGTTGTTGTGTTTATTCTGTGATCAAGTAAACATATATCGAGAATGATGACAATTCCATGATTCAAACAAGGTAATTATCAAAAATTATCACGCAATCGCTAAATATTTGTGCGTTTGTATAGAAAGTCGCCAGTTTCTTTTGATGCAGGTTTCAATACAAAGTTCAGTAGCGCGTGGTTTTTGGCTGATAGGTTGCAGTGCAATAGTTACGTCATCCAATAACTTTACACCATCTAATAACGCTTCTAGTTGCTCAATATCTTTGTTAGTTCCTACAGGGTGTTTAATTTCGTTTGCTCGCATTAATGCGTTTTCTAAAACGGGCAGTTTACCTTTCATATTGATTTTTGGTGAAACCGTAACCCATGTATTTTCTGATGCAAGAACAGGATAAGTACCACTGGTTTCTATTTGACAACGATAACCGTGTTGTTCTAATTCTTCAGTTAATGGTGTTAAGTCATACATGCATGGCTCTCCACCAGTGATGACCATATGCTTTGCTGTGTAGCCTTGTTCTTTAAGCATATTGATTATTTGAGTGCTCGTTAACTCGGTCCAACTTGGTGAGTCTTCTGTTTTAGCTAAAATTGAAGCTAAATCCGTTTGATCACTTAATTCCACATCCCACGTTTGTTTTGTATCACACCAAGAACAACCGACAGGGCAGCCTTGCAAGCGTAAGAAAATAGAAGGAACTCCAGTAAATGTGCCTTCACCTTGAATGGTTTCAAATAGCTCATTAATCTTAAATGTTGACGATGACATAATTATTTTACTCAAATAAAAAACTACAAAATTTGGTGATTGAAATACGTGTTAAAGTCGCATTTTCAGTAAATATTTCATGATCTTCGTGATAAACATCACGTAGGTTAACTCTCGGACTTCACAATTTGTTCGCAAAGTAAAAAATGATATCCGATGATATTTATTTACTGGAGAGAAGCATGTACGTGGCCCAACCCGGACACATTGATCATTTAAAACAAGTAAATGCTGGACGGGTATACAAGTTAATTGATCAACTAGGCCCAATCTCTCGGATCGATCTTTCTAAGCAAAGTAATTTAGCTCCTGCCAGTATTACTAAAATCACACGTGAATTACTTGATGCACACCTTATCAAAGAAACGCAAGTACAAGAAGCAAATAGTCGTGGTCGACCAGCAATTGGCTTAGAAGTTGATAATGAAGGGTGGCAATTCCTATCTATGCGTTTAGGGCGTGGTTATCTAACCATTGCGTTACATAGCTTAGGTGGAGCGCAAATTATTGAAGAAAGACAAACGATTCATGAAATTGAGCAAGATGAATTACTTGCAAAATTACTGTCTGAAATTGAACTTTTTTTCCAAAAGCATTCTCGAATATTAGGAAGAATAACCAGTATCGCAGTGTCACTACCAGGCTTAGTGATTTCGTCACAAGGCCTTGTAATACAAATGCCTCACTATAATGTAGACAATTTGCCTTTGGGTCCTAAGATCTACGAAGCAACAGGACTGCCTGTGTTTGTTGGCAATGACACTCGTAGTTGGGCGCTAGCTGAAAAGCTATTTGGCAATTCAAAAGAACACGATAATTCAATATTAGTATCAATCCATCATGGGGTTGGTGCTGGTATTATTATGAACGGTGAAGTTTTACAAGGCAGAACAGGCAATATTGGTGAGATGGGGCACATCAAAATCAATAAGTTGGGTGCTCGTTGTCATTGTGGTAATTCCGGCTGTCTAGAAACGGTTGCAAGTGCAAAATCATTACGAGATCAAGTCAAAAAGCTGATTGATGATGGGCATAAAACATCATTAAGTGGTAAAAAAATCACGATAGAAAGCATTTGCCTTGCAGCGAATGACGGAGATATGTTAGCTAAACAAGTTATTACTGATCTAGGACATAATCTTGGTGAGGCGATCGCTATTATGGTGAACTTGTTTAACCCTGAAATTGTATTGATTGGTGGAGAAATTAACCTTTCAAAGGCGATTTTATATCCTGTCATTATGGATGCGATCCAAAACCAAGTATTGCCATTGTACGCTAAAGACACCAAGTTAGTCGAAAGCCGCTTTTATACGCAAGCAACGATGCCCGGTGCGGCATTAGTAAAACAGGCTATGTGTGATGGCTCTTTGTTAATGAAGGTGATTGAAGGGTAATATTGACAATCTTTTATTCTATAAAAATAGCAGCTGAAATGAGCTGCTATTTTTATTTGTAGGCACTGCTTTATTGTTGAGGTTAGTTAGACTTCGCTTTTAAGAAACTCAATGAAAGTATCAATATCTTCTTTTGAAACGTCTTTATGAGTAACGAATCGAATAGGGTTACCTGCTGACAGTAAGATATCGTGTTGGTTCGCTTTTTGTACAATATCATGAATATCGATTTGACTATCTAAGCGTGCAAAAACGATATTGGTCTGTACATGCTCAATATTAACGCTAAATCCAGTCACAGTATTCAGTTGTTCTGCTAAATATTTCGCATTGCTATGATCAATCGCTAACTGTGGCACTTGCTCAGTCAGCGCAAGTTTAGCCGCAGCCCCTAGAATACCAGCTTGCCTCATTCCGCCACCGAGCATTTTTCTGATACGACGTGCTTTTTGAATGTATTCTTTTGGGCCTAATAATAAAGAACCTACAGGTGCAGCTAATCCTTTAGATAAACAAATCGTCATGCTATCAAAGTGCTGAGCAATTTCTTTAATATCAACGTCAAGGGCAACAGCTGCGTTATAAACTCGTGCGCCATCAAGGTGAAGTTGTAAGTTGTGTTTATTTACAAACTCACGTGCTTGTGCAAGATAAGAAAGGGGTAAGACTTTACCGTTAATGGTATTTTCTAAGCTCAATAGTTTTGTTCGTGCAAAATGGAAATCATCAGGCTTAATTGCGGCTTCTAGTTTTTGAAAACAGAGTGAGCCATCAGGATTGTTTTCGATAGGCTGAGGTTGAATAGAACCCAATACGGCTGCACCGCCGGCTTCATATTTATAATTATGTGCTTGTTGACCACATAGATATTCGTCGCCGCGTTCACAGTGAGCCATTAAGCCAAGTAGATTTGCTTGAGTCCCTGATGATGTAAACAGTGCAGCTTCAAATCCATGACGATCTGCTGCCCATGTTTCTAGCTCATTAATCGTTGGGTCGTCTCCATACACATCATCGCCCACAGGGGCATTAGCCATCGCCTCACGCATGGCTTGGGTCGGCCTTGTTACTGTATCAGAGCGAAAATCAATCATGTTACTTCCTTGCATTAGCCACTATACCTAAATATAAGATATTTGTTGGCGATGTTGTTGTTATGTTTCACTTTAAAGTCAAGATAACATAGTGCTTCTAGATGTGAAAATAATGAGAGTGAGATCTTTCAATTTAAGAGAGTTAAACATCCATCGTATTTAATAAATACACTGGTGGTAATCACTTTAAATGAGCAATTACGACTAAATGGCTAGTTGATTTGGTTATTTATCAGCCAATTACACTAAAGGGCTACTAGGTACAGACTAAAAATTACATTATACTCAAGAGTAATGTGATATCTGAAATGTAAGGGAATGTAATGCAAGGTAACTCAATAAGAACCAGTGCAGAGCGAGCGTTGTTATCAGAGCGTATTCAAAAACTGACAACGGCGTTATCTGACGGCGTATATGAAAGAGAAGATACAATGCGATTGTGTCTACTTGCAGCGCTTTCTGGCGAGAGTGTATTTTTACTTGGACCACCAGGTATCGCAAAAAGTTTAATTGCTAAACGATTAATAAAAGCGTTTGATAATAGTAGTTATTTTGAATATTTAATGACAAGGTTCTCGACACCAGAAGAAGTGTTTGGTCCATTATCGATTCAAGAACTTAAAGACAATGGAAAATACGTTCGACTCACTCAAGGGTATTTACCTACGGCTCAAGTTGTCTTTTTAGATGAAATTTGGAAAGCGGGTCCTGCAATTCTAAATACATTGCTGACTGTGGTTAATGAAAAAACCTTTAAAAATGGCAATGAAATACTTCCTGTACCAATGCGTCTTTTGATTTCAGCCTCAAATGAATTACCAGATGAAGACAGTGGCCTGGATGCTCTATATGACCGAATGCTTGTTCGTGTGTTTGTAAACCGTATTCAAAATAAAAATAATTTCAAATCTATGTTGATGACGGGCACGATTCAAGAAACAGAAATCGATCCGGCATTAGTGGTAACCGATGAAGAATATCATCAATGGCAAAGAGAATTCGATGGACTTACTTTATCAGAAGAGGTATTTGAAAAATTATTTGAATTAAAAACAATGCTTGAAAAACACAATGCGTCTTATGATGACTCATTGTACGTATCGGATCGTCGATGGAAAAAGTCAGTTAAATTATTGAAAGCTTCTGCATTTTTTAGTGGGCGCGATGAAATCAACCCAATGGATCTATTGTTGCTTCAAGATTGTTTGTGGACAACCCCTGAAAACCGAGAGCAAGTAAGAGAAAGTATTCGAACCTTTGCTTCCGATAAGGCATTTGATCAAAAGAATGTTTCTATGAATATTGAAATGATTCAAAGTGACATTGCTGAGATGGAAGCGCAGGTTCTCGTTGAGCAAGGTATCGCTCTTCATATTGAATCGGCGGGTAATCGCCTGATGAAAAAAGAAAGCTTTGAATTTGATTTTAACAAAGGCAAGCGATACAGCGTGGGTCATACGCATCAGTTGGTTAAGTTGATCATGCTGCAATCAAACATGTCAGTATCTGAAGGCGAGAAAGGGGACAGTCGCTGGGTTTATGTTAACCCTGAAGAGCTGGCTAAGCAGATGAAAGAAGGGAGAGCAACGGTATATGGTTATGTAAATCAGAATCAAAACCTATGCAGCTTAACGTTTGAATTGGATGCTGATTGCAGATTAGTAATCAAAGATATCGCAAATCGTTCTGTTCTTGTTGGTATGGTGGGTCATAATGATCCAACACAAAGCCAGTTTGATGAATGGACACAAAAAATAGCGCATAACCAACAGCACTTAGATGAAGCAGAGCACCAGTTAAGAAAAAGTCGTGCTCAATTTCATTCTGCATTGCCTCATAACTTCATTGAAGAGAGCTTACCATCAGTGATTGAAAACAGTTTACACCTTTTAGGTCAGCGTATTGAAAGCTGTAAATCTCAATTTGAAGGGGCAAGCCGTCGCATGTTGAAATTTAGCGACTATTATTCATAGGCTATGATCTCTTTTAGAATACAAGGAAACTTATGTTAGGTGCAGATGCGCTAAATTTGGTTTTAATGGTTGCTGAGTCAGGAATGATTGACTCATCCATTACCGAAATATTATCAAGACCACAGTTTTTGACTGCAGCAAAGTCTAATCCTAATATTAAGCCTACGATTAAAAATCACATTTTGAAATGGCGTGGTAAGGTTAAGCACAAAATGACAAAAGTGTGTGAGACCGAGCGAATTCAAGAGGAGCTAGCTCTGTATCAAGAGGTGATTCATTGGAGTGAGAGTGAATTCTATTGTCAGGTAGATGATATTATGTCTAAGCTGCAGTGGCATTCCTCATTTTATATCGAAGCAAAAGAGCTTATTAACAATAATAAAAGCTTAATGAACCCAATGTTTCCACGCTTTTTTTGTGAGCGATGGTATCAGAGTTTGTCTGATTCAATTAAACAGGCTCAATTGAGCGAACTTAAAGAAGACAAAGAAAAACTGTTGGCGGATTTGTATCAGCGGATTGAAACGTTAAAAGCAATGGAATCGGTAACAGAGGAAGGTGATGATGCCCATATTGGTAAACTGTGGGATATGGCTTCAGCAAAATTAACCAAGTCCAATGTCGATATCATGAAGTTGCATGCGCGCTTCCTTAAAAAGAATAAAGGCTTGCAAGAAATAGCGTCAAAACTGGGTCGTATGGCGAATGAAGCACAAAATCATGATCGCTCTCAAGCTACTGCTGAAGAAGTTAAGGTGGTGGAAGAGAAAAGTGATTTTGTTACTGATGATATTGTTGGTATTCAAGAAGGAGATGATCTTAGTCGATTACTGCCTAATGAAACCTTATTTCTGTCACACCCTGAGCTAGAAGTGATTTTCTATCAGCATTTGGTTGATAAACGTCTGATGAATTATCGTATGGAAGGAGCTGATAGGAAGTTACGCAAAGTTACGGCTCATTCAAGAGCATCAGATGATGCATTAGTTGAAAAAGGCCCTTTCGTTGTGTGTGTTGATGCTTCAGGCTCAATGAGTGGGTTTCCTGAGCAATGTGCTAAGGCCCTTGCTTATGGCTTGATGCAAATAGCATTAGCGGAAGAGCGAGATTGTTATGTGGTTTTATTCTCAACTCAACAAATTACGTATGAATTAAGCAAGCAAGATGGCTTGAGAGAAGTTGCCGATTTTTTATCGTACAAATTCCATGGTGGAACAGATTTAGAGCCTGTATTAGAGCAATCTATTGAATTGATGCATGGTGATAAATATAAAAACGCAGATTTAGTGGTTTTGTCTGATTTTATTGCACCGACGCAATCAGAGAATATTGCAGCAATGGTAGAGGACTTAAAACAGCATCAGAATCGATTTCATGCCGTTTGTTTATCAAAATACGGTAATCCAGCATTAATGGCGATGTTTGACCATACATGGTCTTATCATCCATCAATGCTAGGTCGTTTAACGCAAATTCGTTAAGGCTTGGCGTTATTCGCCATCTTTAACAAAACGAACTTTGCTAAAACCTAATTTAGTAAAGTAGCTATGGCGAAAATCTTTTACCGCTCCTGGGTTGTTTGATGCCATCTCAACTTGCTTTAACATGGTATCAAATTGAGAGATATCGATGCCTTCTGCTGCTGCTGCTGCTTCAAATGGGCCATGAAACTCTCGAAATGAAAAAGGGATCTCTTTAGTTTCAGATTTGTATGTGTATCGAACGGTACGAGCCATTATTATTCCTCGAAAATGGATGACATATTGCCATCCATAATCATTAATTATTTTTTGAAGATTTCAGCAAGTTCACGTTTCATGATTGGATCGCGACGTGCTTTTTTGATTTGTTTAACAAGATCTTTCACGCAGTTGTGAAGCACTTGGTCAAGCAGCTGAGAGCGGTATTCTGCTTTTGCGTCATCGTCCATGTTTTCAGGAAGTTCGATAGTTTCAAACTCAGCCATGAAATCATAACCCGCATAACTTTGGCTTAGAGAGACTAAAGCGTGGAACTGTTCAAAGTTATCTAGCACTTTTTGTGCACTAGCAGGCATTTCATCCCAAGATTCACGAACCGCAATTTCAGCAACTTCATGAACAGAAACAAGCATGTGCCACATTTCTTCAGGAACGTTTTCAAACTCAATCACTTTTTTAAGTTCAGGAGAGATAGTTTCTAAATCGATAGCTTCTTTTTTTTTGTTTTCAACTTCAGACATGTGAGTTTCTCGTCATATAAAAGAGAAATGGTAACCAGACCACAAGAAATGTCAATTCTATTCATATCATGAGATGAAATTAGCCTTCAATTCGTTCTATTTAGAAGCAAATATGAGGAATTAATATCACAAAAATGAAGATTTAGATAAAGAATGCGCTAAATAGGTCGATACAGTTGATAGGAATTATAATAACTCGGATTAATCATGCTAAGAATTATATCGTTATGCACTTCATTGTTATTGGTAGGTTGTGTTCAAGATGGAGGAAATTTATTAGATACAGCACCAAAAACAAAAAGTGACACACCATACCCAACGTTTGAAGACCCTTATACAGAAACAACAGAGCAGGAAAATACGACGGATGCTACTCGTGCGTTAACCGGCCCAAATGGTGAATTAAAAGACGATGACATGAGAAAAGTGTCTGAACAATTAACTGATTTAGGTGTTGTTTATCATGAGGTGAGTGGTGATCAGCTGGTTATTTCAATTCAAGAAAAAGTACACTTTTCTAGTGCAAAAGCTGAATTGACGCCGCTAGCAACTAATTTATTAGATAAGCTAATTTCAGTTATGTCAACAAAGCCTGAATTAGCATTGGTTTTAGATGGACATACTGATGTCACTGGTAATCCAATCAAAAATCAAAATCTGTCAGAAATGCGTTCAAACGAAGTTCGTCGTTATTTATTAACTAATAAATTAAATGCATCTCAGCTCTATTCTCGTGGTTTCGGTGAATATCTTCCATTATGTGATAACGAAACGATGCTTGGGCGTAAATGTAATCGACGTGTCGAAATTACTATTCTGAAGATTCATTGGTAGAAGATATAAGAACAGAACTCAAACTGGATAGTGACTCACTATCCAGTTTGCATTTAGGTTACTGAGTTGCAATTACTGGCTTTTGGTAAGCCTTAGTTCCCCACAGCGGTACCGTCGAAAGGCTGTGTTTGAAGCTACCTTCTGTCTCTTTCGTCGTGTAAGACAAGTAGAGTAGAGTTTGATTTTCAGCATCGTAGATACGTCTAACTTTCATCGACTTGAAGAAAATACTTTTAGATTGCTTAAATACTACCTCACCTGATTTACTTCTATCGATTTGAGCGATCATCTCGGGGGTAATTTCGCCTGTTTGACGACATGAAATCGAGCTATCACTTGGGTCAGATAGGCTCAAATTCGCTTCAACTGAGGCAATGTGACAGGTTACACCTGGAATTTTCTCATCATCAAGGTTTGAGATTTTGATGTCTTTTAGTGTAAATATACCGAGTGAAACGTCTCCAACCTCGTTGTCTGAACAACCAGCCAGCAATCCTGCGATACTTAAAGCGATCAGTAATTTTTTCATAAAGTTATTCTCTAAAGGGGCGATACAGTAACTATAACATTAAATATGATTTTTTAGTGCAGCGCTTCTCTTAAATAGTTTTTCATTTGAATATAGAGAAGAACGTTATTGAGTGTTTCATTCGCTAAAATGTATTAGTATCTGTTTAACAGAATTTAAGTGTGGATTGTATTGTGAAAAAACAAATCATTGCCGTTTTAATGATGGCTGCTTTAATGGGTGGGTGCAGCTCTGCTGCACAACAGCAAATATGTGTTCCTGACTTTTGTAATATTTGGGGGCAGTAGTTTTATCTTTGCTGTTTTATTGTTGGATTCAACGTATCTATTTATTGAATATAAGCCTATAATCAACAGGTTCAAGACATTGTTAGGATTTTTAAAATGAAAGTATGTGGCGTAGAGCTTAAAGGTAATGAAGCAATCATCTGTTTAGTAAATAAATCAGATGGCATGATTGACCTACCAGACTGTCGTGTTGCTAAATTTGATATTACTGAGCCATCTAAAACGGAATCAATCCGTGATTTTCAGTTTAAATTTAAAAAATTAATGCAAGATTACCAAATTGAAACGGTTGTTATTAAAGAGCGTTTAATGAAGGGTAAATTTGCAGGTGGTGCTGTAGGCTTTAAATTAGAAGCTGCTATTCAACTGATTGATGAGATTGAAGTTGAAGTACTAACTGCCGCAGACCAAAAAGCAAGCCTTAAACGTGCGCCTGAAATGCTGCGTGTAAAAGAGATTGGCCTTAAAGGTTACCAACAAGAAGCATATGAAGCTGCTTACGCTTTCTTAAACTTCTAAAATTTAATGATATAAAGGATGGGTGACCATCCTTTTTTGTAGGTGCTATGACTATTAATTTTGAAACATTTTTTCAACAAAAACAGGCTTGGTTATCGAACCAAGTTAATGTTGACTTTCCAACTCCTGAAAGTGTGAAAGGCCGAGATGTTTATTTAAAGCAACCTGCGAAAGCGGCAGAAGAATACACATTATCATCGGAAACACTACCTGAAACCATCTCGGTTCTATTGGTGACAGAGCATAGATTAACGATTCGCTGGGCAATAACCGTTGCCAGTCAATGGGATGCTGAATATGACGAAGTATTGGAGTTTTTAACTCAAATCGACCTATGCGATGATTATCAATTGTTTGTTGCGCTTGATGGTATGAAACCTGTAGCTGCTTGTTTATCTCAAGTTATTGACGGAATCATGTACGTTTCTGATATTGCATTAACCAGTGATGCCATTAATGAAAATGCTTTTTTAAACACTGTGATGGCTCAGCAGTCTATTCAATTTGAAAGCACGCTTAAGTCTTGCATTAAAAATTAACTTGGTGTTTGTTGATTGAGCGATAAGTTTATGCGTCATTATTCTTCATTGTTATTTAGTTTAGTTTTTGTCTTTTTCTCATTGAATGCAGCGACAAAACCACTTGTAACAGAAAAACCGATTAATATCCTAGTATTACATTCATATAGCCCTTCATATGAATGGACTCAAAATATTGAAGATGGGATAAAAAATACGGCCAAAAATAGTGATAAACCCATTCGTCTTTCTATTGAGTATATGGATTCTAAGCGAATTAAAGGAAGGGCTTATCAAACTCAATATGCAGATTACTTAAGTGCTAAGTACACTAGAGATTATTTTGATGCTGTTATTGTTTCTGATGATAATGGGCTGAATTTTCTTGTTAAAAATGGTGAGTATTTATTCCCAGAAATACCTGTTGTTGCCGTTGGTATAAATAACCTTAGTGTTGATTTAGGTTCATTAGCCGATCGAACGACTGTTTATTATGAAAAAGATCATATCCTTGAAAACCTTGAGTTGGTTCAATCTCTTTTCCCGCAAACCAAAACTATCTATTTACTGAGTGATAATAGCTTAACCTCACAACTTATTCGTAAAAGCTTTTTAGATGAAGCTGAACATTTCCCTGATTTTACTATTAAGATTATTGATGAAAAACCACTAATGGAGGCGGCATCTTATCTATCACAATTGTCGTCTGATTCTGTTGTATTTTTAACTCACTATAATACAGAACTTCAACAGGGGAAATATTATGATTATGCTTCTGTTGCATCTCAACTATCCAAAAAAAGTACCGCGCCTATTTTCGTATTTTGGGAACATTATATTGGCTATGGGGTGCTTGGGGGATATGTTAACCGTTCATATTCATTGGGTGTACAGTCAATTTTATCGCTAAGCCATAAACTGAAATTTTCAATAGTTAAAAATGTAATCAATTTTCCAACGGCTTGGGAAGGGTTTGTATTTGATCATCGGGTTGTGGATGTATTTGATTTAGATATCGATGATCTTCCTTATGCATCCAGTGTTGTTAATAAGCCGTCGTCGTATCTTTATGAAAATAGAAATATAATTACAGTCACCTTTCTTTTAATTTCAATGATGTTAGGGATTATCATTACTCAGTTTATTGCTATACGTCGTAAAAAAGAGCTGAATGAGAATAAGTCTCATATTTTAGCTCTACAAAATAAGACATTACGAGTTCAAAGAGCAATGATTGAAGTACTTGGAGAGGCGATTGAAACACGATCGGGAGAAACGGGAAACCATGTACGTCGGGTGGCAAAAATGTCGTTATTGCTTGGTAAAATATACGGACTACCTAAAAGCGAATATGAACTAATTGAAGTTATTAGCCCAATGCATGATGTTGGAAAAATAGGGATCCCTGAAGCCATTTTGGATAAGCCAGGTAGATTAACTCAAGAAGAGAGAGTCATTATTGAGACGCATACAGAGCTAGGATATAAACTATTAAGCTCTGGTGATGGAGAAATAATGCAGTCTGCAGCAAGGATTGCTTTAGAGCACCATGAACGGTGGGATGGGAAAGGTTACCCGAATCAATTAGCGGCGCATGATATACATATTTTTGCTCGAATTACTGCTATTACAGATGTGTTTGATGCCTTAATGAGTAAGCGTTGTTATAAAGAAGCGTGGCCTTTAGAACAGGTGATTGAATTATTTAGTCGAGAATGTGGTAAGCAGTTTGATCCCGAGTTGTGCACTTTATTTTTAAAGAATATAGATAAATTTGTAAGTATTCGTCAGCAATACCCTGATTGATATTTGAAATAAAAGAATAAAAAAGCCCGATAGTTCGATGAACTATCGGGCTTTTTGCTATTGATATGATTTTTACCCAATAAAGCTAATGTAAGTTTGCAATATGATTAGGTTAACAATATCAATAAAGAAAGCGCCTACAATAGGTACAACCATAAATGCTTGTGGTGATGGACCAAAACGAGAAACTAATGACCCCATATTCATTACAGCTGTAGGCGTTGCTCCAAGACCAAAGCCACAGTGCCCGCCAGCTATTACCGCTGCATCATAGTTGGAGCCCATTGCTCGGAACGTAACAAAATATGAGAACAAAGCTAATACAACTGTTTGAACCGATAAAATAATTAATAATGGAATGGCTAAATCAAAAATATTCCACAATTTTAAACTCATTAATGCCATCGCAAGAAAGAGGGCAAGGGAGACTGTGCCTAAAATATCAACGGTTTCAGTATCAATTTTATGGATCTTAGTGACTTCAGTAATATTAGTGATAAATACACCGATAAATAACGCATAAACAAAATCAGGAATTTTTAGCCAAGATATTTCAAATGTGGCAATAAAATCACCAAGATGGCCAGCACCAACAACACAAAGTAAAAGTACAAATAGGGTTTCAATTACTTTTTTTGCGGTAACTTTTTCTTCTTCACGCTCATTGTACGTTACCACTTCAGGGAAGCGAGTATGAGTGTCTATACCTGTCCCGTATTCTGATTCAAGGTTATGCTTATGGATCAATTTTTGTGCAATTGGGCTACCAATAAGCCCACCCATAATTAAACCAAACGTAGCTGAAGCCATTGCAAGCTCAAGTGTATTTAGGTTATAGCTTTCAGCAAACGTATTAGACCAAGCTGCACCCGTTCCATGTCCTCCTGATAGTGTAATAGAACCTGCAATCAACCCCATTAGAGGGTCAAGTCCCATTAAGCTAGCTAGGCTAACACCAATACCGTTTTGGATAATGATGTAAACGGAAGCAACAGCAAGAAATAAGAAGACCTTTGTACCTCCTTTAATTAGCTGTTTATAGTTAGCCGCAAGACCAACAGTACTAAAGAACATAAGCATGAATGTACTTTGCAAAGGTAGCGAGAATTGTAGGTTTATCCCTTGAAAATGAAGGATAGTAATCACAACCGCTACAATTAACCCACCCACAATAGGTTCTGGGATATTGTATTTTTTAAATAGAGCAACTTTTGAATTGATGATATGTCCTAAAAAAAGGACAGCTATAGCAATCAAAAATGATTCAAGTGCGCCAATAGATAGAGTGTTTGACATAGTACTCCTAAGTTGAAATATCATTTATAGTTTCATTCAAGTTAGTGTATTTCGAAATAAAATGAAGAATACATGTATTTTAATGCATTTTTAAGAATGATATTGTCTGATTTCAGGGACTGATAGTAGCACTTTTATCAGCAAGATAGGGTTGCGGTAGAGTAAAAGATGAAAATACACTGTTATGATTGAAGATTAAGTTAGGTTGTTTTTCTTGTTATTCGTCATAAAACAACACAATACTTCCTCCTCGTAACGCACTTCCAACATTAAATGTGAAGCCAATTCCAACGTTATCAACAAGTGAAATCCATTTTCTAGTATCGATTAACCATGCAATATTGAACTCATGGTAAAAGTCAGTTCCAAGCGGTTTATTTACATCTCCGCCTAAATCAACACGTTTGGCTTTGAGATAAAGTACCTGAGCGAAACGATTCCAATGAGCCATGTTATAGCGTAATTCTATACTATTGATAAAACGCCAAACTTCAGGGTTTACCTCAGAGCTGTAATCTGAAGAACCCCCAAATCCTTGACCATAGGCATAATGATAGCTGTTGTTAAAACGCCACTCCCCCCAAGGTTCTTCTTTTTTATATTCAAAGGAAATTTTTGGTTCAATAATAAATGCATTCGTTGAGACATTAAAATAAACACCATTAAGATGAGGCGCTAAGGCTTGGCTATAGGCCGTATTGTACTCGTGAGTATTACGATAATGCATTAAGTGTAGTGCATTGCCGAAGGATATGGTCCAATTCTCTTGAAATATATAATTTTGGGCATATTCAGCATACAAACCGAAGATTTCGTCTAAATCAGAATCAGGCTGTGATTTATCTTGAAACTTAACATCAATGTCCGTGTTGACATAAGATGCTCGAAGCGTAATGTCATGGCTCCACCGGGATTCTGGATCATCCGTTAGTTCAAAAGTGTAGGGTAGCGAGTAAACTGTCATTTTACTGCGTAAATCTACTGAGTCAGCACTACCGATATTTTCATTATCAGTTTCTAAATAATTATTAGGATTAAAGTCAGCAATGCCAAAGGTGATCATGCTGCTATCGGATAAAACGAGAGAAGTAGCAAAAGCCTCTTCAAATTGACGGACAGGAGTAATGTTACGAGCAACAGCTTTATCCATTACTGTACTAAGTAATAAAATAACAAGAAAATAGGTTGGTCGGCGTTGCATTGTTTATCCTTTGAAAAGAGTCCCTAATAATGTAGTAGAAGTAATAATGAAAATCTATATTAAATCAGCTTGTTATCTCAACTTTTCCCAAAAACAATACGGTTGTGAGGTGTATTGAAAAACAGAATCGCGTTAGATAGCTATTTATTCTTATAATATGAAAACACAAAAAGAATAATGTCAGATTGTGTTTTCATATGAAGATTACTTATGACTATTCACTAATGAATCCGCCTGTTTGGTGGTTCCATAGTTGAGCATAAATGCCACCTAATGCAACGAGCTCTTGATGAGTGCCTTGCTCAACAACGCGACCTTGGTCCATCACTAATAGTCGGTCCATCGCTGCAATAGTTGATAAGCGATGAGCAATAGCAATAACCGTTTTTCCTTCCATAAGCTCATCTAAGCTATCTTGAATTGCCGCTTCTACTTCGGAATCAAGTGCAGATGTCGCTTCATCTAAGATCAATAGCGGCGCATCTTTCAGTAGTACTCGTGATATAGCTATACGCTGACGTTGGCCCCCTGAAAGTTTAACTCCTCGCTCACCAACTTGAGCATCGTAGCCTTTACTGCCATAGGAGTCGGTTAAGGTTTCGATAAATTCATGAGCTTGAGCCTGTTTAGTCGCAGCAAATAATTCGTCATCACTGGCATCAGGTCTGCCATATTTGATGTTATCTCTAATAGAACGGTGTAATAAAGAGGTATCTTGGCTTACCATACCTATTTGGCTGCGTAATGAGTCTTGTGTGACGTCTCTTAGATCGTGACCATCAATAGTAATAGCCCCTGACTCTATATCGTGAAAACGAAGTAATAGATTGACCAATGTTGATTTTCCAGCACCAGAACGGCCAACTAAACCAATTTTTTCTCCCGGTTTTATTTCAAGATTCAAGTCATTAATTACGCCTTTATTTTCACCATAGTGGAAATTTACTTTATCAAACTTAATAGAACCTTGGGTTACTTTTAGCTCTGAAGCTCCTGCTTTATCATTAATAGTAATAGGCTTTGATAATGTATTCATTCCATCAGTTACTGTGCCTAGGTTTTCAAATAATGAGCTGATTTCCCACATGATCCAATGTGACATGCCATTAATTCGTAATGCTAAACTAATCGCGATAGCAATAGCACCAACCGACAATACATTGTCAATCCATAGCATGATAGAAACAGCTGCAATTGAAAAAACAAGAAGGTAGTTGATGATTTCTACTGAAATGTTAATCCCAGTAGCCAAACGCATTTGTTTATGCACGGTACTAAGGAATTCTTTCATTCCTTCTTCTGCGTATTCAGTTTCACGTTTACTGTGACTAAATAATTTTACTGTGTTGATGTTAGTATAGCTATCAACAATACGGCCTGTCATTGTCGAACGGGCATCGGCTTGTTTTTCTGAAATCGCTTTTAATTTTGGAACAAAGTAAAACTGGATAGCAACATAGGCTGCTAGCCAGATCAGCATTGGCGCCATTAAACGCCAATCTGCTTGACCAACCATAACGATCATTGAGGTGAAATAAACAGAGATATATACCAATACATCAAGTAATTTCATTACCGTTTCACGAACCGACAGAGAGGTTTGCATTACCTTTGTCGCAATACGCCCTGCAAAATCATCAGAATAAAATGAAACACTCTGCTTTAGAAGGTATCTATGAGCCTGCCAACGAATAGCCATTGGGTAATTTCCCAATAGCGTTTGGTGAGTAATAAGAGAGTGAATAAGGATTAAAATAGGGACCCCAACCACTACAAGTAGGCCTAGCCACATTAAAGTATGGCCCTCTTGAGCTAAAAATGTATCTCTATTATGCGTCGATAGCCAATCAACTAATTGTCCCATGAAACCAAAAAGTGAGACCTCAATAACCGCAATAATGGCACTTAGAGAAGACATTGCAATAAGAGGGAGTTCATAGCCTTTGGTGTAATGACGGCAAAATGCATACAGTCCTTTTGGTGGTTGCTCAGGGTCTTGTTTTGGAAACGCGGTGGTAAGCCGTTCAAAAAAGTTAAACATACATGAAGCCTTTAATTATTGATTTTGTTTAAGAGTAATATCAATGTGTGTTGTAAGAAAAATTTCCATTTCTACATATCATTAACATAACTCAAAACGTAATTTTATGTAATTGATTTTATGAAATAATCAATAAGTTCTTTAAAATAATTAGCAGACTGAGACGCGCTAGAGGTATCATTAACAAATCTTACTAATTATGAGCAATGTTATGAAAAAAATACCAACTAATATTATTACTGGCTTTCTTGGGGTCGGAAAAACCACCACGATATTACAATTGCTAAAAAATAAACCTGAAAATGAATCTTGGGCTGTTTTAGTCAATGAATTTGGTGAAGTTGGTATTGATGGTGCATTCTTAACGGAAAGTGGCGCAATGGTGAAAGAGGTCCCTGGGGGTTGTATGTGTTGCACCGCAGGGTTACCGATGTCGGTTGGGATAAATGCGCTTTTAAGACAAAAACCAGACCGTTTGATTATTGAACCAACAGGCTTAGGCCACCCTAAAAAAATACTGGCTATTTTGCAGTCAGAAAACTACAAGAATTACATTGACTTAAAAGCAACCATTGGCCTTGTTGATCCTAGAAACCTATCTGATGAGAAGTATACGAGTAATCAAAACTTTAATGACCAATTAAATATCTCAGATATCGTTGTTGCGACTAAAATGGATATGGCATCAGACTATGATGAATGTTTATTTTATTCTTGGGTTAAATCGTTACTACATCAACCAAAATCAACCGCTATTGACCATGGAGAATTACCTTTACACTGGTTAGAGGAAGATCGAACCACTGACTTAATCATTGAAGAGCACCATCACCATCATGCAGAGCAAGAAATAGTAGAGATGGTATTAGAACCGGGTCAAAAATTTTGTCGTAAAGAAAATAAAGGGCAAGGTTATGTTAGCTGTGGTTGGTTCTTTGGGGCTGAATCAGTATTTGATTTTGATGAGCTATTTTCAATGCTTTCAGCACTGACTGCTGAGCGTGTTAAAGCGGTGATGAACACTAATAAAGGTTTTTATGCATTCAATGTTGCTAATGGCGTTGTTTCTGTCAACTTACTTAGCATTGATGGTATGGAATCAAAATTAGAAGTGATTGATACTCAGTTGTTACCTTGGGATCAGTTAGAGGGTGTGTTATTAAGTTTACTTATTGAAGAGTAATAGGTTTAGTAATAACAATAAAAAAAGAGAGGTTAACTTATTGGTTAGCCTCTCTTTTTATGTATATATTTAAAAAGAATTAACGTTTGTTTTTCAAGTAACGCTTACGGCGCTCTTCTTTTTTCTTAATTTGTTGTTCAACTTTAAGCGCTGCTGCAATTTCAACGGCTTCAAGCTCAGCAGGGATCATGTCGGGAAGCTCTAGAGTTAATTGACCTAATGTGCCAGAACGTAGCTCATGAAGTAGAATTTCAGACGCTTTATAGATGTTGATTCGTCCGCCAGCTTGCAAACAACCACGACTACGACCAATTGCTTCCATCAATTCTACATCGTTATTTGGTAATTCATCTAAGTTATAACGCTCTTTCAAACGCTCTGGGTACTGTTTTGCTAAATACTCAACAGTATAAAAGGCAACTTCATCGTATTCCATTGCTGTATCTTTAACGGCACCTGTGGCAGCAAGACGGAAACCACTGTGTGGGTTTTCAACTTTAGGCCATAAAATTCCAGGAGTGTCAGAGAGAACAACGCCATTTTGTAAATTAATACGTTGTTGGCGACGAGTTACCGCTGGTTGGTTACCGGTTACTGCAATCATACGTCCGGCTAAGGTATTAATGATGGTTGATTTACCCACATTTGGAATACCCATAATCATGGTTCGAACGTTTTTTCCCATCGCTTCACGATGCGGGACCAACTTACGGCATCTTTCCATAATTTTATGGATTTCATCTGGATTACTGGTTGTCACTGCCATTGCTGTAACACCTTGCTCTTTCTCAAGATGCTCAATCCAAAGTTGAGTCACTTCAGGATCAGCTAAATCACGCTTGTTCAAAACTTTAATACAAGGCTTATCTTGGCGTAGAGAGGCAATCATTGGATTCTCACTACTGAAAGGGATACGAGCATCAAGTACTTCAATGATCACATCAATTTTAGGGATCACCTCAGCGATCTCTTTTTGAGCTTTATGCATGTGACCAGGGAACCATTGGATGGACATAGCGTGAATCCTTTAAAAAATCAAAAACGCTATTTTAGCGACAAAGTGAAAAGAGTAAAGGGAAGTTACGCTGCTTGGTGTTTTTGTTGATGTAACGGTAAAGGTTTACCTATTAAAAAACCTTGAAAATATTCTACACCTAATGCTTTCATTTTTTCATATTGTAATGGTGTTTCTATGCCTTCAATAACGACTTTTGCATTTTCTTTTTTTGCTAAAGCGATCGCAGATAATAATGGTTGGGTTAACCCTTTATCGTATTGCAGAAGTAATTTACGGTCTATTTTAATGATATGAGGGTTTAAACTGGATACTCTTTTTTTACTTGATGCTTCACAACCAAAGTCATCAATAGCCACATTAAACCCATGTTCTTTAATACCTTGAATAGCGGTAGCTAGTCCCTCTTCATCATGATAGTGGAATTCAAGCAACTCTAGTGTCACTTGTTGTGGGGTTAAACCTAGCTGTTTTATTCGAACCTCAAGTAAAGATATATTGATATTTTTAAGCTTATGCTGATGAAAATGGATGGCCGACTCTGGTAATACATTAAGAAAGAGTTGGCAATCGTCAGATGCAAAGGTTGAAAAGTTTCGGATATGGATAATCCGGCTAAGTCTTTCAATATTCAATATGTCTTCTAATGAATGAGTTTTACTTTTGAAAAAAAGATCGGGGCGTATTGACGTCATCTTGTGATCAAAAATACGAAGTAGTGCCTCATACCCAATCACTTTATTTTGAATATCTACAATGGGTTGAAATACACTTTGTAATATGAAATTGTCATATTTTGAGTAGTATGAGCCACTTTTACTATCAATAAATAAGTATGGTTCAAATTCATTTGGTGTGGCTAAAATCATGCTCGACTCCCTTCAATAGCATTTGATATTGATAACTGAATCAATAAATCTAATCAAATAAATTAGAATCAATTATCGAGTTAAATCACATAATAAGGCAAAAAGAAATGGTAGGGAGTAGCAACTCAAACTAATGTAACTAAATCTAATAATGAGTAAACCGTCATTCTAATTTGGGAGGCAGTAATGTCTCTTTTCTATTTTAGGTATTTATAATTTAGAGGATTCCATTTTAATTTCAGATGATTTCTCTAGGTTAGTGAACAAAAAATGAGATATAGATAGCACCAATAAAATTTCGAAATAACATTCTCAATAATGTTACATATTATAATCTAATATTAACTGGTTTTGACATTGATGTGACGTTTAGGTGGTTTGTTCACTCTAAAGTAGATCATTGATTTATGAAGTTGTGACAGTTTAAAATTTGATTGGTGTATTAATAAGAATGTTTATTTCTCATTTAAAAAATAGTTTTAGTACTAAGCTATTTAGTTTGTTTATTGGCTTGTTTTTATCTCTCGGCGCTCACTCTGCTGATCTGACTATTGCTATTACGGCTGATAGTGCGATTTATGAAAACAATGAAATCGTATCCTATCAAGTTACTGTCACCAATGTATCTTCAGTTACCATTGATGATATTTCAGTATCTTCCGAGTTTATGTCTGCAATGTCAGGTTCTGAACTCGCTTTTCAATCAACGGAAATATCAGGTTCTGCTACTTGGTTCTCTAATAAAGGGGATTTTAGTACGTCAGGTGACCTTATGGTTAGCAATGCGAAGTTACAACAGGGTGGTGTGCTAACTTATACTGTTTTAGCAAGAGTTTCAGATACTGCTATTGCTGATGTTTCGATTCAAGCAAATGTAACTTCATCATCCGAAAGTATTGATTCAAATACACAAATTATCACGCCAGCACCTTATGTATATACATTGACTCTTTCTGTCGATAAAAGCCAATACGAATTAAACGATCTGTTAACTTATACACTAAAGGCTGAAAATACAGGCAGTTATAAAGTTCAGCACCTAGCCATTAATCAATTGTTTTCCTCTTTATCGGTTGAATCTATTGATGGCAATTCTGTTTCTCCATTTTCATCGGTTTCTATTACAGCAAAAAAAAGTGGATCAGGCAGTGATACGGGTACTTTTGCTTCACAAGGAGATCTTGTAGTTAGTGATGCTACTCTTGATGTTAGTGGCAGCATAACCTACACAATCAAAGCGGCTGTTATTGGTACCTTGGTCGGTGACATTGTCACTTCTGCTGACTCAGTAACCAAAGAAGGGAATTTAAGTAGTAACCAACTCACCACGCCACCAATTATTGGTGAGTTGACCATTACAAATCATGAATTTGAAAATACAACGCCTTATTTGGTTAATGGTGAAATGAAAGTTCACCTGAGTGTTGAAAATACCGGTGGTGGTATTATTCATAATTATCATGTCCAACATAACATTTCAGACTTGCTGTCTACTTTAGGTAATGATTTAGATGCAATTAAGCTTGATCAGACTGATGTACAAGGTAATCCATATAACTCATGGATATCTAAAGTAAATACGATTGGTAGCAACTCTGTATCGGCTCTTAATGACAGTGGTGAACTAACAGATACAGCATTTGATGATGTGGTTTCTGTCTATCCTGGTGAGACAATTGATTATTTAATTTCAGCAACAATCACACCTGTAACTATCGGTGAAATTAAGAACTTAACCACAAAAGTCTTAAAATCTGATGGGTCTTTAGCTAACTCGGTGAGCCAAATTACGGCTCCGATTAAGGCTGAAAAAGTGCTACAAACAGCCGATCCAGAAATTAAAATCACCAAATCGACATCACAAAGTCAGTATACCCCTGGTGGCGAGGTGGTTTATGACATTACGGTTGAAAATACGTCAAGTAAGTATTTTGCTAATAATTTGATTGTCGTTGATAAACTGTCATGTATTAAAACAGAGCAAGCGGGTGGTGCTGGCTCGGCAAGTGCTTTTAAATCATGGAAGTTAGAAGTTACTGATGGCAGTGATAATCAAGGAACAGATGCGGGTAAATTTACAGCGTCAGGTACTAGAGATGTTGTTGTTTCACCCGATGTAGCTCCCGGTAAAAAGGTCATCTATAAACTGACAGCTACGGTTAATGATACTAGCATTGGGATTATCATTGATAATGATCCGAGCTGTGCCGATGATGTAACAGAAGATGGGACAGGGGTTGAAATGCCTGATGACAGTTTATCGGTAACAAAAGATGTCGATTCTTATTATTATTCATCAGGTCAATTGCTTACTTATACTATAAAAGTAACAAATAACGGCGATGGCTTTGCCGATCAAGTCTCTGTTGTTGATGATTTAGCGGCAATCATGGTGACTGATATTCATGGTAACTCTGTTCCCGCTTATTCTTATTGGACTGTTACAGCAAGCGCGGAGCATATTGATGGAACTCCTGCAAATTCAACAGATACAGGGCTCTCTGGATCTATTGTTTATCCCGATATTTTAGATGTAAAAGCGACAATTGAACCAAAAACTACAATAACTTACACCATAAGTGCAAGAACAATTGCAACAGCAAATAGTACGATAACAAATGAGGTGATTGTTGATGGTAAAGCAATCGCAGATAGAGGCTCGGTACCAAGAGATTTCGCTGTGACGATAAATAAAGCCGTAAAAATTGATGGAGCGGCGACGTTTAGTGGAGAGCAAACCTCATACTCAAAACCGGCAACAACAGTGACGTATCAACTCGTATTAAAAAACGATAAAGCAAATGGTTATGCTACTAATGTAGACGTGGTCGATCCGATCTCCACCATCAAAGCTGATTTATTAGAGCCTGAAAATACTCAAATACCAGTATTTACTACTTGGACAATTGCAACGCAAAAAGAAGTAATTGATGCTTCTGGTTTGTCATCACAAGAAGAAGCAGAGCTTTTGGGTGCTACTGATGTAGGTATCGTTGAAAATAATAAAGACTTAAATACAACCGCACAAATTCCGCCGAATGTTCGCATTATTTATACGATTACAGCGCAGATTGACCGTACTGATGATAATAAAATTGTTTGGGGAAAGTTTAATAATATAGCCACAGTTTCTACGCCAGACAATGGAAAGTCGAATAGTGATAATGCATGGGTTCATCCTAAAGATCCGGATGTATTGGTAACTAAAACAACGCCTAATGATGTGTTTAAAGTTGGAGAAACTGTCGAGTTCAATATTTATGTCTTCAATAAAGGATCAGGGTATGCCAATGACGTAGATGTCAGTGATGATATTATTGGTATGGACGTATTTGAACCAGGCTGGACAATTCAAGCAAGTACAGAAGGACACCCTAAGAGTGGCAGTTATGCTGATATAAAAGCTACATGGCCAGATGGCGGAAATATTCAATCTAGAGTAGATATTGATCCAAAAGAATCATCTGGTGATTATAATGGCATGGGTTATGTTGTTTATAAAGTTACAGGTACGGTTAAATCTGATTATATAAAAGATGAAATATCAAATACGGCAGAAATTCATGATCCTGCTACAGGTACGGATCATTCGTCAACGGCAGAAATAGGTAAAGGGGCCGTAACAGAAAAATTTAATATATCGATCTTAAAAACCTCAGATAAAGTGAAAGTGGTTCCTGGTGAAGATATTACCTATACCATATCACTGTTGAACAACAGCACGACAATAACAGCAAAAAGGCTGACTGTTGCTGATTTGATGACTCAAATAAAATCGGTACTAGCAAACGATAAAGACGATCATTTTGAAAATGATGTAGACCAGTCTCCCTTTGACTATTGGCAAATAAAACTTGATGGTGAGGCATCTTTTGGTCCTCAAAATACGGATGATTTTATTTATCCAGCAGTAGGATCATCTGATGTATTAGAGCTTGCGCCACAAGAAGTGAAAACCTTCCAAATTAAAGCTAGAGTTAAAGACAATTACGTTGGTACGGTGATGTCTGGTTCACTAACTAATTTGTTGCCTAATGATGCTTATGTTTATCGTGATTTTGGGGAGGTAACAGAACAATCTCATATTTCACATCACGAAAATGAAATTACTTGGAATGGTGCTGATACCATTAGACAGGTGTTGGTTAATGGTTCTCCTAATCAGTATTACAGCCCTGGTGATGAATTAACTTATACCATCAAAGTGCTTTCTAAAACGGGTTACTTAAATAACCATAAAGTATCTGAGGATATTTTAGGTTTGAACGTTCTACTTATGGACGGTACTTCAGAAAACCCATTCACAAACGTATTCTCTGTTGACGTAATTAAAGATGATGCTAATGGTGGTCGTGGTACTACGGATGGTACCCTCGACGGAACGGTTGAAAATAATAAAAATATTAATACCACAATAGATGTAGCCGGTGGTGATTTTGTTTTATATACCGTAAAAGGTATTGTTCGTGATGATGCCGTAGGTGATATTGATATTGGTGGCATAACGATTCGACCAAATGAGTTTCATTTAACCTTCTCTAAAGAAGTTGATGAGATTAACTATAAACCGGGAGAACCTTTAACTTACCATTTGCTTATTACTAATGACGGAAAAGGTAATGCTTACGATATACCTGTACTTGATGAAATATCAAAAGTACAGGTTGAGCTTGTCGATGGTAATTTAGGACCAGCATTTATGTCTGGTTGGACAATAAACCCAGTTATCACTGGTGGTTCTGCTGGGGGGAATGCCCAAGTAGGTACGGTAACAGATGGAAAAGACATTAATACAAGAGCGTCAATTCCTGCAGGTGCGACCATTGATTATGTAGTGACGACCACCGTAAACCCTAAAGCTGTTGGGGACATTATTAACATACTATCGGTTAATGGTGACCGAGTGAGTGCAATCTCTAAGCCTGATGCTCAAAAATTTGATTATTCAAAAACCATTTTAGCTTATTACGATACTGATGGTGTTACTAAGTTGAGTTCTGGTTTAGCAGGATATAAGCCAGATGGGTTTATTGAATATCAAATTGAAATAGTCAATGATAATGAAGTGCATTTGAATGATATTGCAATTATCGACAGAATTCGCTCAATAACAACTGACTGCTATAACATCAATACTGGCAGTATTTATACATGTCCTGCTTTTGATCGCTGGGAGATAATAACGGAAACGGATAGAAGTCCAATATCTAATCCGGGAATCGTTAAAGATAACGAGAATATTGATACAACCTTTGATCTAGCTGCAAAAAGTGCCACTCCATTAGGCTCGTTTGTTAGATATAAAATAAAGGCTCATATTGTAGAGAGTGCGGTTGGGGAATTCAAAAATGAAGCGCTTATTGCGGGCAGATATAATGTGAGTTCTGATCGTTCCGTTATGCTACCTTCTGTCATTAAAAAAACACATAAAGCCTATTCAGATAGCAGCTTTAGTGCTGTTAAAACGACTTATAATCACCAAGTTGATGATCAGAAAGTCTATTATCACTTACGTTTAGAGAATAATGGTGATGGTACTGAGTATGGCAAATCGCTGGTTGAGAAATTCTCAGAATTAAAAGTGAGATTAGCACAAACGGCTCTAGGCCAAGGTGATAACGAGAAAGGCATTGTATATCAACCAAATGGTTGGACAGTTACTGCGACAACGTCAGGCGAATCGATGACTTCTATTGGCTCCTATGTTGGTGGTGCTAATGCAGATATTAATTTGGCTTATGTGTCTATTGCACCTAAAGGATGGATCGACTTCGTAATGGAATCACAGATCCGTGACGATAGCTTAGATGCCATTCAAATTAAGCCTTTATATAATGGCAGTGGTTTTTCAAAATCACATATTAATTCAGACCCTAGTGGACTAGAAGTTACTAAAAAGATCATATCAATTGCAGGCAATTCTTATAGTAGCGGTGATACTTATAAGCCGGGTGATAGTGTAGAATATCAATTTGTTGTAAAAAACATTCAACCTGTTTGGCGTGATAATACGATCATTCAAGATTTACTTTCTGAATTAAAAGTAGAAGTTATTGGTGGGGCGATAGAGCCTGCATTAATCAACACCAATATTACGGATGTAGTAACAACAGGTTTGGATGCTGATATTGATACAAAGCCTTTAGATTACGATCCTAAAGATGATCTTGATATTAAAGCGTCAGATGGTTTAGATATTGCTCCAATGGAAGATATTACTTTTACCATTACAGGGAATATTCGAGAGGATGCCGTAGGAATTGTTGATGCCAATACGGCAATAGGTGGTAATAATACAGTTACAACAGATCCTATTCCACCAGTAGCACCTTTATTAGTATTTGAAAAAACAGTAATTAATACAACATCAGACAGTAATACGTGTTCATTTCCGTCAACGACTGGCAGTGGTTGTCAATACAACCCAAGCGGACAAGTGACTTATGAAGTCATGGTGCGAAATGACGGTGAAGGTACTGCTAATGATATCGTAATAAAAGATCTAATTAGTGCTTTAAAAACCTCTGATGGTATTGATGCATTTACATCAAGTAATGTGCACCTTATTGAGCAGCCAGATCCTTCTCGATTTTCTATTTCAGGGCAGTATGACGGTTCATCGGACTTAAATGCAACGTTTGATTTGATGTCTGGGGACAGCTTGAAGTTTGAGATATCAGGAACGGTGTCAAATAATGCAACAGGGTCAATAGTAAATACCGCTCAGATAGATGGTGTCAATTCTAATGATGTAACATTGGCAGCGGGCACGGCTAAGATAGTTGCCATGAAAGCCTCTGATATCAGCACTTACTCACCAGGGCAACCAATTAAATACACGATTCGAATCTTAAATAAATCAGACACTAACACTGAAGTTACAGTTGTTGATCCTATCTCAACATTTATGGTGAAAGCTGCAGATGGTTCCATGCAACCGGCTTTGGAGTCATGGTTGATTACGTCACGTGTAGTATCTGATGGTGACCATGATTCATCACCAAGCTATACGGATATCAGTACGTTACCTACAAGTGGTGATATTAATTCTGTTATAAAAATGGCAGCTAAAAATCCTGATTCAACCATGACAGAAGTGGAGATCGTTATTGATGGCATGATCAGAAAAGATGCGATTGGCCAGTTTACAAATACGGTAACTGTCAACGGGGCAAAGTATCAAGTTGATGTAGGCTATATTGTTCCAGAAAAGGGTGAGCTATCCGTAACAAAAACTGCATCTAAAACTCCGGCTACTTATGTTCCAGGGGAGACCATTGGGTTTGATGTTCAAGTTGAGAATACTGGTGGTGGCTATGTAACTAATGTCAATATTAGTGATCTAAGTAAATCAATAAAAACTGATTTTGCAGGCCAAGCCAGAGAAGGGCGCGCATTTGAACAGTGGGACATTACTGATGTATCAGTTATTGGAGTTGAACCGTCATTATCACAAATGGTAGCTGGCAGTGAAGTCACAGGGACTGATGGCTATGAAGTTAATTACAATATCGCACCATCACATATCATTAATCTGCATCTAGAAGGAAAAGTAAATGATGCTGCAATGGGGGATATTACTAATATTGTTAATGTTACAGATGCTGAAAACAAAATAAAAAGAGCAGAGGTTACTTATACACCGGAAAATGCATCATTAACGGTAACGAAAGTAGTAGATAAACCAATCTATGAAGCTGGTGATACATTAACGTATACCATTAAAGTGACAAATACGACCGCAGCATGGGCCAAAGATGTTCAGATTAGTGATTTTGTATCTACAATTGAAAGCCCAACAATCGATGGAAATACATTAACTGCATTTGATCCCGCTTCTATTAGTATTTCTGGAAGTTCATTAACCGGGCATACGGTTATCCCAACGATTACTTCCGGTGACATTAATGGAATGATTGAGATAGCGCCAAACGATGAGTTGGAAATTACCATCAGCGGTAAGTTATTACCAACGATTCATGGCGAAGTTAAAAATACAGTTACCGTTGAACTTGATGGTGTTACTCAAACCGCAGAAGCGATTAGCCTTCCTATTATTCCAGTCGTTACTTTACTAAAAGAAGCGCCGGTTGAGACCTATGTTCCAGGTGAAACATCAGATTTTGTTATTACCGTAACCAATGGCACCAATGGCTTTGCCGACGACATTAAATTAGACGACATCATTTCAGCTTTAACTGTAGAAACGATAGATGGCATACAGGAGCAAGCATTCAGCCATTGGGTTCTAGATGTTGAAGCGAATGATTCTGATACCGTTATAACACGAACCAGTTCGACGATTAATGAAGATATTCAGGTCAATATTGATCTCGCTCCGCTTGATACAGTGACATTTACAGTCAGTGGAACAGTTAATCAAAAAGCTACAGGGATTATAAAAAATACCGCCACGATGGAATTTAATGGAGTACCTGTCACTGATGAAGCGGAATTAAAGCCTGCAGCACAAAATGTCTCTTTTATTAAAACCTTAAAAGATGGTTCTCAAGAGGCGAAATACATTCCAGGAGAAGAAGCAGAGTTCCATATTACTTTAGTAAATAATGCCGCTAGCTTTGCTCAAGATATACAGATCACCGACATCATTAGTGATCTACAAGTAACGACAATCTTAGGTGCAACTGAAGATGCCTTTAGTTCATGGGATATTAATTATGACATACAAAATGATAAATACAGCACAACAACTATTGATCCATTGCCGCTAGGGAAGGATATCAATGTTACTGTTGATTTAGCACCAAATGCGACAATTGATTTTATCGTGAAAGGTATTGTGAATCCTGATGCGCTGGGCGACATCACCAATACTGCGAGTATAAACGATGGAACAACAACGATAGATTCAACCGCAGTATTAAAGCCAGAAGAGGTGGTTTTAATGGTGAAAAAAATCGCAGACAAAGCAGAGTACACAAATGACGACGACGAGATAACCTATACGTTAGGTGTGACAAATAGAGGTTCATCAGATGTCTCAGGTGTACGTTTATTTGATGAAATTTCAGCGCTTCAAGGGGCTAACGGTAATCCTCTGTTTACAGAG
Source organism: Aliivibrio sp. S2TY2 (assembly GCF_028765525.1). Classification (NCBI taxonomy): domain Bacteria; kingdom Pseudomonadati; phylum Pseudomonadota; class Gammaproteobacteria; order Vibrionales; family Vibrionaceae; genus Aliivibrio; species Aliivibrio sp. S2TY2. The sequence continues at coordinate 63,802 of NZ_JARACS010000008.1, read as the reverse complement.
TGGACGTCAAAAATTATTGAATTTCCTGGCGGAGCGGTAATTGACACCCAAAATTCGGTTGATCTAGATTCAACTCAAACTTTAAAAGCTTACGAAGGTAACGCCTTTGAAATTATCGTTATCGGCAAAATAGGAAAAGGCCTTGATGATGATATTACTAACACCTTTACTGTGACGACTCCTGGTGGGATAACAGCCGAAGACAGCGTCACTATACACGTTAAGAAGTTTGCAGATAATGAAGGTGAACTTCAAGTAACTAAACGAGCATTAAAAGACAGTGCTCAAGTTGGTGATGTTGTTGAGTATGAAGTGATCATTGAAAACCACAATGAAGCTGAATTTAAAGGCGTTAAGCTAGAAGATAGATACCCATCAGGTTTCCAATATCTTGAAGGTTCGACTGAAATTACTAACAGTGGTCCAGATGGAGAATTTGATACGTTTGATGATGTATTTACCAACCAAGATCCAAGCATGACCAATGTATTGACCTTTAACATTGGCGATATGCTGGCGTATGGTTCAAGCGGTTCAACAATTCAAGAGAAAGTTCGTGTTCGATACTTATTGCGTGTAACTGTGGGTGCAACATTTGGCAGTTATGTGAATACGGCGTATGCCATGACACCGGCAGAAGGAATGACAAGCGGACCATTAGAAATTAAGTCAAACATGAGTAGCGCAACGGTTGAAATAACCCCTGATAAGCTATTTGATACCGCTTCAATTATCGGGAAAGTGTTTGAAGATCATAATGGTGATGGCTATCAAGCAGAAGCCACTGCATTTGATATTACGATCACTGCTGATATTCCGTCATCCGTTTATGTGCTTAATTCAACGACTTTGGAAATTCAAGGCCAAGAAGAGGCGCTTATTGAAAAAGAAGTTGCACCAATAAATAAAAGTATCGTTATTGATCATTTATTTGGACTCTCTAGAAACAGAACCTTACCTGAGGGAAATAAAGCGGTACTGCAATTTGCAACCACCACTCGAGATAAGTTTGATTTTACGGTAACGACAGAAGATGGTACTCACATATTGTTCAAAAAAGATGATTCAGTGATCACAAGTCATACCGATGAACGACAAGAGGGCCTAACCGGAGAAAATCTGAACATTACTCGAAATCTCTATAAAGATGGCTCTCATTATTTATGGGAAATTATCATAGAGAATATGGGGTTATATGAAGATGGTATTCCAGGCGTTAGGCTACTTACGGTTGAAGGTATTATTATTGAAACGGATCAATATGGTCGCTATCACGTACCAGATCAGTGGGTATTGGATAAAAAGGGCAAACAATTCCTTGTAAAGGTTGATAGTGATTCATTGCCAACAGGCATGACCGTTATCAGTGAAAACCCAAAGGTGTTACGTATAACACCGCACGCACTGACAAAATTTAATTTCAGTATTCAAAGCAAAGATGAAAAATAACTCAATATAAAAATAAGAATAGAAGTTATTAGGAGATATATGAACGTATTTAAAAAGAGTCAGTTAACGGTGTGCGTGTTATCCGCATTACCTATAATGGTGCTCGCAAAAAATACCGACAATTTACAGCAGTTGGATTCAGACAGTATGGGTATTTCAGTAGATGCCCATGAACAAACAGACAGCTCTCGCATCTATTTAGAGGAAGGGGCTATTTGGGCAAGTCGTGATATCACTAAATTTGATCCAGTATTGGATTTAAGTGTTAACGATGAAGTTGAAATTTCGGATGGCAGTTTAGTTAATTCAGTGAATTTTTCAGTTAACACAAACTACAGTTATTACATAAAAACGTGGCAGCTAGAAGTATATCGAGGCGCTGATCGCCATTTGTCAGAGCCTCTGGTGATAAAAAAAGGCGACACGTTAGCCAATAGCACCGATATTGAATGGGATGGTTCTACGGATGTGGATTATCAATTTAAGCTTGGCGAGCAATTATTGTTTAGACTTAAAGTGTGGGATAAAGACGGAAATATGGATGTTACCACTATTGGTGTGGTTGATTTAGTTCGTCCAGATAAAGATTTGTCGATAGATAAGAATGCAAATGATGAAGAAAATGGTCGCCATTTTGGGAAGTCGACCCTAATGCGTCATAACATTCCAACCTCATCAGGATTGGCTAAATTTATTGGTACAGGACTAGATGGTGTTGATAAAGTTATTATTGGTGAAGATGAGTTTGATGTTACAGAAGGAAAACTTTACGCCGAAATATTCTTACCAACTGACGCTTATCGATTTCCTACGACGGTCGTATTTGACTCTGGTGAAGAGCGTCGTTTTTCATTGTACGCACGAATTCCTGACACCTACTATGCGCAAGCAGGTCTAGCTGATTTTTATGTCGGTGCAAATCGTGTTGGTGGTAGTGCTGGAGCACTAGAGGTTAATGACCAGTATGCTAAAGATATCTATAACCAAGGGCGTCTCGCCTATTTCGGGCAAGGTAAATTTGGAGACAAACTGCGCGTTGTTGCTCATGTTGATACAAAAGAAAGTGCCGTAAAAGACATGTTTAAAAATCCATTTGCTGCGGATGACAGCTCAACTGTTTTTGATATTGTCGATGGCGATGATGAGATGATGTATGGCAACTATGGCGATGGTGCGAATATCCAAAAAGTTGTCAATACCAAAGGTAAGGTCTATTTAGATATCCAGTATGATAAGTCTCAATATTTATGGGGTAATTTCAATACAGGGATAACAGGAACAGATAACGGTGATTATAACCGTAGTCTCTATGGTTTTAGAGGGGATTATCGAACAAGAGAAACCACTATATATGGTGAAGATCGTTTAAACATTGTCGGTTTTGCATCACAAGCCGATTCTTTGTATTCACATGACGAATTTTTAGGTACTGGCGGTTCACTGTATTTCCTACAGCATGGTGAAGTGCTTCCTGGTAGTGATAAAGTCATGATAAAAGTCATGAATAAAGACAGTGGTATTGTTGAGAAAGAGCTTCCATTACAACCTGGTCGAGATTATGAAATTGATGAGTATCAAGGCCGAATTATTTTAACTCGTCCTTTATCTGATATTGTTTCAGACAGTTTTGGTTCGGTAATTGATGACTCTCCACGTGGTGGTTATGAGAATTACCTTTCTGTTGATTATGAGTATGTTCCTCGCGGAAAAGATGCTCAAGATGCGATGGCCTACGGTGGTCGAGTTAAAGGTTGGGCGAACGATTATATTGGTATTGGTGCTACTTATATTACGGAAGAGAAAGACAGCCAAGATTACGAGTTGTATTCAACAGACCTAACGCTTCGAGCAACAGAAGGCACCTATTTAAAAACGGAATTTGGTCATACGACAGGAACACAGGCAGACAGTAACTTTGTCTCTTTTGATGGCGGTTTGACTTTCACACCAATTTCATCGGGTAATACGGATGATCGTGAAGGTAATAATATACAAGTTCTTGGTGTCGCAAGTTTATATGACTTAGCGCCAGAATTATTTGGGGCAGTAGGTAATGACGTTAAAGCGTGGTACAAATCCAAAGATGCTGGTTACTCTTATGCAAGCCAAAGCGATGATTTAGAGCAAGAGTCTTACGGTACTGAAGTTCGCTTACAAGTGAGCGACCGTGTTCAAATATCTACACGTTTTACTTCGATGGAAGAGAAAGAGCTAGATGGCACCTTAGAAACAGATACAGAACAAGTTGAAGCTGAAGCGCAATTCTTGGTTACCGAACATATAAAATTGTCAGTTGCGGGTAAACATATTAAAGAACTGAATCAGCAAAAAGAATCAGGGACAGGATCACTTGCTGGAGCCAAAGCAGAATATTTGTGGGACAGCGAAAACAGCGTTTACATTAAGGGGCAAACTACTGTCGATGCGACGGATTCTTATGATGATAATGACAGCATCACTCTTGGTGCAGAAACCCGTGTTTTAGACGATTTAACGCTAGGTGGCGCGTATACCACGGGCAGTCGAGGTGATGCTGCAGAAGCAACGGTAAATTATGATGTAACTCAAAATTACTCGACTTATGTCACCTATGTTGATGATAATTATCAAGACCAGAATAACGTTATTTTAGGTCAGAGAGCAGCATTAACACAAACCGTCGATTTCTATCAAGAAAACCAATTTGTTAATGAGAATAATGGCAAAGGCCGCATTGATTCGTTTGGCTTTGATAATGAATTTACCGATGATATTGATATCGGTATTGCTTATCAACAAGGCGAAATTGAATACAATAATGATCCAAACAATAGCATTACTGGTATTGTCTATCGTAAGGCAGTGAGCTTTAATGTTAGTTTCGATCTCGATGATGTCTTATTGAAGAATAAGATCGAATACCGCGTAGATGAAACTGAAGAAACCAATGAAAAAATAGAGCAGTGGGTAACAACCAACAGTTACACTCATCACTTAACGGAAGAATACACTGTATTTGGTAAGTTTAATTATTCTCGCTCTGAGAATGAAACAAACAATGAAATGTTAGCGCGATTTATTGAATCAAGCATCGGCTTAGCCTACCGTCCTATTTATAACGATAAACTTAATCTGTTAGCTCGCTATACCTACTTAGTTGATTTTGATAATTTAAATCGAGACGTAGAATATTCTGATGAAGAAAGTCATATCATCGAGACAGAAGCAATTTATTCGTGGGATGCGCACTGGGACTTTGGTGCAAAATATGCATATAAAGATAAATATGAACGCTTTGATAGAGCTTCAGGTGCTACCGTTGATGTAAACAGCCAAATTTATCTAACGGGTATTAGTGCCTCTTATCGTATTATGAAAAATTGGGATATCACAGGTCAATATCATTGGAAGGTTGATACACAATATGACGAAATGGAAGACGGCGCATTAATTTCATTTAATAAACACCTGACAGATAACTTTAAAATGGGTATTGGTTATAACTTCTCTCGTTTTGATGACAATTTAACGAATGATGATGATTACGATGCAAGAGGGGTCTTTATTAACCTCATCGGGAAAATTTAAAGGAAGAGAAGATGAATAGAAAAAAACAATTACTGGTTGGGTTAACTCTTCTTTCTGTATTTGGGTGTAGTACAGACACCTATGTTAGCCAAGAGAATATTGATAAATACGATGAACGAGTTCAAAAGTTTTTAATCGCAGAGTGTTTAGTCCCTCAACGTGAAATTCAAGTTGCTGTGGCAGAGCATTTTGAGTTCGATAAATCAGAATTAATGGAAGCGGATCATACATCATTAAACCAATTTATTAATGAAATTAAAAAATTAAAAGGTCGTGTTGCGATTGTTGGTCACACTGATTATCAAGGTTCAGTAAAATACAATGAGCAGTTATCATTTAGACGAGCTGAGTCCATAAAAGCTTACCTCCTGCAAAATCTTAATGCTGAAAACTATGAGTGGGAAATAAAATACTACGGTGAGAAAAAACCAATTGCAGAGGGGAAAACATTAGAAGCAAACGCGATTAACCGTCGTGCTTTTTTAGTGTTTGAGCAAACCGTTGAAAAAGAGACAAACCCTGCTTGTTTACCACCAGAGCCAAAGCGTAAAGTCTACGTCACTATGGCATCCCATTTTGATTTTGATAAATCAATATTAAAAGAGAAAGATAAGGTAGAGTTAGACAAATTAGCTTTAAAATTAGAAGGATTAACAGGGCGAATTTTAATCGCGGGGCATACAGATTATCAAGGTTCTGTAAGTTATAACGAGAAACTAGCCAAAGAACGCTCTATTGCGGTACAAGAATACTTAAAAACCAGAGTAGATCCGACGCAGTTTGTATGGGAAGTAAAATCATTTGGTGAAAATGATCCGATAGTTGAAGAGCATTCTTTGAAAGCCAATGCTGAAAACCGTCGTGCATTTGTTGTTTTTAAGGAAGGTCCATTACCTGAAGAGAAGATTGAATCTTTAACTGAAACTGAAAAGAATGAGTCAATCAATAATAATGAATAGATCATTAGGGGCTGATATGCGTAAAGGGATGTTTAGTAACTGAATAATATAAAAGAAAGAGAAGGAAGGGCATTCATTTATACAATGGACGCCCTTATTAAGTTACGCGGTCACGGTTACTTCGTAAGACCCGAATTTACGAATATTAATTACACCCGTATCAAACAGTAAATATTGACCTTTAATGCCATTTAATACGCCAGTAACTTCAGGGTTTTTATCAAAATTATGGCTGACAATTTTGGTTGGAAATTCATTAACAGGGAATGCGATATCAAGAATATTTTCATCTAATAGTTCAACAGAATCTTCACCGTGTTCAGCTTGAATTTTCGCAATGGCTTCTTCTACTTGAGGAAGGAGTTCTAATGCCGCTTCTTTTAGCGCTAATGGCTCATTATTGCCTTTTAATAAGGTACGCCAATTGGTCTTATCTGCGATTAATTTTGCTAATTCAATTTCAACTAATCCTGAAATTAAACGGTTCTTAACTTTAGCAATAGGTAACCCTTGTGTTGCACCTTGGTCAATCCAGCGCGTTGGGATTTGAGTGTGGCGAGTAATACCTACCTTTAAACTTGAAGTGTTTGATAGATAAACATAATGATCAACAAAGCAGTTAGCTTCTCCCCACTGAGGTTCGCGACAAGTCCCCTCTGCAAAATGACAAGTTTCTGGTTTCATAATGCACATATCACAGCTTGCCAGTTTTTTCATACAGACAAAACAGTGACCTTGAGAGTAACTTTTCTTTGTTTTTTTACCGCAAGAGCAACAGAAAATATTGCCTGTATGCGCTAATGTCAGCGTTTGACCAATGAGTGTGTTGAGTTCGACTTCTTCGTCTCCTACCGGTAGACGATATTGTACTGCGCCATCAAGTAGGGATGCGCGCATTTTTGCTATTGTTCCAGTGATTTGAATGCTCATAGACTTCTCTACTACTTATTATAAAAGATGTTTATTATCGAATGTTTTTATTATTAAAGATATTGTCTATCTTATCGTTTATTGAGGCATTGTAGCAAAGTGGTGGGTGAGTGTAAGTGACCAAATGAAGAATTATGTGCAAGGTTAAAGGAGTCTTATGCTATACTCCGCCTCATTAGACCAGAATGACTGGTTATCCATCAATAATACTCGAAATTGGAGTGCAGCTTTTGCAATTTAAAGATTTAGGTTTAGATAATCGCCTATTAAAAAATCTCGCTCACCAGAACATCAAAAAACCAACTGAAATTCAGCGTAAAGCAGTACCTATTGCGATGGCAGGAAAAGACATTCTTGCATCATCAAAAACAGGGTCAGGTAAAACACTCGCGTTTGTATTACCAATGCTTCATAAATCACTAAAATCAAAGTCGTTTTCTAAAAATGATCCACGAGCTGTGATTTTAGCGCCAACACGTGAACTAGCAAAACAAGTATATACGCACCTACGTGCAATGTTGGGCGGGTTAACGTACGATGCTGCATTGATCACTGGTGGTGAAAACTTTAATGATCAAGTCAATGCACTTCGTAAATTCCCTAAATTTATCGTAGCAACTCCTGGTCGTTTAGCGGATCACATAGAGCATCAATCTTTATTCTTAAATGGATTAGAAATGCTTATTCTTGATGAAGCTGACCGTATGCTTGACTTAGGTTTTGCAGATCATCTTCAAAAAATTCACCAAGCAGCAAACCATCGTCGTCGTCAAACTTTAATGTTCTCTGCAACGTTAGATCATGATGCGGTAACTCAGTTTGCAGGCAACATGTTGGATAACCCTAAGTTTGTGTCTGTTGGTTTATCTACCGATGAGCATACAGATATTACGCAAAGCTTTTACTTGTGTGATCACTTAGATCATAAGCAAGCGTTGTTAGATAAAATCATTGAAACGGAAAAATACTTCCAAATCATGATCTTTACAGCAACACGTGTTGATACCGATCGTTTAACTAATTTACTGAACGAACGTAACCTTAAAGCCGTTGCATTAAGTGGTGACATGAATCAAACCGCTCGTAATAACATCATGAGCCAGTTTGAGCGTCGCGCACATAAAATACTAGTGACAACAGATGTTGCTTCGCGTGGTTTAGATTTAACTAGCGTAACTCACGTTATCAATTTCGATATGCCAAAACATATGGAAGAATACGTTCACCGTGTTGGTCGTACAGGGCGTGCTGGTAAGAAAGGTACAGCGATTTCTCTTGTTGGGCCAAAAGACTGGGAAAGCTTTAAGCGTATAGAGAATTTCTTACAAAAAGAATTAACGTTCTCTGTATTTGAAGATCTAAAAGGCAAATTCAAAGGGCTTGTACCGAAGAAGAAACGTACGTTTGTGAAGAAAGCAGATGCTAAGAAAAATACAGCAAAACGCGGAACTCATAAGCCAAAAACAGCGAAGAAACGTGATAATTCATTCCACACTAACGTAGCAGTGGGTGATCAAGTGTTTATGCCAAAGAAAAAGCCAAAAAAATTAGTAGTAGATGACGAATAAAGCGTTGTTTATACATTAAGAATATAAAAAGCCAAGTGAACCTTCATTCACTTGGCTTTTTTATTAATTACTGAGTAACTTGTATACTCTAGTGATTATAAATACTCACATAAGTATGCGGTTTCAACTTCAACTTTAACGTCAAATGAAGAGTTGCCTTCAACTGAGAAATCTTCTCCAGAACTAAACACTACCCAATCAGCATCGGCAGAGCGCTTTATAGTAAGAGCCCCTGTGATTACAGACATTTTCTCTGCTGCATTTGTTCCAAAAGTATAGTTACCCGGTAACATAACACCAACAGAAATTGAATTGTTCTTTTGAACAAAGCCAATTGATTTAACTTTGTCTTCAAAATAGCTATTTACAGTTAACATGGTTCTTCCTTGTTGTGATTCTGACTGTATTAATTTTCACAATAAATTATTCGCTATTTTATTTCAACTATTCTTTTACATAACCTAATGATTTTATTTTAGAAATTGATTGCTTTGAGTTTATGTAATCAATGAATTTTTGTGAATCAGAAGGAAGGTCTTCATTTTTATATACAAACAAGAAAGGGCGAGATAGAGGGTATTTTTTATCAGAGATGGATTCTGTGCTTGGTGAAATACCATTAATTTTAACAACTTGCAATTGTGCTAGATCACCAATCGATCCCGCAGAAACATAACCAATCGCGTGTGGGTTACGTGCCACAATACTCTTAACCATACTTGTACCGTTTACAACAATCGCTTTTTTGCTGATATCAGAAACCGTAAATGAGTTAATTTCTTTGGTTAGTTTAAGGTGTTTCTCAAATGAAAAGCGAGAGCCTGACGCTATTTCTCTTGTTATAACAGCAATCTCTTTGTCTTCACCACCAACTTGTTTCCAGTTAGTAATATCTCCATGATAGATCTTCCATATATTATCAGCAGAAAGGTTATTAATTGGATTATCTGGGTGGGTGATAATAGCAATTGCATCATAGGCGATAAGATTTGAAGAAAGAGACAGTTTTTCTTTAGGCGTAAGTTGACGAGAGCTAATCGCTAAACTGACAATATTATTTTCCAACATAGTTATGCCAGCACTAGAGCCAATGCTTTGTAAATCAATGGACGGTTTGGTTGCTTGATTATACTCTTCAATAAAAGGTTCTAATAAAGTAGAAACAGAGGTCGAACCTGCAATAACCATATTGTTATCGGCGGCAAAAAGGGTTGAGCTAAAAAGTAATCCCGTGATAAAAGTGGTGTAACTGAGTGCTTTAAACATGACCTAAATCCATAATAAAAAAAAGCATCATAAAGTCAAAATGTTACACCAATGTGACACTTAAGGTTGTATAGATTCTCTAAACTCTTTCGGAGTCCTCCCATGAACAGACTTAAAGCAGGTGCTAAAATGAGCAGCTGTTTTAAATCCTGTTTCATAGGCAATTTCAGTGATGGTTTTACGTGTTATGCGCAATTGAGTTGCGGCATAGTTAATGCGTTTCACTTTAACTAAATGTGCAAAAGAAAGTTTATCCGATTGCAATTTTCGTTTGAGTGTTGATGCGGACATTCCTAATTTCGGTGCGACAGCATCAATGGTTAAATCGGCAGAAATATTATCTTCTACATATTGAATCAATTGCTGTGAGGTGGTTAGGATAGAAATACGATGTATAAAAGCAATTAAGTCCGGATATTCATGCACCATTTCACTTAATAAAGCCAGCACCATAAATTCAAGTGAATCATCGGTAGCGCCTTCCGCTAATTGGCTTTTTATAAGATCTAATATTTTATTTACTGATGTGTTTTCAGGCGTAAAAATGAAAGACTCTCTGTCTGACGCCGTATGTGCGGTGTTATTGGTATAAGCAATGAATTTTTGAAAAAGACTGACATCAATGACTAATGATTCGGCTTTAAAATTACCATTTTCATTAATCATTTTTACTTTTGATATGTCACCAGAGCTGTAAAGTAAAAAATCACCAGCATTAAGGGTAATAGGTTTGCCTGATTTATCACAGTAATGAAATTGGCCTGATTTAACAATAAATACGCCATTTCGTTCCACTGGATAACGATCAGATTTTCTTCGGGTTTGGGTGTTAAATTGGTGTAATTCAATTGGTGACATGATGAATTTCCTCTAAATACTCGAGATTTAGTGTAAACTTACTTATTGAAAAATCAAGAGTATAAGTTCACAGTCTCAGAATTTGAACTTATAACTAAGACTAGTATCAACTAACACAACGGTGCTTTATGGGTAGTCCACGTTTACGTACACAATTTGAGAAACTATATACGCATTATAATAATAATGATTCAGGCGTTCAAATTGATGATATTGCCGATTTGTTATGTTGTACTCGTCGAAATACACGTATGGTTCTTAAAAAAATGTCTGATGAAAAATGGATCATTTGGAACCCAGCAGTAGGAAGAGGAAAAAGCTCTATTTTAGAGTTCATTTCTACGCCTGATACGGTGTATTTATCGTTAGCTAGACAAAACATTGAAGAAGGAAAGCTAGATGTAGCTCTTGAATTGCTTGATGGTAACCAAGATGCGTTATTAGATCTGATTAATAATGCGCTAGGCGTTTCTCATGAAAAAGGGAAGCAAGTCGTTAAGCTGCCTTATTATCGTCAATTACACATACTTAAGCCATCTCTTGCCATTCGCCGTTCAGAGCAGCACCTTGTTCAGCAAATCTTTAATGGACTAACGCAATGGAATAAAGCAGGAGATATTGAGGGAGATATCGCTCACCATTGGGAAATGCTTTCTCCTACTCATTGGAGATTTTATATTAGGCCAAGTATTAGCTTTCATGACGGAAAGTTATTAGCGTTCGAGGATATTAAAGAGACGTTTTTAGCGCTTAAGTCGAACTTTGTGTTTGCTCATATTCACAGTGTAAGCAGCCCAAGCCTTAATATTATTGATTTTGCTTTATCTAAAAGCGATCATCATTTTGCATCAAAACTTGCACAGTTTAACGCGAAAATTATTCCAACTACGGCTCATACACAACAGGATTACAGCCGATATCCTATTGGCACTGGACCTTATAAGATAAGTGAGAATACGGATAAAAAATTAATTCTAACCGCTAATGAGCATTATTTTGGTTATAGACCATTAATTGATTCGGTTGAGGTTTGGACTTTACCTGAAGTTGCACCAATACAGCTAAAACTCGGGTTAGAAGTAAGTGAAGGGCCAGAGTCTTATTCTTCTTATGGTGAAAAAGTCGATGTAGATAAAGGGTGTAGTTATCTATTGTTCAATCGTAAAACAGGGGTTGCAAAAGATAAAAATTGGCAAGCGTATCTGTCACAAGTCATTACTCCATTAATGCTGCTTAATGAACTTCAAAATTCACAAATGAATGGGATTGGTTTATTTAATGCCTATGGCTTATTACCTGGATTACAGCACTGTCTTAATCGGCCAAAAGTCCCATTTACTTTGCCGACGAAAGGGAGCGTAGTTCATCTTGGTTACGAAAAAGAGCACCCGTTATACCCATTGTTAGGTAAAGCAATAGAGCAACGTTTAGCACTTGATGGCATTGTTTTAAAAATGCATCCGTTTGATACATTAGATTTATTGTGTGAAGAAAAAACGCAATCTATTGATATGTGGCTTAGAGGTATGAGTCTTGGAACCCAATGCCCAGAAGCTTTGCTATCGTGGTTATTTGCGTTTAATGAAATAGAAAGAGCGACGCCGGAAGAGGATTTTATTCAAATAACAATGCTCATTGATAATTGGCAATCTTCATCAGAAAACCACTTTCCTGTGAACGAAATTTGTCGTTATCTAGTCAATAGCGATCAAATTTTACCTCTTTTCCATGGTTGGATGGGAATAAGTGAAAATGCAAATAACAGTATTCAAAATGCATCATGCAATGGATTAGGTTGGTTTGATTTTGAAACCGTATGGATAAAACCAGAAATAAATTAATTGTTTATTACCGCCATTGAAAACTGACCAATGGCGTTAAATAAAGCTAATGTAGTTTACATTTTTCGATGATTAAATTCACGAATCGCTTGCGCTAACTTTGCTTTAACCTCAATGGTTATCGGGCAAACTTTGTCATCAGGTAATACAGTTAAAAGAGCACTGACTAATTCGTTAATTGGCTCAGGAGAGCATTTTTGCCAATTTTGAAGTAAGTTACGATTAATATGAGAAGGCAGAGACCCTAGCGTACCAACATCATTTTGGTTATGTACTAATAATCCAGCGGTTGTTCCCTTATCTAAAGTAAGCACTTGATAAAAATATAAAGTATGGTAGTTCAATTGTTGCTGACGTTGTTCTACTGAGGGGGCTACCTGACTAATCAAGTGGGATTTTAGAATATGAACATAGGTGTCCATAACATTGCGTGCAAAGTAACGAGTGAATGTCTCACCACTTTCTTCGGTAGGATTAAATCCTTCTAAATAAAAGTGACTGACACCGCGACGTGTTTTTAATGCTGGAATATCAAAATAGTGATTTCCTGCTTTAGTGCCTTGTGAATAATACGCTTTAGCGGCAACTTTTAGGGTTTGATCGAAATATTCTTTATCGTCTTTATTAAAATGAGAAGGGTTTAGATCTGCCATAATTCGCCAGTAGCTGGAACCATCTTTTAATATTGTCCAGCTAAAGTGCATATGAACTGAAGGCAGTGATGGGTTGGCAGGGTGGATAATTGTAGAAAGCGCTGTCGCACTGTCGTAATGCTTTGTCGTATCGTCTTCATAATGAATTTGAGAGACATTAATTGACGCTCGGTTGAAAATTCCTCCTTCAATCGCTTCAAAGCGTTTTCCTCCGCCATGTAAACCTTGATCGCGTAACCATTCCACAGAAATAAACTCAGAAGGTTGAGTTGAGAGCTCGCTTGCTTTTATCAATTCATCTTTAAAGTAAGATTGCAGCTCATTAAGAAGGAGTAGAGCTTCTTTAGCTTGGGGGTGTTGAGCATAAGTTCGCATGGACGATCCTTTATATACAGCAAATTAACAAATAAGAACAATCAATCAATTACTTATTTGGTTGGATTGTAACTCCAGTGTAAAGTAAAATCTTTGTTGATCGCAACCATGGATAATTGAAAGGTATGGCAAAGCCAAATAAAAAAGGTCCAACAAAAACAGTTCAAATCTATTGTGATAAGTGCAGAACAATCCTTTTTAAATATAGAAAAGGCGGTAAAGGCGCATTAATTAAGTGCTTTATTGAGCGTATTGTTGAAAACTATACTAATGAGACTTGTATTTGTCCTAATTGTAAAGGTGTCTTCGCTCGAGAAACTTTAATCAAGGGGACCCCTGCATATAAGATGATTGGCGGAAAAGTAATGGTGAAGTAAGATAAACGGTTCGTATTCCGATTGATTTATAATATACTGATTAAATTGATCTTTATTTTTACATTAACCACAGGATTCACCGTTGATAAATAAACGCTTTCTCCTTTCTTTATTACTGTTAATTAGCTCTTCTTTACATGCCGAGAGTTTAGCTACGAAAATTGACAGCTTTAAAAAAGCGTTTAAAAAACAGCAGGCTGTTGAGATTTATGACATTCGCCTGATACAAAAAGAATATCCTACAGTATTATTGTCCCCTGATACACTCTTGCCGCAAACGGCGTCTTACCCATTTAAGCAGTTACAACAGCTTTATAAAAATGCCCGTACTTGTACTGGACCTTGGCCGGTAAGCCCACTTGTTGGTGAGCCTTTGGTGCTGATCCGGGCTATATGTAAAGGGATCACATTACCTAATAGTTGGTTTGCGCGTTCAGGAATGATTCATCCTGGAGGTGGCTCATATGCTTATCGTTATGTTGATCAGTATCCTAAGAAATTAGGTGAGCTAGAACAATATATGCATATTAAAGAGCGTCCATTAGCGCAAGAAGGAACCTTATTGCATCATCTTCAAAAAATGGATGATAAGGCAATAAGAGCGATTATCAGTGGCTCTGATACGATCATTGCCGATAAGTTACTTTGGATAAGAAAAGGAAGTCGTTATTACCTTTATCCGATGGAGCTAAAATTAAAGTACTTAGACAAATTTGACTTAGATATGTCAGTGTTTGAACAGGGAGATAACTGTTACGTAAAAAATGGGAATGTCTGTTGGAAAGATGAGAGTAATTCTCAAACACTTTCATATATAGTGCTATTTCTTGTTTTTGCTAACTTATCACTTGCAATAGGTTGGGGGATATCTCAATGGAACGGTAAGCGTCGAGAGATGAAAAGCCGTATGTTGGTTTTACAGATACTTACGCATGAATTACGTACACCAATTGCTAGCTTGGGATTGACAGTTGAAGGATTTAGAAGGCAATTTGAATCACTGCCCGAGTCACTTTATGATGAATTTAGACGATTATGCGAAGATTCTCGACGATTAAGACAACTGGCAGAAGCAAGTAAAGATTATTTACAGTCTGATGACAAAGGCCTTTCAACAGAGTGGATCCCTTCTGTTGAAGAATGGTTAAGTTATCGCTGTATGGAGTATAGTAAGCCTGTAGAATTTAAGATAAATAAGGACTCAGCGATAAAAGTAAATATTTACTGGCTGGGGAATTGTATTGACAACTTAATTAGTAATGCTCATAAATATGGGATTGAGCCTGTACTTTTGACCGTTACTGTAGCAAATAAACATTTAAAAATTGAAGTCATTGATGGCGGACAATTAACAAAAGCAAATTGGAAAGAATTAAAAACCCCTTTTGTTAGTAAGGCAGGGCTAGGCTTAGGTCTAACCATTGTTGAGTCAATGATTAAAAGAATGGGTGGAACCATGACACTTCAAGGTCCCCCAACGACATTTATATTGGAGATACCGTGTGAAACAGACAATCCTACTTGTTGAAGATGATAAAAACTTAGCAGATGGTCTTGTAGTTAGCCTAGAAGAAGCAGGGTATCGATGCTTGCATTCTGAAAATGCAACGAATGTATCAAGTTTATGGGCGGAAGCTGACATTGTTATCCTTGATCGTCAGCTACCTGAGGGCGACTCACTGACTTGGCTACCTCAATGGAAACAAATAAAAGATGTTCCAGTTATTTTGCTAACGGCATTAGTGTCTGTTCGCGATAAAGTAACAGGGCTTGATTCAGGCGCTAATGATTATTTAACCAAACCTTTTGCTGAAGCAGAATTATTGGCTCGTTTGCGTGCGCATTTACGCTCTCCAGAATCTGATGAGGCAAAAACACAGTTAAACGTAGGTAATTTATCGATTGATACTTCAACAAGAGACGTAGTTAACTCTGGTGAAAATGTGACTTTAACTCGAACTGAGTTTGACCTTTTGCTTTTCCTCGCATCAAATTTAGGAAAAGTATTTACTCGTGATGAATTACTGGATCAAGTATGGGGTTACAACCATTTCCCAACAACACGTACTGTTGATACGCATATTTTACAACTTCGCCAAAAAATCGTAGGGATAGATATCGAAACCTTACGTGGTGTTGGCTATAAAATGAAAGCGTAATTCTGATGATGATTAAGCGAAAAATTGCCACAGCCATTGGTTTTTTTTGTTTAGTATTTATGGGTACTAATGTCGTTGCAAAAGATTGGTTTAATGAGCAATCTGCGTTGTATAGTGCCCATAAACAATTTTTAGAAGGCGATTCTTTAAAGGGATTTGAAACCGCGATTGAAGTCTTACAGAGTTCGACAGATAACAATGTGAACCATAATATTGATAAATTGATTGGTGCGGTCAGCACGAAAAATTGTGGCCGTGATTTATCAACTATTGTTATCCCTAATTGGTTAAATTCGTTGAGTGTTCAACGAATGATTATTCAAAGTCCGGGTCGATTACATCATCGATTATTAGTTCAGTTTGATAGTAAAAAGACAATATCATCACTGTCTTTCATTAAATGGCCGGATGAAGAGCAATTAACTAACCCGTCGATAAGCATAACTCCGACGCAAGACGAGAAGATAAAACAATATACCTACGCCAGTGAATCGCTCAATAATCGAGTTAAAAATGGGTTATATAAACTCATTATAACTGCGGACGATAAAGAGAGTACTAAATGGGAATCGTGGATTATATTGAATACACCGAAAACAGAAATGACGGTATCGTGGTTAGGAAAAGATAAGTGGAAAACTACGCAAACTGGATTATTAAAGTCAAATTGCCCATTACCAGAAATGGCGATTGGGATTTATGACCATCAAGATAGTGAATACATAAAATTGTGGGAGAAGTTCTATGATGAACAATTCCCACAAAGTCTTCCTAAAACCAATGTGCTACCAGGAAGTTATATTTTAAGCGTGTCGTTTAATCATAAACGTTTCCAAGGCCCAATATCGATTCAAGAAATACAAGCCATAACCAAAGTCATCAATTTTGATGTCACAGAAACTGTAGAGAGTAACTGATGTTAGATTTACCAACGTTAACTCATGAAGAGCAACAACAAGCGGTAGAAAAGATCCAAGAATTAATGCGTCAAGGCGTTAGCAGTGGTGAAGCCATTAAAATCATTTCTGATCAGATCCGAGCTGAAATAGCAGAGAAAGCGAAGAAATAATAAAAAGCCGAGATCATATGATCTCGGCTTTTCACTACGTTAACTATTCAAATTTTACTTATCTCCCACCTTATTCATCATTAAAATAAATGAAAGCGTAAATTTACCTAAAGTTAGCTTTTCTTAAGCCGATACCGTACTTAAGTATTTCTATTAGGTTATAAAAAATGAAACAGTGGATGAAAATTGGCTTACTTTCTTGCGCAGCAGCAACCTCAACTCAGCTACAGGCAACCAATTACAGTGTTGATGGTCGTACTGATGCAATGGGTGGTGCAGGTACAGCGTCTGCGGATTATCTTACTGGTGTTTTTTATAACCCTGCTTTAATCGCTATCTACAGCCGTAAAGATGATGCCGGCCTATTATTACCAAGTTTTGGTTTTCAGGTGATGGATCGTGGTGGCATTATTGATGATGTTGATCAAATAAAAAAAGGGCTTGATAAGCTCCCAAGTGATCCGGTCAATGCTGAAAGAGAAATTGAATCAGGTTTACGCAATTTAAATGGTGATGCGCTCAGTTTTAACCTTGGTGCCGCCGCGGCAGTTGCAATACCAAATCGTTACCTCTCTACTGCTTTTTATGCAAAAATGTCAATGGAAGGCGTGACATTGCCTAATGTTAATACCACTGACTTATCTGATCCTATCGCTGTAGCAAATAATACTACAATGAGTACGGTTAGTTTAGGCTTGATGGAGGCTGGGGTGGCTTTTGCAGGCTACACGAATTTCTTAGGTCAAAATATGACGATAGGCATAACACCTAAAATTCAAAGTTATCTTACTTATACTCATGTAGCCGCAATTAATAATTTTGATTTTAAAGATTTTGATAAAAACAAAACAACAGATAATGCCTTTAATGTTGATGTTGGTGCCGTTTGGTTTTATGGGCCTTGGCGTTTTGCTGCTGCAGGTAAAAATTTAATAAAAAATGAAATTGAAACGAAAAAAATACAAGATCCTATTGATTCTAATAAATATCACCAATATAACTATGAGCTAACACCAACATACACAGCTGGTGTGGCATTTATGACCAACTACTTTATCTTAACCGCTGATATGGATTTGAATGAGCAGGAGCGTTTTGTTGGTTTGGATGATAATGTTCAAATGTTCAGAGCGGGTGCTGAAGTCGATTTATTATATCAAATTCAATTACGTGGTGGTTACAAGAAAGACCTAGCTGGAACTTACGACGATGCCTTTACCGCGGGTATTGGTTTTTCACCATTAAATATGTTCCATTTTGATTTAGCTGCTATCTACTCTATTGATTCAACTTATGGTGTATCACTAAATATGGCTTACGAATACTAATCCAATTTGTCTTTTTAGTAGAAAAATAGGTAACCACTTGTAATAATAGGGTTACCTTACTTCAATAAGAAATTAACTATGACTAAAAAAGCGAAAATTGGCATTGTTACGGTAAGCGACCGTGCAAGTGTTGGTATTTATGAAGACATTTCAGGTCCTGCAATCATTGCTACATTGAATGATTACCTTACCTCTGAATGGGAACCGGAGTACGTAGTTATCCCTGATGAGCAAGATGTGATTGAAAAAACACTGATTGAACTTACAGACGAGAAAGGTTGCTGCTTAGTTGTTACAACGGGTGGTACTGGCCCTGCTAAGCGTGATGTTACACCTGAAGCAACCGAAGCTGTGTGTGATCGCATGATGCCTGGTTTTGGTGAGTTAATGCGTGCAGAGTCATTAAAATTTGTTCCTACTGCTATCTTGTCACGTCAAACGGCAGGTCTGCGTAAAGATTCTTTAATTGTAAATTTACCAGGTAAACCAAAATCCATTCGTGAATGTTTAGATGCGGTATTCCCAGCAATTCCGTATTGCATTGATCTAATGGAAGGGCCATTTCTTGAATGTAACGAAGATGTTATTAAGCCTTTTAGACCAAAAGCAAAATAATACGTAAACAATGAGCCAACTGTAAACTCCCCAGTTGGCTTTTTAACAGCTTTTCTCTTTTCGCAATTTCTTCAATGCTTTTTTCTCTTTTAGCTTTTCCTTATACTCCTTTCCTTCACTAAAGCTTAATACTTTATTTACGTGCGTTAATGTCCGTGTAAGGGTTTCGCATCGTTTTGATTGATGTTCTTTATAATATTTTTTTACAGATTTAGCATCACTTGGAAAAGAGAGCATCGTCAATAACAAGGGGTAGTAACAACTTTTCATAATTATGTTTTGTGTTGAGAATAACAACAAAGATAGCGTTAATTTGTGGATTTAGGAGGATAACGTTATCAAGTTTCGTATCATGTCGCTTCGCACTGCATTTGTGTTTGTTTTATACTTATTTGAAATGATATGTAGATCACCTTGTTAAATAATTATTATCAAAGTATTCTAACTGTATATTGTACTTTAAGTTATACTTCTATTAATTAAGATAAACGGCAAACCATATTATGAGATTCAGTACTCTCTCTTTATATTCCTCATTGTTTCTCACGTCTTCTTTCGTTTTTGCTAATGACGAAGATCTTAGTGCATTGATGTTAATGAGCTTGGAAGACCTTTCTATGTTAGAAGTAAGTGTAACCAGTGCCTCTAAGAGAGAGCAGCATATCTCAGAAATTCCTGCAGCTATTTACGTTATATCTAACGAACGAATTGTACGTAGTGGTGCAAAAACAATAGCAGATGCACTATCTCTTGCTCCTGGTATCGAAGTTAGTCAATTTAATGAGTCTAACGACTTTGTATCTTCTCGTGGCTTTCATGATGGCTTATTTAATAAAATGCTCGTGATGATAGATGGCCGGAGTGTATTTAGCCCAATGTATGGTGGCGCATTCTGGGAAAACATCGACTACATTCTTGCCGATATCGAACGAATTGAGATTATTAGAGGCCCAGCAGGAACGATTTGGGGTGGTAATGCGGTTAATGGTGTTATTAATATCATCACAAAATCGACTAAAGAGACGTTAGGCACTTATGGCCAAATCGCGTATGGGCAACATGGCTATAAAGAAGCTTCTGTACGTCATGGATTGCAGTTTAATGATAACACCACAGCAAGAGCCTTTTATAAAGCTAAAGATACTTTTAGCGTAATTGATAAGTTTCAGAGTCAATATGAAAGTGACAAAGTAAATACGATTTCAATACAAACCGCCGGAGTAAAATTTGATATCGAAGAGGGTAATTCATCTTGGATGCTAGCTTTTGGCGGAGAAAAGTCAGCACAATATTATGATTGGTATACTGTTGATATGAGTGATCTTAATAGGCAGTATGATGATAGTTACAAAAGCGTTGATAGCTCTTCACTTTACGGGCAAGTTAATCACACAATCGAATTAGCTAATTCTCAATGGCAAACTAATTTATGGTATTGGCAAGACAAAGACAACTCTCCCGATGCTCACGGAGAATTCAATACGATTGATTTAGATTCAGTTTATACCTTACAGTATGGTTCAGATGTAACGATCTTAATTGGTGGTGGTTTGAGGCATATCAATATTAAATTACAAGATTCAAGTAATTATGATGTGAGTCATGTTGATATATATAATCGCTACTCAAGCGATCCTATATCAAGCGATACAACCAGTAATGTCTATGCTCAAATTGACTATAATTTTACTGAACAATTTATGATTCAAGTTGGTGCAAAAGCCGAATACTTTACGCTTAATGATTATTTTGAGGTTTCCCCACAGATACGAGGTTTATATTCGATCTCTGCCAGTCAAAAAATATGGTTTGGTGTAGGTCGGGCAGTGGTAACCCCCTCTTATTTTGAGCAAAAATCTACTTATACAAACTATTATAGTTATGTTTATGAAAACAATTTTTATGATGGTGTTTCCGCTTATTTACCGTCTACAAGTCTAGATAATGAGAGTGTTATAACTATTGATGCTGGCTACCGCTTTGAAGGTACTAACGTCAATATGGATTTAACCGCATATTCAAGTTCGTATAACAATGTTCGTGGCCACGACTATATAGGGTACCTTAATGATGGGATTGGTAATTATTATGATCTCTATGAATTTAACGATGATTACGAAGCTCAAACTTATGGTGCAGAGGTAGCTATCGAATGGGATATCAATTCTTCGCTAAAAAATTATACCAGTTATAGCTATCTTTCATTTTCACAAGATAGGGTGCAGGGTGATTCAAATGCGTCTGGCTCTGATGATTACTTCGAAATAAATCATCAAAATATGCTTTCAAACCAATTATTGTGGCAAGTAACAAATAGCATTCAGTGGGACTTTGTTGTGAACTATAAAGATATCGACTATACGAGTGATAGCAACCAATTCGTGTATGATGTTGATAACTTAATATCTTTAGATTCTCGTATTGGTTGGAAAAAACATGAAAATGCACCACTTGTAGAAGTGATGGTAAAAAATATTGGAATGTCGAGTAAATGCGAACTAAATACTAATATCTATTATGATCAATGTAACGCCTATGAAACCGAGCAATCTATCTATGGCAGGGTTTCGTATGAGTTTTAAACAGCCGAAACTACTTTCGTATCTTCTGCTCTTTCTTATTGGTTACTGTCTGCCTGTTCAGTCTCAAGCTGCTTATCAGGCCCATCAAATCGAAGCGGTTTATATCTTTAGAATTGCAAACTTTATACAGTGGACGAATAAGCCACTCGAATCACCTTTAACATTTTGTGGTGAGTCTTTTGATCCTGTGGTTCAAACCTTAATTAAAATATCTACAGATAAACGTATTCAAGGTCGAAACGTTAATATTAAAACCAGCGGTGAAGATACAGCAAATCAATGTGATATCTATATTGCAAATAAGAATACTAAGCCAAGCGAGTTACAAGCAATGGCTGAAAATATCTTAACCATTAGCGGTAAGAAAAATTTCACGCATGAACGCGGTATGATCGAATTAAGGCAAGTTGACGGTAAAGTAAAACCTATCATTAACCTGGATAATCTTGAAAATACGTCCTTTAAGATAAGTTCTCAGTTACTTCGTATCTCAATTATTGAGGAAGGAAATAACAAATGAATTGGATAGAAAAAGCCTCTTTACGACAGCGCTTAGCGGTACCGCTTATTGCGTTCATTTTCAGCTTATTTATTATTCTTCAAGGTTATAATTATGTTAACACTTACCAAGTGCAGCAAACGAATTTAATCGATAGAATAAAAGTTTTATCTAATGGCGTCAGTGTTAACTTACAAGCCGCATTATTGTTTGATGATGAAATAACAGCTTCTGAAGTTCTTCATGCATTTAGTGCTGATAAAGAGATTTTGCAAGCTCTATTACTCAAAAGTGATGGGCGATTATTTGCTGAATATCGGAAAGATGGATTAGTTGCAAAAGCCCCAAATCGAACGCTTCAATTAGAAATTGCAAAGAATGGTTATGCTCTTGGAGAAGATGCAATCTATATACTTATCCCAATTTTTCTTGATAACGAAGTGATCGCTAAAATCCGTCTAATTGTATCAAAAGAAGGGTTAAATGAGACAAGATTATCCGCAATGCGAGTGGCGTTTTCCTTATTTGGACTCATTATTATCTTTAGCTATATTTTCATAGCTAAAATACAA
Organism: Aliivibrio sp. S2TY2; assembly: GCF_028765525.1. Lineage (NCBI taxonomy): Bacteria > Pseudomonadati > Pseudomonadota > Gammaproteobacteria > Vibrionales > Vibrionaceae > Aliivibrio > Aliivibrio sp. S2TY2. The sequence goes on along the minus strand of NZ_JARACS010000008.1, from coordinate 41,135 downwards.
CAATGGGTAATTACACCTGTCGTTAATTTGAATGATGCAATGCAAGGGATCATTCTTAGGGGGGAGTTTGGCCAACGTCCTAATGTGGCAACAAGCGATGAGCTAGGGGATTTAACTTTATCCTTTAATAAAATGGCTGACAAACTGGAAGAGCGTCAGAAGCAGCTTAACTTTGTATTAGATAAAGTTGAGCAAGAACGAGATTTTGGTAAGCAAATTATCACGGCAGTTCAACATGGTCTTTTTGCTATTAATAAAAAGAACGGACAAATCCTATTATCTAATGACGCATCAAAAAAACTATTTCCAGAAAAGCTAGATGATGAATTTAGCGATGTATTTTTACTGGATATTATCAATGCACAGGAAGAAGGTAAGCTTAAAGAGATCATTACACAATGCCAAGAGGTTGATGATCTATTAATTCAAACAAAACAGGACTCGACGTTACAGATAACAACTCGTGTCTTACCCAATAAAGAACAATTGTTATTTTCGATTATGGATGTAACTGAAGTAATACAAAACCGCACGCAACAGAAATTGGCTGCAAATGTATTTAAAAATAGCCAAGATGGAGTACTAATTTTTGATGCATTAGGTAATTTAACGTTAATGAATCCTGCATTTACAGAAATGTTTGGTTATGAATTAAATGACTTAATCAGATTATCAATGACTCAGCTATTTGATGGTAAGCACTTTACTACTTCAACAAATTTGCTTGCAGAGTCAATTGAACGCTTTGGTCAATGGCATGGTGAGGTGCTAGAAAAAGATAAAAATGGTGTGGAATTACCTTTATATATTAAAGCAAGTAAGATAAAAGATGATGAACAAAACGGCCAAAATAGCTACATTTTTATTTTCAGTAACTTAAGTGACGCAAAAGAAAGAGATCGTTTGTATTACCTTGCTCATCACGATACGTTAACTGGTTTACCTAATCGTTCTAAGTTTTATAAATCAGCAAATCAGACGATTGAGAAAAACAAACTCACTACGGGTCAGTTTGGCTTATGTTACCTAGATCTAGATGGCTTTAAATTAGTTAATGATACCTATGGGCATGATGCTGGTGATGAAGTATTAAGAGTTGTTGCAAAACGTTTAGAAAATGCAGTGAGAAAAGGGGATCTTGCTTGCCGATTAGCCGGTGACGAATTTGTTCTCTTTATTGAGCCAGTGCAAGATAAAACGCAACTAGCAGAACTTTCAAGTCGAGTAATAGAATCAATTCAAAAACCAATCGCTTATAAAGGGATCACTTTGTCTGTTGGGGTTAGTATTGGGGTAACCATCGCTTATTACAATGAGGAAAAGGATATTGATTACGTGCTGAAGGAGTCTGATCAAGCAATGTATGAAGCGAAACTTTCCGGTAAAGGGCAGTATATATTTTATGAAGTGTGACAGAATGTGTATAAATGTTAGAAAAAACTATTTACCTTATCTGAATTGATGATATATTACTCAGGTAAAGCACTTTTTAAACAATAGATAGGATAGATTAATGGAAATTTTATTATTAGTTGCATTTGTTATTGCTGGTGCAATTATGGTAAAGAAAGAAAAAGCTGAACAAGTAAAATAATATAGATATCCCTTTTTTAAACAATTTTATATCTATGTGAACCAAGATAATCATTGCGATTATCTTGGTTTTTTATTTTTAAATTAAGATTCAATTTAGCGCTAAACTCATTTCGACTATGCCATCTGACATCTGAATGTCTACAGTAAACCCAAAATGTTGCGCTAATCCAATCATCCCTCGGTTTGATGGCATCGTCATTCCGTTCATCACTTTAATACCTTGTGATTTGCAATATCGAATAATCTTGTCCATTAGAATTTTCCCCAAACCTAAGCCTTTAAGGTCTGAGCGTACCAATACAGCGAACTCGGTATTAATGTTATTTGGATCAGATAATGCACGAACCACAGCCAGAATAACCTCTTGATTATCAATCTGTTTTGTCGCGACAAAAGCCATTTCTCTGTCATAGTCGATTTGAGTAAAGTTCGCTAGAGCTTCATGATTAAATTCACCAACATCAGAAAAGAATCGTTTATATAAATCTTCATGTGATACCTGAGAAATAAACTCTGCGTGTTTTGGCTCATCTTCAGGAAGAATTGGACGAAGTAATACTGAGCTATGATCTTTAAGTTGTGAAAATTCTTCTAATTCATTTGGATAAGGTCTAATGGCTAATCGTTTATGAATGTCGCCAGTAAAATGCTGTACCTTCATGGATGAATCAATGATAGTGAGATCAATACCCGAAACAAGAAGAGGGTGTATATCAAGTTCAACTATTTCAGGACAATCAAGTACCATCTGAGAAAGACGAACGAGAAAAGCACTTAAATCAAAGATACTCATTTTTGTTGGAGAATTGCGATGCTGAATAATATTTTCTTTAATCGCGTATTTTATGAGGTTTTCAGCTAGCGCCATATTAAGTGGTGGTAATGCAACGGCGGCATTGTTATTGAGATCCCATTCAGATCCGCCTTCGCCAAGTAAGATCACCGGGCCAAACACTGGATCTTGGCATACTTTAATCCGTAACTCTTGAGATCCCGCTCTTTGAGCCATTTTTTGAACGCTTAACCCTGAAATTCGAGCTGAAGGGTAGCTAATTGATACACGATCAATAATAGATTGTGCTGCATTAATAACTTCTTCTTTGGTGTTTAAATTAAGCATTACACCTTGAACATCGGATTTATGAGGGATATCAGGAGAACGGAGTTTTATGGCAACAGGGTAACCAATATTCTCGGCAATATAACCTGTCTCAACTGGTTCCTCTGTGATCCAAGTATCTACGGTCTTAAATCCGTAGCATGAATATAGGGTTTGGGTTTCATGGGTATCAAGGTCGGTCAGGTTATGTGATACACAATTATCTAACCATTCGCGAGCCATTCTCGCGTCATGCTTATTAATGTGGCCAGACGATACTGGGGTTTCTATTAAGAGCTTCTGATTACGATGGTATTCTACTAAATGAAGGAATGCTGAAACCGAGCTCTCTGGTGTTCGATACGTTGGAATACCAGCTTGTGTAAAGCGTAAACGAGCTTCTTTCGAAGAGCTCTCTCCTGACCAATTAGTTAAAATAGTAAACTTTGCTTTGCGTTTGTGATTACTGATTAACTGGACTAATTTAGCAGCTGTTTGTGTCGCATTAGAAATTGCAGAAGGGCTATGCATAATTAAAATAGCATCGCAATCTTCACTGTCTAATAACGCGTTAACCGTATCACAGTACCTTTGTTCATTAGCATCACCGCCAATGTCTATTGGATTGGAATGTGACCAATTATGAGGAAGGTACAGGTTTAATTGTTCGACTAATGTGTCACTTAATTGTGCAAGACTTCCACCTTGTTGCATTAAGCTATCAACCGCCATAATTGCAGGACCACCGCCATTTGTTACTATTGCTAAACGTTGCCCGCGGAATGGAATAGGGTGTGCAAGTGTTTCTACTGCTGCAAATAATTCATGAGTGTTTGATACACGTAACATACCTGCCCGTCTAATAGCCGAGTCATACACTGCATCTAAACTGATCTCTCCATTGGTATGTAGTTGCGCCGCTTTACTTCCTGCAACGGAGCGACCACTTTTTACGACTAAGATGCGTCGATTACGAGCGGCAGCACGAGCGGCAGACATAAACCGTCGTGCGTCTTTGATTGAATCAATATAAAGTAGTATGGCGTCGGTTTTTGAATCAGTGCATAAGGCATCTAGCAGCTCACTGAAATCAATATCAATACCATCACCTAAAGAAACAAAAGCAGAGAATCCAATCTCTTTTTCTTTCGCCCAATCAAGTATGGTAGTGCACACTGCTGCTGATTGAGAGATAAAGGCAATGTTTCCTTTGTTGGCATTAATTGGAGAGAATGACGCATTAAGATTAACCCAAGGAAGGATTATCCCAAGGCTGTTTGGTCCTAAAATTCGCATATTAAATTGAGAAGCAATTCGTGCCGCTTCATAAGGTAAAGGCTCCCCAATACCGCTGCAATGTAAATGCATATCAGAAGAGAGAATAATGACTAACTTAACGCCCTTTTCTCCGAGTTCTGTTAATATTTTTACGTTCTCACGTGCCGGAGTGCATAAAATAGCAAAATCAGGCGTAATGGGAAGGGAAGGAATATCTGGATAGGCAAGGATCCCACAGACGGAATGATAGTTAGGGTGTACTGGCATTATCGGCCCATCAAACTCACCATCTAATAGGTTTCTCATTACAATATGACCAGCGCGATCCGAGTGTATTGACGCGCCAATAACCGCAATTGAACGCGGTCGAAAAAGCGTTTTTAAATCTGACATTACAGCTCCCTTAATCCTTATATAAGAATAAGATAGCTGAGAATGTATTTTTTGGCTTAATAGAATAATATAAACAAAACCTAGCGCACAAAAACACAACAATTGTACCGTAATCTAAGGAAATATTTGAGTAATTGAACAGATAGAGAGCTAAAGACTTGATTGTCTTGTATATCAGGTGCAAAATTAGGAAATCAGCATGACTTATAATTGTGAATTAAAATGAAAAGAATCATTCCTATTACGTTAACCGCACTACTTGCAGGATGTACAAGTAGTTCGTATACCACAAACATCACGACAGAAACCTCTGAAGAAGTGTACCAAGTATCTCAACCTATTGAAGAAGAGGTAACTACTTTTGAAGAGACTGAGATTGCTGCAGAACCACAAACTGAAAAGCCAGTGGTTAAACTAACGCCAGAAGAGACATCAGCAGTTGCAGAGTCTGATGCTGCTGTGAAGATTTTACCGCCAACAAGTAAGCAAGACGAAATGCACAATCGCTATGGTTATACGCTTCAGATCCTTGCCTTGAGCCGTAAAACAGATCTAACGACTTATGCTGGAAAATTAGCAGGCGAACAACCTGTTTGGATGAACCGTAAAACCGTGAATAATATGCCATGGTATACGATTTTGTATGGTGATTTTGCAACACCTGCAGATGCTCGTGCAGCAATAAAAACACTGCCGGCTGAGATTCAAGCATACGGTCCATTTGTTCGTAGCATTAATAGCATTAAAAATTCAGATAACCCTGAGTTACACAAATTAAATTAAATACTAAATCGGCAGGTTTGCTTTAGCTTGCCGATTATTTTCAATAGTGAATATTATGACTCATATCCTTTTACTTTGTGGCGGTAGCGGTACCGAACATGAAGTGTCTTTGGTTTCTTCGAAATACATTTCTCAACAACTATCGGAATTAAATTCATTTCAAATCACGCATCTTGAAATTAAAGATGGTGCTTGGTTTCATATCGACTCTGGTTTGAAATATGAATTACGCTCTGACAAATCATTACTTTGTGGTGATGAGAACCTAGGTCTAGTTGATTATGTTATCCCTTGTATTCACGGTTACCCTGGTGAAACGGGCGATATTCAATCAATGCTTGATATGTTCGGTATTCCTTATTTAGGTTGTGGTGCAGAAGCAAGCACAAACAGCTTTAATAAAATCACATCAAAGCTTTGGTATGACGCATTAGGTATTCCAAATACACCTTACTTATTCTTAACTGAAAACAATAAAGAGACACATAGTTCTGCATTGGCTGCATTTAAAGAATGGGGCGGATTGTTTGTTAAGGCCGCTTGCCAAGGTTCATCTGTTGGTTGTTACAAGGTCACGTCTGAAAGTGAATTATCACAAGCTATCGATGATGCTTTCGGGTTTTCTGAGCAAGTGTTAGTTGAAAAAGCAGTTAAGCCAAGAGAGTTGGAAGTTGCTGCGTATGAAATTGACGGTAAGCTATTCACAACGCCCCCAGGTGAAGTAACCGCTCCTGATGGCGCATTTTATTCTTACGATGAAAAATACGGCAGTGGCAGTCATTCAACGACAACATTAACTGCTGAAAATTTATCGGCTGAGCAAATTGAGTTAATTAATCAATACAGCCAAAAAGTATTTACACAGATGAAGCTAAAAGATTTATCTCGTATTGATTTCTTCCTAACAGAAGAGAACGAAATATTCTTAAACGAAGTGAATACCTTCCCAGGAATGACGCCAATTTCAATGTTCCCTAAATTGCTGGAACATAATGGAGACTGTTTTAAAACGTTTCTAAAAAAAGCAATTCTTAATTCAATTAAGTAATTTGTATTACTTTAAGTGATAAACAAAGGCCTGATATTATTCAGGCTTTTTTTTGAATTTATCTTTTTGCCTTTCTGAACGTTCAATATTTCCAATGTATTGATTTGGCATTGCAGGGCTAACCCAACGACCTAACTCTTGAATTTCATGAACGGTATAGCCACACTTAGAAAGTTCTTTCGTTGCACCCACTCGAGCTGATAATCCAGAAAAATTAACCTCCAGATTAAGTAATTCGTTTGCACGACGGAAAATACGATAAATAGACGAGTCATTTAAGTGACTTGACGAAAGATTCTGATGTCGGTCAAGCCCTCTGAATAAATAGCCCTCGGTAAGATGTGATGCACTTAGCCACTTATTAAGTAATAAAGTCGTTTCTTGTGATAGTGGATAATAATTCTGTTGCAGTTGAATGACACAATTTCCAAACTCATCAAAACAAACGTCATCAAGAGTAAGGTCTCTTAACTCCCCACGCTTTAAGAGTAATTCAAACATTAAGTGCCAGATAACTAAATCTCTAATGTCTTTTAATTCAACAGAGGAAGACAGTTGGCGTTCAAGCTCTGCAAGCATACTAAGAGTAATGCCTTCTGTTTGTTTGCTGTCGTCTCTTTTATCTAATCTTATCTTTCCAACCGCTGCTTTTACTTGAGCTGTTTGAGTAGGGTCTTTCAATTCGAATGCGTTATGGACATGTGAGATAGATATAAGGGAACGCTTAATGGATGCTAACTTTTTTTCTTTCGCTTGTTTTTCAATAAAAATGCGAATTGCAGTCGTTGAGGCTGGTAAGGCCATTACATGATGTAGCTGACAAAATACAACAAAATTATTCCAATCATTTTTGAATGAAATTAAGCTATTACGTGAATATTTCTTTTTTAAGCAAGAAGCAAATGTATCTATATCGATATCTGAACTTAAGAAAATAGACTTATCCATTCTAGTGCACCATAACTAATTCTTCTGTGTGACAAAACTATATCACAAAAATTAAACGTACATAAGATCACGATTCACTATCTAAAGTCTGGTGTAAAGCTAAAAAATATTCGATCCTAACTATGTGGAAATAAGTAATTAACTAGTAAGAGTAATTGGTATGCAAAAGTCATTATATAAAGGTTTCTTCATTGAAAATAAGACAGGTATTCCTGATGACTGGAAAGTACTGATTAAAAATAAGGTGTTACACGGTCACTTAAGTGCAGTAAAGAAAAGCATTGATTGGTGGAGTGACACAGGAGCAATCATACCGCCTAAAGAATTTGGTGATATGGGCGAAACGGCAATAAATGAGAAAAGAGACAAATCACGTACCGAAGAGCATAAAGGTTTTCAAATCAAGAACGATACAGGTGAAGAAAAGGCTTGGTATTGCTTATATCATGGGAAATTAGCCAAAGGTTCATTGGCTGCAATAAAATCCTTTTTGGATAAACATGAAAAATAATTTACAATTCATCATCACTTTAAAACGAGATTAGTTATGTCTTTAGTATATTCAACCGATATTGGCCGCATTAAACAAGAAGAAGTAAAACAAGAGCGCCCAAAAGGTGATGGCATTGTTCGAATTCAACGTGAAACCAAAGGCCGTAAAGGTAAAGGCGTTTGTGTTGTTACTGGTTTAGATATGGAAGACACGCAACTTAAATTATTAGCTGCTCAGCTAAAAAAAGTATGCGGTTGCGGTGGCGCTGTTAAAGATGGCGACATTGAAATTCAAGGCGATAACCGTGAGAAAATCAAAGAGTTCCTAACAAAGCAAGGTCATACAGTAAAACTAGCTGGTGGCTAATTATTAATGGATCTTTGAAAGCTAATAATCAAACGATGAATACGAAGTATTATTGAATGATTATTAGCTATTTTATGGTAAATAAGATTATCGTTAAATAGCCATAAGAGACGAGAGTATAAGCAGGGATAATTAACTAACTAATTGAGTTTTAATCTCTCTACATCTTATTTAACATAATATACATAATGCGCACTAATGTTGTGGCGCAAAATAGCAATGCTTCTTAGCTATTTATGGTTTAGTCTATTAGATTAATAGAAATAAATGATTATAGATATTCAGTTAATCAGCTAAAATACAAAGGGAATTTCAAATTTGGAGCAATTATGAAAAGAAATTCAGGATTTACATTAATTGAACTTGTTATGGTAATTGTTATCTTGTCTATATTAGCTGTTACGGCTTACTCGAAATGGTTGTCATTTCAAGAAGACGCCCGTATAGCTCAGATTCATGGTCTAAAAGGCCCGTTAGAAACAGCGGAAGAACAAGTACACGCTCTTTCGATTATCCAAGGCAAAGATATAGGAGATCATTCAGTAGACATACAAGGGACAACAGTTGATGTAACTTCAGGCTACCCTGTATTAAAAATAGCTAACATCAATAAGATAATTGATCTTGGGCAAGGTTCAGATAATTCGATTACGCATTGTGAAAAACTGAAACCTTGTAAAATTGGTGATTGGTATGTTATTGATCATTCTATTATGTACCCTGATTTAGACTATCCTTCAGTTATCATTTTTTCTTTAAATGACTCATTAGAGAATAACTGTTCATTATTCTATCAATATGTAAAAACTGGGCCTGACTCTAATTTAGAACCAGAGATATCAATTGCTACTGATGGCTGCTAATGGATTCCTTTTATGCGTATATTTCACTCTATATTCATTTATTAGCGTATTTATATGCATAAAATCATTTTTTTAAGCATAAATGAGAATAGCATTACTTACCATTAACCGCTATATTTAACTGATTTTTCTCATATGTATCACCTATTTGAAAAGCATTGTTTACGTATAGGATACTTATACGAAAAGAAATCAGAAAAATTACAGTATTCTCACCGTAATCCTTTTTCTTATGGTATAAACTTGCCATAATATAAACATTACTAAACAACAGGCACTATTTTATGAGCATTGAAAAAACTCTTTTAACTCGCTGCGATTCTAAATGTGAACTATGTGGTTCAACTAACTCACTAGCTCCATTTGCAGTTCCGCCTAAAACAGATATCACGGTTGATAACTGTGTAATGATTTGTGATACCTGTACTGCACAAATCGAAGACGCTGATAAAATGGATGTTAATCACTTACGCTGTCTTAATGACTCTATGTGGAGCCAAGTTCCTACTGTTCAAGTTATGTCTTATGTTCTTCTAACTAAGCTTGCTTCTGAATCTTGGGCTCAAGATGCTCTAGATATGATGTACGTTGAAGAAGACGTTAAAGAATGGGCTGAGAAAGCACTGCTTTCTGACGGTGAAAAACCACGTGACATTAACGGCGTTGAACTGAAAAAAGGCGATGACGTTACAGTGACTAAAGACCTTCCTGTTAAAGGCACTAACCAAGTAATCAAACAAGGTACAGTTATCCGTGGCATAAGCCTTGGCGACGATCCTCGTCTAGTTTCTGGTAAGGCAAACGGCGGTCAATCTATGTATGTAATCGCTGAGTTTTGTCGTAAAAAGTAATTCGTTACTTAACAATCTGACAGACTAAAAAAGACGCTTAATTGCGTCTTTTTTTATGTCTTAAATTTATCTTAATCATTATGTCTAATACCATTCTGCATAAGTAATTGTTCAGATAATTGCGTAGGAAAAATCGATTAGAGCAAGCAAGAATGCTCAAATACTTATGTAGATTAATGTAGGTAACTATGCAAAATAAAAAGTATAAACCCGAGATATTTCTAACTACTGTGATTATTTATTCATATAAAACTTAAGTTATCACTCGCTTTTTTCAAACGTTCAAATCCACGTTTATCGTACTTTTGCGTGGTAATGATGCTTGCATGCCCCATTGCATCTTTTACGGTCGAAATATCCTCGCCATTATCTAACAACATAGAAGCAAAAGTTCTTCGGCAATCATGGGGAGAAAATGCACTCACCCCAGCCTGTTTTCTTCGTTCATTTAGTATATGTAAAATAGCCTGTGATGTTAGCTTATTATCAGTCACAGTATCAAAACGCCTTATACGGGTAAATAAGGCGCGGCTATTGTCCCCGCTGACAGCATTTAGCCATGAATGTAGTAATGTTAATGATTGTTGTGGCAAGTAAGACATTCGTTCTTTATTGCCCTTACCAAGTACCCGTAATGACCCTTCTTCTGCATTAAAGCTACCAATAGAACAATCCACAATTTCTGAGCGTCTTAAACCACAGCCTAATAACACACCTAAAATAGCACTGTCTCGAATACCTTTTATGGTTTGGTCATTACAAGAAGAAAATAACAATTGGATTTCATTACTGGATAAGGCCCGACCTTTAGCTAATCGAGATCCTTTCATTTGTTTAATGTGCTTTATTAATTGATAGTTTTCAGTAGTTATTTTTTTCGATAACCACAGTTCTTGAGCTACACCTTTGATTGCCGCTATATAGGTATTGATGGTGGCCGATTCTAATTTTTCAGATTTTAATGCTTCAATGACACCAAGTACGTAATCACGGTTTATCTGATGCCACGGACAATTGTTTAAATTAAAAGATCCAAGAAGATGAGCGATCTTATTTAAATTAGATCTCATCGTTGATCGGCTATTTTCAGAGTTTAAAGATAATAAATATGCCTGAGCTGCATTTAAGCTACTCACTTTAGGCATGGTTAGTCCTACTGAAATATCATTACTTAAAAGTGTTACGCTGTCACTACTCATTGATTTTACAACTGATTTATCACTTATCTATAGTATATGATCTTTTTCTACTTTTCCAAAGGTACATTTTAATAAGTAGAGATCCATTTTAGATCCTTTAATCATGGTTTGACGGTTATTACATCAATAAGATCTCGGATTAGCTCTGACTAAGAATTGACTATTATTTTGGATAAAAAAAACCGAGTAATGAATACTCGGTTTTTAATCTATTTAATAAACACATTTTAATTAAAGATGCTTACTGATCTCAACACAACTTTCTTTAGCATCACCGAAAAGCATTTCAGTGTTTTCTTTAAAGAATAGTGGGTTTTGAACACCAGCATAACCTGTATTCATTGAACGTTTAAATACGATTACGTTTTTCGCGTTCCACACTTCAAGAACAGGCATACCTGCGATTGGACTGTTTGGATCTTCCATTGCTGCAGGGTTAACTGTATCGTTAGCACCAATAACTAGGACCGTATCTGTTTCAGATAAGTCATCGTTGATCTCATCCATTTCAAGAACGATATCGTAAGGCACTTTTGCTTCAGCAAGAAGAACGTTCATGTGGCCTGGTAAACGCCCTGCAACTGGGTGAATACCAAAGCGAACTTCAACACCTTGAGCGCGAAGTTTTTCAGTAATTTCATGAACTGGATATTGAGCCTGAGCAACAGCCATTCCGTATCCTGGAGTAATCACGACAGACTTAGACTCTTTAAGCATTTCTGCTACTTCTTCAGCTGTTGTTTCACGATGCTCGCCCTGCTCTTCGTCACCTGATGAAGCAACAACATCTTGACCGAAACCACCAGCAATTACACTGATGAAAGAACGGTTCATTGCTTTACACATGATGTAAGACAGAATTGCACCTGATGATCCCACTAACGCACCAGTAACAATCAGAAGATCATTCGATAGCATGAAACCTGCTGCCGCCGCTGCCCAACCAGAGTATGAGTTAAGCATTGAAACAACCACTGGCATATCTGCGCCACCGATTGAAGCAACTAGATGATAACCAAAGGCAAATGCAATTAAGGTTACTAAGATCATGGCAAACATGCTGCCTTCAACACTAACAAAGTAGTAAAGAAGTCCTACTGAAGCAACTAATGCTAAAAGGTTAAGCTTATGACGGTGAGGTAATTGCAGTGCTGATGAATCAATAACACCACGCAATTTACCAAACGCAACTAAAGATCCGGTGAAAGTTACCGCACCAATGAATACACCTAAGAAAACTTCAACAAGGTGAATAGTTAGCATTGCACCAACAAGTACACCGTGATCGATATAACTGTTGTAACCAACAAGAACCGCTGCCATACCTACAAAGCTATGAAGAATTGCCACAAGCTCTGGCATTTCTGTCATTTCCACTTTTTTAGCGTAATAAAGGCCAATAACAGCACCTATTGCCATAGCGACGATAATCCATCCAGTACCTGCAGAGTCAGGGCCAAAAATGGTAGCAATTAATGCGATAGCCATACCAGTAATACCATAGTAGTTACCGCTACGCGCTGTTTCTTGTTTAGACAAACCGGCTAAACTCATGATAAATAAAACGGCAGATACAATATATGCTGCTTGAACTAATCCTGCTGACATTATCTCTACCCCTTACTTATCTTTACGAAACATTTCAAGCATACGCTTGGTTACAGCAAAACCACCAAATATATTAATACTAGCGATTAGAACTGCGATAAATGCTAAAAATGAAACGACACCATTACCCTGTCCCACTTGCAATAATGCACCGACAATGATGATGCCTGAAATGGCATTAGTTACTGACATTAATGGTGTATGAAGTGAATGACTTACGTTCCATACAACGTAGTAACCCACCACGCAAGCTAGTACAAATACGGTAAAGTGCGCTAAAAATGCAGCAGGAGCAACCGAGGCTACCCAACCAAAAGCAGCAACACCGGTACCTATCATCGCAAACTTTTTAATTGGCGACATTGGTTCTTCAACCTTTGGTTCAATTTTCGCTTTTGGTGCTGCTTTCGCTTGAGGTTGTGCCGAAACTTGAATTGGCGGCGCTGGCCATGTTACTTCGCCTTCTTTAACAACCGTTACACCGCGAAGAACAACGTCTTCAAAATCGATGTTAATGTTGCCGTCTTTTTCTTTGCATAAAAGCTTCAGAAGGTTTACTAGGTTTGTACCGTACAGTTGAGATGATTGAGTTGGTAGACGACCAACCATATCGGTATAACCGACAACCTTTACACCATTCTCTGTAACAAACACTTCGTCTTTTACTGTGTATTCACAGTTACCGCCATTGGCTGCTGCCAAGTCAACGATAACACTACCTGCTTTCATGCTATCAACCATTTCTTTGGTGATAAGCTTAGGTGCAGGACGACCAGGAATAAGTGCTGTTGTAATGATGATATCAACATCTTTAGCTTGAGCTGCATATAGCTCTTCCGCTTTTTTGTTGAATTCATCAGACATTTCTTTTGCGTAACCATCACCTGAACCTGAGTTCTCTTTGAAATCAACTTCAAGAAATTCAGCGCCCATTGATTGCACTTGCTCTTTTACTTCAGGACGAACATCGAATGAGCGAACGATAGCACCAAGACTGCCAGCCGCCCCGATAGCGGCAAGACCAGCGACACCTGCACCAGCAACAAGTACTTTTGCCGGTGGAACTTTACCAGCAGCGGTAATTTGACCAGTAAAGAAACGACCGAACTCATGCGCAGCTTCTACTACTGCACGGTAACCTGCAATATTCGCCATTGAACTTAGTGCATCAAGCGCCTGAGCTCGTGAAATACGAGGAACTGAATCCATAGCTAGAACGTTGATGTTCTTTGTCGCTAATTTTGCAAGTAACTCTTCATTCTGCGCAGGCCAAATAAAACTGATTAGGCTAGCACCATCTTGAATTAAATCGAATTCATCAACACCTGTTTCAGCGTTAACTTGAGGAGCATTAACTTTAAGGATTAGATCTGATTTCCACACATCATCAGCAGAAACAATAGTTGCTCCGGCTTGTTCAAATGCAGAGTCATCAAAACTGGCTAAAATACCGGCTTTAGATTCAACAGAGACAGTAAAGCCAAGCTTCAATAGCTGCTCTACCGTTTTTGGAGTGGCAGCTACACGGGTTTCGCCCGCGAGTACTTCTCTAGGTACACCAATTTGCATAGTTATTCCTTTACTATTGGCATGAATTGATACTTACTTTATAAGGTATAAATTCAAGTGTTTTGTAATAAAATGACATGATCTTATTACATTAAATTAATTCCTGCTTATATTCACCCTAATTCAGTAAAAAAACAACATTACAGTGACAAAGCAGAGGTCAGACCATTACGGTTTTGACGTTGATTTACAACAATAATTATAATTAGATAATATTTTTTCAATCTAATCTACATCAAAGCTAAGGCATTTAATTAAAGATTGACTCATTCATTTGATCGATCAGCATTTTTGATTTACGTACCATAAGCTCATCAGCATCACTTTTGTTTGAGATTACATCAGAACGAATAAAGCGGTGCTCTTTAATTTCACCCTTTATTTCTTTTGTTATTGTACCGGCGATACGAAATTGAGAGCCATCTCGTTCTGAGTTTGGATAAATTAGGAAGGATTGATATTCAATTGGTTCGATCGTTGCTTCTTGCTTAGGTGATGTTCCAAATAGACGTGAAAAAAGCCCCATTTCATTTTCCTTTTTGAAATAAGGCTTATTATAGCTTATGTGTCAGTAATGTAGGTAGTTTTGCTTACTCAATTATAAAATGACCAAAGAAATCACTACTCTTCAAACAATTCGATTATTGGAGTAATGCGGATTTCTATACGACGATTTTTTTTGCGTCCATCGGAATTCATATTAGAAGCAATAGGTTCTTCCTCACCAAAACCATAAGTATTTATACGTGTGGAGTCTACCCCTTGCTCAGCTAATAACGCGAGTACCGAATCAGCCCGCTTATTTGACAATGATATATTAAATTGCTTGCTACCACGGCTGTCTGTATGGCCTGCAATAAACACTTCTGATTCTGGTTTATCGTTTAATAATTTGGCTAATTGAGATAAAACAGTTTTGCTTTCTTCTTTTACCTCTGTACTTCCAGAGTCAAAGCTCTTGTCACCATTAAGTAATAGAATAATTTCATCGTTTGTTTTTGCAATACTGCCGATATCACTGGTAACAAACTGTGCTAATTCGTCATTATGATAATTAACAAAGCTTTCAACGGTAGGAGTGTCAATAATACTTGATGTTGAATCATCGCTAGTACTTTGACATCCCATTAAAAAGCCCGTTGCTATAATCATTCCAAGTATGTGTTTTTTCATTATAAGTATCCCTAGTCCAACCTAGGGATAATTTATCAAACTTCGAATATGCTTACTTGCTTAGTAAAAATGAAATCGAGACACTTCAACTAATAATGAAACTATGTTGTTACTCAGTATCACTTTTAAGAGTTACTTTTGCTTACTGATAAAAAGACCCAACCCATACAGTAAGCATAAACCGTAAAGCCCTGATATATTTAAAAGAACACTGTGTAAGCCTGCGCCCATCTGATTGAGTTTAAGAAAGCCATCAATAGCAAACCCACTTGGCAATAAGTGCATAATATCAGTTAATGCATTTGGAATAAGTTCAGTCGGCCAGATAAATCCGGCACTAAATACAATCGGCATCGAACTAAATAGCACGACTAATAAAATACTTTCGGGGGTAGGAAACCATCGCGCCAGTAGCATGCCAAGCAAGATAACCGATGCAATAAATGGCACCATTATGATCAATAAGTCCAATACGTTAGAAAAACGGCTGATATGATAATGGTCAAATACAAAACCAAAATAAAAGCTCGCGAGTATTAATTCGCTGATTAAAAATAGTGAAAAACGAGCGATTAACTGTAGCGATGAATTCTCGCTTGCCGTTGCTGCTTTCTGTCTTACGCCAACAGCCATTAATAACGTTTGCTGTAGAATCAATACAAATACGGCTGGGACCACATATTCTACATATCCCATATTTCGGTTAAATACAGGAGTATAATTAGATTTAAAAGGTTGAAAGGTATTTATTGCAGTAGTAATTGGAGTGCCATCAATAGCCATATGAGCAACTCGATATTCAGCAGATAATGTTCCCCCCACTTTCATTAACCCTTCGATTATGGTCCCATAAACTAAAAAGTACGAAGCATCACCAGCATAAGCAACTGTTGGTGCTTGGCCTAACTGCAATTTGTCTGAGAAATCATATGGGATAACTAAAAAGCCGCTAACCGTATTATTTAAAAACTGCTGTTTTGCTTGCTCAATACTCTCTGCTTGCTCTACGACGTTTAGCTGCTGTGATGCATTCGCCATTAAAATAAATTTTTGGCTAAGTTCTGATTTATCTAAATCAACAACCGTGATCTTCTGCTCTTCTGGACTTTGATTCAAATAAGGCAACGGGTAAAGAAATGCATAGAAAAGTACACCACCGATCATCGCAAGTACGATCGTGCTATTAGTAAAGATCCCTTTCGCTTCATTTTTTAATATCGAGAGAAAAGACATGATTACTTCCTTAATCGTGAAATAAGTAAAAGAAGCGGCAAGGTAAATAACAGTAAAATACCGACATGCGAGAAACTTGAAACAAGTCCATACCCATAGTTTGCTTGTTCTATTTGTGAGCGAACAAAATGACTTGCAGGTAGAATTGAGTGCCAAAAAACAGCGACGTTGTTCATGTCTGATACTGGAAAAGTAACACCTAAAAATGCAAAACTGGGTGCCGTGTAAGCGCCTGAGATACTCATTGCTTTGACAATATTATTAGTACCATACCCAATAGCAATGCCAATACTAATACAAGCCAGTGTCATTGCTCCCATTGTAATGAGAAAACTTAAAATACTCGCATCAAAAGGAAATCGTAATACCCCGAACAAGAAATAGAAAAGTACACAACCCAAAGTCATTCCAATCAAGAAATAAACGCCAACAAATGAAAGAATGTTTTGAGGTGTTTGGCTATCAAACCATTCACGTAAATCATTGTTATTATTGCGAACCGATTCGTTTTTCATCGCCCAAATCATCCCAACAATAATCGCCATTTGCCATATTGCAGGAAGAATTGCGGAGACTAAGAATTGATTATAATTGCTACCAATGTTAAATAGAGCCGTCACTTGAACTTTAATAGGCACTGCAGAGTTAATTGCTTGAGTCCATGTTGATTGCTTTGTACTCAGCGCCTTTATTGTTGCCAGTTTTGCTTGGATCGTCATGTCTGTTTGCATCAAAGCAGAATTAATTTGCTTTGCGATTAAGATAAACTGTCCATTATAAAAGCCTGAAATTTGAGGGCTCTTCCCCAGCATGACATTACGCTCAAAATCATGAGGGATAACAATATAACCATAGTTATCCCCTTCTTTTAATGCGCGATTGGCAATAGTAACATTCGGTTGGATCGTACGGACGGCAAGCGTTGGGGTTGCGTCGTAATCGCGTATGATCATCCTAGATAAACTGGATTGATCAAGGTCCACCACATCGAGAGGTAATTCACGCACCACAGAGGATGAAAATATCCACCAAATCACTAATGACAGCACTAATGGAAGAGCAAAAGTAACCGCAATTAGCCATGGATTAGAATAATAAGAACGCCAAAATGCTTTCATAAATCACGCTTAATCTAATTTAACTATAGCACTCATACCAACTCGTAGATTTGGAATGTCAGCAGTTGGATGCGCTTCAATTTCAAAGGTTTTTAAATCAAACCCTTGGCTATTATCGGTTGCTCGCCAGGTTGCATAATCTCCCATAACAGCAATATGCGTGATCTTAAATGGAACCGTTTGATCCAGTGCTGGAAGATAGACGTCAATCTGTTGATCTTTTTTATAGTTTTTAAGCTTATCCTCACGAACATGGAAAACGGCCCATGCTTGTTTAATGTCTATAACACTAACAACAGGAAAGCCTTGAGGTGCAATTTCACCTTCATTGAGTAAAACTTGAGTTACCTCTCCTGTATACCAACTGTTAATCTTAGTGTCTGCTACATAAGCCTCTACTTCTGCGACTGAACCCATTGCCATTTTTACTTTTTCGTTGGCTGCTCGTTTTGTTTCTGTTCGAGCGCCCTCTTTGGCCATTTGGTACATTTGGTAAGCTGCACTTTCGGTGTATTTTGCCGCTTGCCATTGAGTGTAAGTCTCATCTTTTTTCTGCTCTGATACGACACCATCGTTATAGAGGTTATTAACACGAGTATAAGTTTTTTCTAGCAGTTTATTGGCCGCTTTTGCTTTTTGCCATTGATCTTTCGCTGCTGCAACTTGTTGAGTTCTTGCTCCTTGTTCTGCTTCTTCTGCCAGAGCGCTTGCTGCAGCTTCACCTGCTTTTGCTTGCGCTAGCTTCGCATCTATTTCTGGGCTGTATAAGGAGAAAATAGCTTGGCCTTTCTCTATCATGTCACCTTTTTTTACGTATAAATTCTCGATTCGACCAGGGACTTTAGAGGAAATATTGTATTGCTCGGCTTCAATTTGACCTTGCAGTAATTCAGGTCGAGGCTGATAAGCTGCCCAAAAACTGTAACCAACCCAACTAACTACACCTACAACGGCAAGAGAACCGATGATTTTCTTTAATTGACTCATGTTATTTTCCTTCTCTTGCTTGAAGTTGATATTGTACAAATGTGTCTGTTTTATCGCTTAAAGCAAGTAATTTAACTAATGAAATCATATAATTAAATGATGCTAATGAACGTTGCGTCTTAATGCTTGCCAAATATAACTCAGCATCCACCACATCAAGTGACGTCGATAGACCTTGTTTAAACCCTTTTTCTCTGAGTAATATGTTTTCTTGTGCAAGCGCGATACTTGATGCTAAACCATAATATTCATCGATCGCTTGTAATGCTTCTCGGTATGTTTTTTCAACCAATAATGAAAGATCTTCTTTCGCTTGTTTTTTAAGGTACTGTACTTGTTGAACAGCACTATGCGCCGCTGCAACTTTTTCTGAACGTCCTTTATTATCCAGTAGTGGCACATTAACACCGACACCGACCATCCAATCTGGTGCAATTTCAGCAGATAAGCTGTCACCTTCATACAGATTATAGTTACCATATAAATAAACTTCAGGGTAATAACTGCCTTTCTCCGCTTTTATTAAACTGCTCGCCTGCTTTTCTTTGGCATCTAAAAGGTCTAAACCTGGGTAAGTGGCTAATGTATTATCAATAAAAGCGGTCATTTCCGGTAATTTTTGATTGATAAACAACGGTGTTTCTGGCGTGATGTTTTCATTCATTTGCAACATGCTTCTTAATGCAGCACTGGCAATATCTGAATTTTGTTGAGCTTTACGAAGGTCTACTTTTGCTTTGTCGTATGCCGCATCAGCTTGTAGGCGCTCTACTTTAGCAATTTGACCCTGTTGTTGGAGTTTAACCGCATTATCTCTGTGTTTTGCTAAGCCTTGTTCTACTTCACTATAGGTTTTAACGACTTCATTAGCGAGAACGACACTAAAATAGTACTTAGCTAAATCTTCATAAGAGGCTTGTTGTTTCATTTTTAGCTGACTGCGTGCTTCGTCTGTTTTTCCTTCCGCTGCACTTTCTGCGGCAGAGATACGGCCACCAGTGAAGATAGGCCAAATCGCACGAATAGAGCTAGTAAAAATATCACGTTCACTTAACGTTGAAGTAAGATTAGGGAAAAAAGCAGGGAATGCAATTCCTGCACTATTCGCTACTTGTTCAGCTGAAACCGTTACATCATCATCTAAATAAGTATAGTTAGCACTTAAGGTAATAGACGGAAGATTAAGGTCAGAAGTGCCTGAGGCCAACGATTCCTGACGCTGAACATTCGCGCGCTCTGCAGCAATACCGTTATGATTGTTGAGTACATTTTTCCATGCGCTATCAAAATCTACTGACTTAGCAGAAACAGACAAAGAAAGCAGCGTTGTTAATAATACAGATAGTCGTGAAATTTTAAGCATAACCCCTCCAGTAATCTAGAGTATATACTCTAACTGGTTCCATGTGCAAAAAAAAAGCTTACCGTTGCGGGTAAGCTTTTAATTATAGTAGATAATTTTATTTTGTCATGCGGATCAAAGATAGGCCAATAAGCCATTCTAGATCTTTACGGCTTTCTTCACCGTATAAGTCTTCAACCATGCCATATAAACGATCGATACCATTGCGAGCAAATTCGTGTGCATTTGCAGAAGTAACGATATGGTGGAATAAAAGACGTAAGATAGCTCGGAATTGCTCGTCTTCTAAAGATGAAATCCAGCTATCGATAAATGCTTGCTTATCACCTTGCATTTCTAAACGTTCTGCAAATAAGCGGAAAATACGGCCGTCTAATGCAGCTGTAAAATCAGTTTTCTTTGGAAAGTGATGACTGATCCCTGTTCTTGACACACCAGTTTGTTGGCTTAGTGTCGTATATGACATCTTGTCATAGCCTAAGCGTAATAGTTGATCAATAACCGCATCCATAATTTTCTGGATGGTGATTTCAGTATCTTCTTTACTTCTTTTTGGCATAATAAAACTCTTCTAATGTGGTTAGTCCATTAAGAAATCAATCGTAAAAATTAACGAAATTAACATTAGGTTAATTTATAAGATTCAACTCCATTTGTATAATATTTTTATGATATTTCACACGATAAACGTAGTATAGCACTCTGGCCGTCACAGCACTCTCAAAATTAAGAATCGCGATTTTAACGAAATGTCAGTTGCTGTTTAAATGTGACTTAACGGCATTCTGCGTTATACAGTATGGAAATACAATATTTTACGCCTAATTCTGACAAAGAATTGTCATAAAGGTTCATTTTTTGGGATTTTCGTCTCAAGTGTCGATACTGATACATAAATGATATGCGATTGTTATCTTTGTGTTTCTTCTTTATGTTCATTTTCCGAGAGGGTTTTCTTAGCCATGGAAACATAGTATAACGTCTGTATATTTATTGTGGAGATAAAATAATGACTACTGAAGTAGAACAAAATGTACCATGCGATGCTTGTGGATGTAGTGCTGAGATGGGCTTTGTGATTAAAGAAGGTGATGATGTTGCAGAAGTAAGCATCTTCGCTAACAATAAAGCGCAATTAGAAGCGGAATTTGCTAATTACTTATCTTTAGCAAAAGAAGTATGTGATGAAGTTGAGTACAATATTGAACTGACTAACGATGAGAAAGAACTTCACGCTCGCTTGAAATTCTCTTGTAGTGCAGAAAAACTGATTTACGAACTAAAGACTCGCTCTCTTAGAAAATAATCGATTATATTGTAGATAATAAAGAAAAAAGGCCCTCACATTGAGAGCCTTTTTATTAATATCTTGGTACTAAGCAGGTTGGATATTGCTTGCTTGAGGGCCTTTAGGGCCTTGCTCAACATCAAAAGTTACTGCTTGGCCTTCTTTCAACGTTTTGAAACCGTCTGATTGAATTGCACTGAAATGAGCGAACACATCAGGTCCGTTCTCTTGAGCGATAAAACCAAAACCTTTCTCTTCGTTAAACCATTTTACAGTACCAGTCGCTTTAGACATTACGTCTCCTTACCTTTAATTAAATTTTTTACTTCGGCACTTAGATACCGAATTTCACTATATCAAATGTGTTTTCATAATAAAAACGTAAAAACAGGACTCATATCACTGTTCTAAATTAAACTTATTTACGATGTGGTCGATACAGTGTCAAGCCATTACTACAAAGTTATTTATCTATGCCTAAAACTATTATTACTCTTTTTGCTCTTATCTTTACAGCCTTGGTCCCCTTTTCAACTTCTGCTGAAATGTTAAATAAACATCGACTCATTAATCATATAGATAGCTATGGAAATATCAGCTTACGTAATACTAATTACACTGAACTCCCTGATAATTTAGAGCTTAAAGGTGATGTGAACCTTGCGAATAGTAAAATAAAAAAACTGCCTAAAGGTTTGGTAGTTAATGGTGATCTAAACTTAGCAAATACCGTAATTAAAAACTTTCCTAAAGGCACTCAAGTAAAGGGCTACTTGAATTTAGCTGGAACCACTCAACTTAAACGCTATACCAGAGGCATTAAAGTCGCAGGCTTTATTAATTTTGCAGGGTCAGGACTCACTGAACTCCCTCCGCGTTTAAAAGTAAACGGCGATCTAAGTGTAATACGAACACCATTAAAAACATTACCAAAACAACTTGTAGTGAAAGGCAACCTATTCCTTGGTCACTCACAAATTACGTCACTTCCTGATGACCTCGTGGTTAATGGTAATATTTATTTGGGTGGCAGACCTATTACGGTTTTTCCTGAAAGCATAAAAGTAGATGGTTATATTTTTAAGTAGTATTACAATAGCCAGATATTTCTTCTCTAGGCTTAATAATGTTAGATAATCTACATCAAATGGTAATCTTTGCGATGGTAGCAAATGAGCTAAATTTTACTCGTGCTGCTGAAAAACTGGGTATTTCTAAGTCGCATGTATCTAAACAAATTAAAGCGCTAGAAACACGTTTAGATTGCCAACTCGTTCAACGTAATAACCGCTCGGTCTCTATTACAGAGCTCGGTCATCAATATGCTGAGTATTGTCAAAAGCTGGTAGATACTGCTTATGAAGCTGATGCCCTATTAGATGCTCATCATGGGCGTATTTCTGGTGTATTTAAAGTTGGTATCGCTCAGTCTTTTGGTAATAGCCACATTATTCATGCATTAGCTGAATTCCAAGCTCATTTTCCAGATGTTGAATTGGAGGTTAGTTTATTTGATCATAAACCTAAATTACTTGAAGACGGTTTAGATTGTTGGATAGCAATTCATGATGATATTCCTGAAGGCATGGTGGCGAGGAAAATTGCAGATTGTCGCTTTATTGTTGCCGCTTCTCCAAGCTACATTAAAGAGAATGGCTTGCCATTGCGTCCAGCTGAATTAGCACAGCATAAATGCATCACCTATCATAGTAATGAACGACGCTTTAATGAGTGGGAATTTACTCGTGATGGTGTTCATCAAGTGGTTAAAGTACAAAGTATTTTTAAAATAGATAACGCTTCTGCTATTTTAGATGCAACCAAAGCAGGTGCTGGCATTGCGTATTTAGCAAGCTATTTACTTGAAGATGAATTTGAAAATGGCAGTTTGATTCAAATATTAAAGGAGTGGCAAGCAGATATGGAGCTACCTATTTACGCTGTTTATCCTCGACGCCAACATTTGCCACCAAAAGTGCGTACCTTTATTGACTTTTTATCCCAACAAGTGGGTAATCCTCCTCATTGGGATAAAAAGCTTTTTAATTGAATCCCTTACTTATCCTGCGTTTTTAACTGGATTTGCGTAAAGCGCACGTAGAAATGGTTGCTCTTCTGCTGTTAAGTGTGACAATTTTTCTTCTAGTTCACGTTTAACTTCAGAAGTGACTTCTTCTGATTCACTATTAGCAGCGGCGTAATTCATTGGGAATAAACGATAGCCTTGGGTAATTTCTTTGTCCATGGCTGCTGCCAGTTCATCAGCCGTTTCTGGCGCTGAAGTGACAACGTCACCAAAGTGGATGTGTATGCGTTTCTTATTACCGATAATCCCTTTGATGATGCTATCAATATCTTCAAACTCCCCTTTTTCGTAAGAGCCGAAGGTAGCCACTGCATTTAATTCTTTGGCTTTTTGAATATCTAACGGGTCATTTTCATAAGAGATAGAAACAGGAACAATTTTCAAATCATTCATATAATCAGAAAAAGCTTCTTTGCGCTTACGCCCTTCTACATGAAACATTTTTAAAATCGCAGGATCAGTAAAATCGTTACCGTCTTTTGCTCGCCCTTCTTTTTGAGCAATCCAAATAGAGTTATTGGTTTCCAAAGAGTGCTTGATATATGAAGATAGTTCACCCAACGCTTTTAGCATTTGACGTGGTGCTTTTGCTGAACGTTTAACAATAAAACTTTTGTTAAGCTTCATCAGCTCAGTACTGCACGCTTTCTTTAATAAGTTATCACCAATGGCAATTCTTACGGTTTGCATATGGTTATTATATAGCACCCAATTCATCAAAGCTGGGTCCATGGCGATATCACGATGATTAGACACAAACAAATACGCTTGTTTTGGGTCTAATTTATCTAATCCAGAGTACGTAATGCCATCGGTGGTTTTTTTGACCGTTTTATTTAAGTAAGTTGCTACATTTAACTGAACGTCTTCTACTGTTGTTATTTTAGACAGTGATTTACGTAGTTTGCAACGCAGTAACGGTGCTAATAACCAAAATAAAAACTTAGAAGCAGACGGAAACTTATAGTGCAGAATCGCTGTAATGAATTCATCATCAGAAATTAATCGCTCAATAGCGGCAGGAACTTCATCATCATTGTAAGGGCGAATTTCTTGATAGATATCTTGTGTGGTCATGTTTGGACTTCTGGTTACCAAAAAAGGAAGTAGCGCGTATTCTACTTGATTTTATTCCAGTTGTACGTGATCAATTAAAGAGGTCGTACCATTGGTCATTAAATATCGCCGTAATTGATGAGAATCCGTTGATTTTTAGATAAAAACCAGTAGAGTTACGGGCTTCAAATCAGAGGTAGCTATGAAAAACGCAATTACGTTTCAGTCAGGAACACATTCACACCTTCTTTATACGGCAAGAAAAAAGAAGAATCATTATGAGTTGATTTCCGTGCAAACTGGAGCCGTACTTATTCGCCTTGGTAAATGGGAATATCTAGTGTTGCCTGGTGAATTGTTTTGGATACCTTTTGATGCTCTATCATCAATGACGATTGTTCCTAACTCTACATTATCTACATTAATGTTCTCAATTCGCACACGTGAAGCGCTACCTACTCAAGGTGGCTATATCACCTCAACACCTCTACTTTCTGCGGGTTTTGGTAAACTTCAAGCAATAGCGATGACTGAAAATGCCAAACAGCATTTATTATACGTAATGCAAGATGAGTTATTAGAAGCGTCACCTCATACGGATTTATCTCCAGAATCACAGCATATCAATACTTACTTATCTCAATTATCTGAAAATAAAGAGATAAAGCATAGTCAGGTTTCTCCTGATATGATGATGACATTGAAAGTAAGAGAAGCGGATAAAATGCGTAAATCAGGTGCTAAGAATAGTATGATTGCAGAGCGCTATTTTTCAGGAAATACGGAATTACTAGAGCAAGCTTACACTTTATTGGATTAATGCATTATACGAACCTAGCTTGGTTTTATTGGAATGGGATTTCTAGTTGCATGAACAATTGATCATCAGCGCGATCATGCCAACGGTAATCAATTCGAAAACGGGTATTCTTGCCCTTTTCTTCCCCACCAAAGGCCAAGCTTAACTGTAGGCCGTGGCTTTCCAACCATTCACCATAAGAATCAAACTCTTCAATTTTTTTATCATAATACTCTTCAGGTTGCCATACAGTAAATCCTACCGCACTATCACTAAGGTAGCCGGTTAGTAAAGGATCATCCCCTGTGCTGTAAGCCCATTTATCCCAAAATCCTTCTTCCATAACGTCTGATTTTATGTTTTCTGTTATTTCTGTTAACTGATAAATAAACTGATTCACCTCAAATAAAGGAATAAGACACTTTGAGTTGGATGAATAAATTTGACGAGAGTAGTTATCATAGCTTTCTTGTAGACAAGTCGAGTTATCCTTGGCAATTAAATCCATGGACATAGTTGTTGTTAATAAACTGATTATAGCGACTTGTTTCTTCATCGTGACTACTCGTATAAATGGTGTGCCTTTATGTAAAGTTGGACACCTTGTGTTGTTAAGTGAGTAATGTCCTCACCTTTTTTTATTGCGTTTCGTATATCGGTACTTCTGACAGGAAGTGTTTCAGGGCAAGCCATTACATTCCAGCGTTTTACTATCTCATCGGCTTTTGAAAACTTGTCAAACTTAAGTAAGTTGTCTGGTCCGATGATAAAGGTTATATCGGCCTCTTTATTCAATTCTTGAAGTTTTTTTAATAAAGAAAAGGTAGTCACGCTTTGCTCTGGAACATACAGTTCTTTTTCAATCAGCGATATTTCAACATTGTTAAGGGGTAAGTCGTTAATAAAAGCAGAGACCATCTCTATTCTGTCTTCATAAGAAAGCATTTTTTTCCCCCAGGCATGTGAAATGCTAGGAACTAATAACACTTTATCATAGTGAGTTAAACGCTCAATGACACTTTTGTGGCCTAGTGATGGTGGGTTAAATGCGCTACCAAATACAGCAATGTTCATGACTTTTCTCTTATTAACGGCATTATTAGTTAGCATAAGTGAAAATTTTGTCGATGGCTATCCTATAACACTATTAGGCTGTTATTAATTGTGTAAATTCAGTATGATTATCAAATTAACTGCCAACTGTCTCAATAGAGTAAAGGAATGAGAATGCAACAACTGATTGTTGAAGAAATGAAAGTTAAACCATCAATTGATCCGGTTAATGAAATTAAAACACGCGTCAATTTTATTAAGGCTACCTTACTCAAGGCTCACTGTACCTCTTTAATCCTTGGTATTAGCGGTGGTGTTGATTCAACAACATGTGGGCGATTAGCTCAGATTGCTATTAATGAGCTGAATGATGAATATGATACTAAAAAGTATCAATTTATTGCAGTTCGTTTGCCGTATGGAATCCAAAAAGATGAAGATGAAGCACAGATGGCCTTGTCTTTTATTCAGCCTTCTCATTCTATTAGCATTAACATTAAAGAAGGTGTTGATGGTTTGCATAAGGCGTCTCACATTGGCCTTGAGCATACAGGTTTACTGCCTTCTGACTCTGCAAAAATTGATTTTGTTAAGGGCAATGTAAAAGCGCGTGCACGCATGATTGCACAGTATGAAGTTGCTGGTTATGTTGGTGGATTAGTTTTAGGTACTGACCATTCGGCAGAGAATATTACTGGTTTTTATACGAAGTTTGGCGACGGCGCTTGCGATCTAGCCCCATTATTTGGTTTAAATAAACGCCAAGTGAGAAGAATAGCTGAAACACTAGGCGCACCTGAGCAGTTAGTTAAAAAAGTACCCACAGCAGATCTTGAAGAACTCGCACCACAAAAAGCGGATGAAGATGCCCTTTCTGTAACTTATGACGAGATTGATGACTTCTTAGAAGGGAAAAAAATAGATGCTGAAGCAGAAGCTAAATTAATAAAAATTTATCAACTGTCTCAGCATAAACGTCAACCAATCCCTACTATTTACGATTAATCCAATATTAATCTATAGCAGGTAACGCAACTAAATTATTGACCAAGGCTTCTTTTGAGGCTTTGGTCATTTTTTTTATGCGGTATTCGTACTTTAACGCTTGGGATTTTGATTCAACATTGTGCGACCATACTAATGTTAAAGGTCCTTTTCCGCGTAAGTACTTAGCGCCCTTTCCTGCTTTGTGCATTTCAAAGCGCCGAGATAAATTATTAGTAATACCACAATACAAACTATTTGTTTGCGTTCTTATTAGATAGAGTGTCCAATTAGATTTAATTTCTGTCATGCAATTATGAGAGAACGTCGTTTACTAATTGTTTTAACTCATCAAGTTCGGTGCGTAATTGGGATACTTCAGTTTCTAGCTGTTCAATACGCTTATTCTCTTCTGAGCTGTGTGTGTGAGTATTTTGACTCTGCTCTATAGTGACGGTGTCACTAATATCGCCACAGAACAAATGTCCATATCGAGCTTCGCGCTTTCCTGGTTCTTTCGATAATTTAACAACTTTAGGGGCGTTCTCATCTGCCGCTAATTTATTTAATACGGCTTCTACTTGTGCTACATTTTCAAATTCGCATAAACGTTGGGTACGAGTTCTTAGCTCGCCAGGTGTTTGTGGCCCACGCAGAAACAAAACGCATAATATGGCAATTTCTTGTTTTGACAGTTTAAGGCTACCAAACTCTGTATTACAAAATCGATGTTGATACTTTGCCACTCTTGAGTTACCACGAGTTTCATCAGTCACGATACGATCGTTAATTAATGTATTTAATGCATCTAAAACATCAGATTCACTCATCGATGTGACAGGGTCACGGTTGCTCTTTTGGTTACATGCCGTGGTTAATGAATTGAGTGTTAGTGGATAGTGTTCTGGCGTTGTGATTTCTTTTTCAATTAAACAACCAATAATGCGGATTTCTGTTTGGGTTATTGTTCTCATTATTTGTAATCCTTTTACTATAATCGATACTATACACAATAAAAATGTGAGCTATATTACTAAATACTGATGTTGATAATGTAATTAGTGATCCCTCAGTCTTCTATCCATGATAATATTCTTTCGTTAGTTTAATATCAATTGGAGAAACCTGTATGGGCCTTTTTAGTAGTCGGTCTACCGCAGCATCATTATCTATTATTGCCAAAGGCTGTCGTGTAACAGGTAATATTGAATCAGATCAAAGCATTCAAATTGACGGCTTTGTTAGTGGGAATATCTTTACAGAAGCGGAAGTAATTGTAACGCCGACTGGTAGAGTTCAAGGTGACATAAACGCTGGATTAGTACTTATTAATGGTCTAGTTGAAGGTACTTGCCAAGGTGGTGAAGTAAGTATCCAGCCAAAAGGAAAGTTCAAAGGCACAATGCAAACTCAGCATTTGACTATTGAAAAAGGTGGCTTACTTATTGGTGAAAACCGTGAAGTTGTTGAGTCAGAAAAAGTAACTCTTATCTCTAAAAATGAAACAGCAGACATTGAAGAGAAAAAAGCGGTTTAATTTATCGGTTAACTGTTTTTTTTAGCACTGTATTGATCTTGTTATTGTTTTCAATGTTGCATTTATGATTTAATCAAGAAAGTGGCTATTACATATTATAGGAAATAAAAATGAATAACGTTTTTGAAATCATCAACCAAGCACGTCGTAAAAATAAACTAAAGCGTGAGCTACAAGATAACCAAAAGAAAATTCGTGATAACCAAAAGCGTGTGACTCTTTTAGAAAATATGCTGGATTATATTCACCCTACAATGTCTACAGACGAAATCATTGCAGTTGTTCAAAATATGAAAGCTGATTATGAAGATCGTGTTGATGATCACATCATCAAAAGTGCTGAGATCTCTAAATCACGTCGTGATATCAGCCGTAAGATCCGTGAGCTGACAGAAGCGGATAAGAAAGCAAATAAATAAGTTTAAATAAAATGGAGACTATCGTGTCTCCATTTTTTTGTCTTATTTATCACATTTTCATTTATTTGTTTAGTGTTTCAGCCAATGCCTCTGCGGTAACATCTTCAACAGCAAGAAACATAGATTTAATCTCCCCTGTTGTACTTCGCATTGGGTTTAATGTGACATTCTGATACATAAAGTGACTTTGTTGAGTTATCGGTCGAACATTACGACAGTGAAATAAATAAGGCCTTTGTCGCCAAATAACAAAACTTCGTGTACCCAGTTCAAAAACTGGCTTTGACTTTGCTTTAAACCAAGAGCTATCTATCTCTGGGAATATTTCAAATAATGACTTTCCCATTACATCATGGGCTTGTTTGCCACTATGGTGTGTCATAAAGCCATTCCAAAGATGAACATTGAATTCTTTATCAACTACGATTAAGCCAAGGTCAACATTTTGTACCATGTCAACCATCCAGTGAAATTGTTCAAACTCAGCAGGAATACCATTCATTATTCATCATCCAGTAAGTAAGCTAGTTTATTATCTAATATAGGTAATGACTCATCGACAATCATTAAAAGTAAATCGCACTTAATGTTTGTATTATCAATACTGTAACTTACCTCAAATGCCATAATACGATTGAACGACCCTTTGGTTGATTCAATAACACTGTTCACCGAAACATGTTGACCAAGAAGAACTGGGGCGCTTTGAAAGAATCTAACCTCTGCTTGCTCACCAATTCCTTTTAAGAATGCCCCTACTAAAATATTAGACACATCCATCAATAACTCTAGTTCTAAGCTATTCTCTGTTACTTCGGGGTAATCCATTAATTTAGTTAGATCTGTTACGCTTGAATCGCTTAACAGTACCAAGGCTTCTCCTGCAATCCCTTCACCACTAAATCCTTGACATACTCCTGACATATTTTCATTACTGGCTAAATGACGAAGTGTCATCTGAAGTTCGCTCATCTCAAATAAATTCACGTTTGGCAAAGGCATATGAACAAAAACATCGAAATGACGAGCCAAAGAATCAGCTGCTCGGCCAATTGCAACATTAGCGACTTCTAAATATATATCACGGCGACGAAGTTGAATAGACGTTACTGGTTGTGGCGAATACGTCGCTTGAACTTCAGGTTTAATGCTAATTGAACCTAGTGTGGAAATTAATGTAGGCTTATCAACAGGTTTTTTTATAAATGCTTTAGCACCAAGTTCTGCTACTTTTTGTTGCGCCTTTGGTTGAATATCACCTGAAACAACAACAACTTGAGTTGTTATCCTGCGTGCTCTCATTTCTTCTAATGTCCCATAGCCATCCAACTCAGGCATGGTAAGGTCAAGAAATAAAAGATCGTATGACTGAGCTTCAAGCTTAGCAATGGCATCCCAACCGTGTTGAGCAAATTCAATATTTGCTCCCCATGAAGAAGGTATCACTCGTGCTAATTGTTTACGAGCAAGTGCTGAATCATCGCAAATTAAGATGGAAATCGCCATCTATAAACCCTTTTTTTTAATAAAACTATCATTACTATATCAAGGAATGATTATTATAGATACGGTATAGCATAATTCAAAAACAAAAAAGGAGCCTAAGCTCCTTCTTTTCAATGACTAGCAGAGGATTTAGTTAAACCGTACCAGAATGTCTATTTAATAATTGTTGCGAGATTTTACGATCTTTAATTTTAAACCATAGGTATGTTGCTACGATTGAAAAGAATAGATAAGAAACAGCAAAAATAAATGGCGAAGTAATTAATTCTGCATCCACAGCCATCATAACTCCTACGATAGTTACCGCCATTTTTGAAAATAGACCAAGCAGTAACAGTACTAAAGCCAGTTGTGGGTATTTTGTGGTTCTAAATGCAAACCAGTGACAAGTGCCAACCGCAAGTGTCGCAATACTTAAGCCTAGGATAAATGAATGAAAATGCTCAGCAGCAGCAACACCGCCTATAGTAGAGAGTAAGAAGATAAATAATAGTTTCATAAACACCTCGAAGATAAATTGAGAGCATCCCTTCAATTTTGAAATCTTTGTTTACGTAGTATTTTATCGCTTTTTATTGGAAATTCAACTAAGGGAAAAATAGAGGTTGTTGCGTAATTGTTGCGTGATCTCATTAGGATTTAGCCTTTAAAGAGTAAATGCTGAACTGCAGTAATATAGTCTTATATATGAAGCGCAATTTGTTACTTAATGGTTAAATTAAACGTTAAAATAAAAATAGAAGTAAATGAATTTTTTTGAAGTAAAGCAAAAAAAAGCACTCAATCACTTGAGTGCTTTTTATCATGAAAGAATAGAAGCTATATTATGCTTGAGAAGCCGCTACATAGTTTTCTAACTCTTCAACTTGTACTGTTGTGATGTAGTTTCCATCTAAGTAAAATGCAACGCTATCATCTGTCTTCTCACCACGCAGCACTTGTTGAGTACCATCTAGTAGTGCAACGTGCATCTCTAATGTGTTTTCATCGATTTGATTAAACGAAGCATTTTTCACATTGTTATTTACTTGAAGTGGCGCAATTGGTGCTTTGGTCATTGATGAATCAATTTTATCATTTACTTTAAAAACAGCACCACCAACATTGGTATCTACTACTGCTGGGCTTTTACCTGTAATGATGTTTTTACCAGTCCAAAATTCAATTGAGTTAAATACAAATAGATCGGCAAATGCAGCAACACCATATACAGGCGCTAATAGGATATAAAGCCCAGCACGACCATAACGGTTATCTACTGCTTTTAAGTTACCAAATGCAACAAGTTTTGATACACCCATTTGACCCATACAACCTGTAAGTGTTGTGATGCCTAGAGTAACTGCCACTGCGATTTTAATTTTTTTGAAGTTCATATTTTCTCATATTATTGGTTATGTTTTAACGCGGCGGATATTATCAAGCAATTAATTGTAAAAATAGATGTTAGATCATAAATTTACATAAACCTGACAATTTAATGCCGATCGCGTCATTATTTTGATAGTGTCAAATATGGAATATTAGATTGAAAAAACATGGTGTAATTTTCATACAAACTATTCCAATAAACACAAAGTGCTGATAAACTCCGCGCTCATTAACGTGATGTAAGTCATGTTTATATGAGTACAATCAAAAAAACATACATTAAACTGTAATAAACTTTCAACTCACTGAGATTGCGATGAAAAATATCGATAAAGCAATGCGTATCCTGCTTGCAGGCTTCTGTATTAACCTATGTTTGGGAATTCTTTACGCATGGAGCGTATTT
The DNA here is from genome assembly GCF_028765525.1 of Aliivibrio sp. S2TY2. Lineage (NCBI taxonomy): Bacteria > Pseudomonadati > Pseudomonadota > Gammaproteobacteria > Vibrionales > Vibrionaceae > Aliivibrio > Aliivibrio sp. S2TY2. The sequence continues at coordinate 8,662 of NZ_JARACS010000008.1, read as the reverse complement.
AACAAGGCTCTTGTTACTGATATGGGCTGGACGGCATCACAAGCCTCTCAACCTTATGCAACTGCAACAATCACTTTTTCTATCTGTCTTCTTGTTGCTGGTATTCTTCAAGATCGCATGGGCCCACGCTTAATTTTGATCTTCGGTACAATCTTAGTTGGCCTAGGTATGATCGCATCAAGTTTTGCTGACACTGTTTTTATGCTTAACTTAACGTTTGGTGTGATGACTGGTGCTGGTATTGGTTTTGGTTACGCTTGTCTTGCGCCTTCTGCTATGAAGTGGTTCCATCCTTCTAAGAAAGGCATGGTTAATGGCTTAATCGCTGCTGGTTTTGGCCTTGCTGCTATTTACTTAGCGCCTGTTACTTCAGCATTAATTTCAATGTATGGTATTCAAACAAGTTTCTTAGTTCTTGGTGTTGCGATTCTTATTATTGCTGTTCCATTAGCAACAACAATCAATAACCCACCAGAAGGTTACCAACCTGAAGAACCAAAAGTAAAAGCAGGTAAAGCTGCGGTTACAACACGTAAACCAATGGATTTAAACTGGAAAGCAATGCTTAAAACACCTCAGTTTTATTCTTTATGGATTATGTATGCATTTGCCGCGTCTGCAGGTCTTATGATCATTGGTAACATTACTACTATCGCAAGTATGCAAGCAAATCTTCCTAACGCGGTTTATTTAGCGTCACTTCTTGCTATCTTCAATTCAGGTGGCCGTGTGGCTGCTGGTATGCTGTCAGATAAAATTGGTGGTGTTAAAACGCTACTTATTGCATTTGTTCTTCAAGGTGCAAACATGGCATTATTTGGCATGTACGACAGTGAAGTGATGCTAATTATTGGTACTGCAGTTGCCGCTGTTGGTTATGGTACGCTTCTAGCTGTATTCCCATCACTTACTGCTGAATTCTACGGTCTTAAAAACTATGGTACCAACTACGGTGTGCTTTACACGTCATGGGGTATTGGTGGTGCTATCGGTGCAGCAGTTGTAGGTTATTCTATGACACAAGGTGGTGATTATGCTCTGGCTTACACTATTTCTGCAGTAATGGTTGGTGTTGCTATTGTTCTTGCATTAATTACTAAACCAATTACAGAAGAAAAAGCACAACAGCTAAGCCCTGCTACTGTTTAAAATTCTTAGTTAAATCAAGCCCGTTTATCGAAAGGTAAACGGGCTTTTTTTTGTTTTTTTCCGCATTTATTATTACAATAAAACTTGTCTCTTTATTTCATGGATACCGTTATGTTTTTCAAACGCCCATTATTTCTCATTTTGGTCATTATTTTTTCTGGTTGTGCGACATACGCAACGTACAATTACGATCAGCTGTTTGGAAAGTCACAAGTACAACAAAGGGTCTATGACTATCAATCCCCTGAAGGTATTGACTATTTAACGGATATCAAACCAATTATAGATAACCGATGTGTTGTTTGCCACGCATGTTACGATGCACCTTGCCAGCTAAAAATGTCTTCCGCTGAAGGGATCGACCGAGGTGCGCATAAATCGCTTATCTATCAAGGAACACGTCTCGTAGCGGCTAACCCTACTCGACTTTTTGAAGATGCTCAAACAACTCAAGAATGGCGTGATATTGGCTTTACTCCCATTTTAAATGAACGTGAGCAAAGTAGTATTGCTAATACTGAAGCGGGTGTGATGGCTCGCATGCTTACTTTAAAACAAAATAATCCACTTGCTAAAGACGATCAACTGCAAGGTTACGATTTTTCAATCGACCGTGAGCAGCAATGCCCTACTATTGAAGAGATGGCTGATTATGAATCACAATACCCGACATGGGGCATGCCTTATGGGATGCCAGAGTTAAATACTCAGGAACATGATTTGCTGTATTCTTGGCTTGAGCAAGGTGCCAAAATGAGTGATATAAAGCCTTTAAGTGATCATGAAGTTACGTTGATCAATCAATGGGAATCCTTCTTTAATGGCGATTCATTAAAGCAACAACTCACAAGTCGCTATCTGTACGAGCATTTGTTTCTTAATAATTTGTATTTTAATACTGAACCATCGCATTTACGTTTTTTTAAATTAGTTCGTTCTTCGACTCCACCAGGGAAACCGCTGTCATTAATAGTGACTCGCCGACCTTATGATGACCCTAACGTTGACCGTGTTTATTACCGTCTCGTTGCTGTTCGCAGCACAACTGTTGATAAAACACATATGCCATACTTTCTTGATAAGAATCGCTATCAAAAGTGGCAAGAATGGTTTGTAAATAATAGTTACACTGTAACTAGCCTCCCAAGTTATTCAACAGAAATTGCTGCGAATCCACTGGTTACTTTTGTCGATTTACCTGTTGATTCACGGTATCGTTACCTATTAGATGAGGCTCAAGATACAATTCAAGGCTTTATTAAAGGTCCGGTTTGTCGTGGACAGTTAGCTTTAAATGTAATTAATGACCATTTTTGGGTCTTTTTTGTTGATCCTGAAGCAGCTAATAACCCAAATGTTGAGCAATTTTATAGAGAGCAAAAACAGAATTTAGCTTTGCCTGCGGAATTAGACAGTACTACTGTACCAATTACGAGTTGGATTCAATATTCACGTAACCAAGCTCGTTATTTGGAGGCTAAAAATACGTACCTAAATCAGGTCTTTAAAAATGGACAGCATTTAACGCCAGAACTCGTCTGGGCGGGAGATAAAAACAATGATAATGCAGCTCTCACCATTTATCGACATTTTGATAGCGCATCTGTAATTAAAGGGCTTAATGGACCAACACCCAAAACGGCTTGGGTTATTGATTATGCTTTATTAGAGCGAATTCACTATCTACTCGTTGCTGGATTTGATGTCTATGGTAATTTTGGTCATCAATTAATGACACGTATGTACATGGACTTTTTACGAATGGAAGGTGAAAGCAATTTCTTAACGCTATTACCAAAAGAGATACGTCGAGAAGAGTGGCAAAGTTGGTATCAAAATCCATCTCCTCAATTAAGTAAATATATGCAGCGAGATGTTCAACCATTTGAGCAGCCAACAAAGATCGAGTATGTCTCGGATAATCCAAAGGCAGAGTTATTCTCATTATTACGTAAACATATCGGTGGGAATGTAACTCAACGTTACAACGTAGCGAATTCAAAATTAGCAACAAGTACATTAGTTAAGTTACGTGAAATCGATGCGATTAAAGGTGAGGGTTTACAATACTTACCGCAAATCATCACGATTAAAATCATTGCAGCAACAGATAAACGAAGTGAATTTTTCACACTACTTAATACCAGTGCACATAAAAATATATCATCTCTGTTTAATGAAGAAAAAAATAGAGCTCCGGAATTAGATCGTTTTTCTCTGCTTTACGGCATTGTTGGTAGTTACCCTGCTGCATTTTTAGAAATTAACGAAACTGATGTGCCTAGTTTTGTTAAGCAACTCGCTGATATTGATACCGAAGTAGATTATATTAAACTACTGGATAACTTTGCTATTCGCCGAAGTTCAGACAAATTTTGGGCTTACAGTGATGAACTAAGCCAATGGTATCGAGAACACTACCCTGTTGAAGCTGGTTTATTAGATTATAATCGCTTTGAAAATCGTTAATTCTTAATATTAACTATTGAAAGTCCAGAGTTATGAAGCGACACTGGACTTTTTTATAAGGAAGACTTTTTGTTAGAGTCGTTATTTATTAATTCGCTGAGTGCATTTGGTGATGATTATAAAGCGCTTTGTCAGCATCATTACCCTACTATTCACAACCGGGGAATGTCCCCTGCGCATTTAAGTGCTGCGTTTCAGCGGCGGTTGCTGGCATTAGTAAAACAAGAATGTACCGATGTCGAATGCTCAATGCACTCATATGATACAAATCATGACCTTTATATTTATACTGTTGTAATAGAGAATAAAAAAACATGGTTAATTTACCCTCAGTTTCTTAACGCAAAAACGGAAGCTAAAGATCAAATTTTTTCTGCTATTAAACAGTTAGTCAAAGAGAGTAAAATCAAACGCTCAGACCATCTTGCTATTTTGTGTGACCATTGGTATGACAGAACTCGTAGCAGCAAAACACTGTATCATTGGTGGACTGGTAATTTACCTGAGGTGGGAATAAGCTTTAATCATCAAGGGATCCATAATTTAATTCCAGAAGATAATGATGATCTCGCCATTATTATACAAAAAAAGTTTCAGCTCGCATGCATTAATCGCTCTATTTTCCATCCATTAGAAACGACTAACAAGCATGCGCTACTAAAATATTTCCTTTGTTTCGCTTTGTTCGAATGTTCTACAAACTAAAAGTACTGTTAACCTAACGGTTCCTTTTTGGGATCATTATTGATGTGCTCAATATTAATAACCCCTCTACACCCTAGATTTTCAATTTGCGTCTTATGTAACTGCGTAGTTAAATAAAAACCGTATTGATAGCAAGTATCACCTGCTTGATTTTTAAATTCTTTACGATAGACAATGTTCCCCATCATCGCAGGAAAAGAACGGATCCTTAATTCACAACAGCCTTCCTGAAGCTTCCGTTCGCTGGTAAATCCAAACCCTTTTTTTGATACATCCATCAGCTTAACACTGACAAATGGCATTAATCGATGTGCCCAAAAAATTTTTGCATTGACCGATTTTTTACATTCAAATCTAGGCCAACGGCGTTTCAGTAAAAATTCCACATATCACCTTGATGAAATCACTATGTGGCTATTTTCAACAAAAAAACGAGATAATTCAATCAAATTATCGCATTTTTTACTACCGTACGGCATAAACTATTGTAGTTCAAAGTGATAATGTACATATCTATATGAAAGGAGCATGAAAATGGCGTCTATATCATGCTAATAATTAAGATTCGCATGCATTTAAGCGCCAGAATGACGCCCCGTTACTTGGTTCATGTTTACCCTTGAGCTTATTAATATACTTGTGCCAACTCTACGGGGTAACCTCGTTCTTTTGCTAATGCTTCTGCTTTCTTTTCAACTTCTTCTATAGTAAAAATTAACGCTGATTTTTTATTTTCTTGTAGACGTATTAATTGCGCTATTTCTTTAGCGCATGTTATCGCAGAAGATGCTTTGACAATTTCAGCCCTAAAGTAACCGTCAGATGTATAGGATATGTTTGCTGCTCTTAATGTAATGTCATCGCCAGGGATTTGTTGAGCGCCATACAATGCCTTTCCGCCGGGTCTTGCTTGCGCAAATTCTGGCATAAATTGAGCTAAATAATCGATGGCCTTTTGTGTTCTCTCTTTTTGTACTTTTTGATCCCAGCCTTGGGTGATTTTTTTATTAAACTCTTTAGGTAATTTAGGGTGTGCTGAAAGATGACAAGAACTTGATAAACCATTTTTAAATAGCGTTATTTCTTCTGTCATACCATGTAACTGAAAATACCCATTTGGGTATGGCGTAAATTGAGCCATACCTTGAGGTGTTCCTCGTTCTCCATGAAAGATTATTTCGGGCCACTTACCATAATTTTCGTTGCCCCAGTGGGTAACGTATGCGGCTTTAAACTCAACCAATCTCTTTTTAGGCTTATTGGCAAGATCGTCGATTATGCCTGTTTTAAAACCGGCGCTGTTAATTATATAATCAAATGTATCTGAGTATGCTTGACCTTCTTTTGCGTAACTCAAAACCCAACCATTATGATCTTCTTCATTTTTGACCACTCCATTTACTGAACTGGCATAATTTAGGGTTACGTTGCTTTGATTGGATAATGTTAATTGTGCTGTCGCTGCCATACGAAAGACACTTAAGCCATATTCTTGAACAAGCACTATTGGGTATTTTAATTGGTTCAGGTCGACTTGTTTGGAAAAACCAATTAACCAATCATCAAGTGTTTTAGGGTTATTGGTTGGAGGGTATGATGCAATTCTTTGCAGGTCTAATTTTGAATAGGTTTTAAAGTAATCAGATGCAGGGCCAAAAACTTGATTACTTTGGTCATCTTCTATTAATTTAGAATAGATTTTCTGCAATAACTTTAGACGAGGTAGTAACGCCTCAGGTTGACCTTTATCGACTTTAGGGATTGCGATAATAGTTGGCCGTTCGTTTAATGTATGAGGAAAGTAACGCACAGTTTCAATAGATTCAGTGAGTAACGTCGTACATTGTTCATCAGAGATCTCTCGGTATAAATTCCCCCCTGCATGAAGGTGACATATTGGCGGCCCATTAACTAAACTTGTGCCTTCTTCAAAGACATTAATATCAACATCATACTCAGATAAATACATGGCAATGCTTGAGCCTGCTATCCCGCCACCAATAATGGCAATTCTCTTATGTGATTGTCTTTTATCCATCTTATTTTTATTTATCCAAGGCTATTTTTATTGACTTATGTATTTTACTTCGCGTCACAAAAAAATAATAGGATATAACAAAAAAAAGCTTGCTATAGAGGTATTTCTTTTAAATTTCATTGTGTTAAGTGGTTATTCAAATAGTTACCCACAGAAAATGTGGATAACTGTGAGTAACTCTTATCCCCAAAGTGTTAAATTCAGAATGCGTACAAGTACGCCAATAAAAAATAAACTTACGCCAATGCGATACCATTTATGCTCTTGGAGAGATAGGTCAATTCTTTTAACAAAAAGTAGACATGCTCCACCCCAATCTGCGGTTCGTTTTCCATACAGTGAAATGGCGAGCAAAAGACAAATAATTCCTGAGCCAATAAGTAAATTTTCTAAAATAGTAACGATAACATTCATACTGTATTCCTTTACGTAATTAGCATTACTATGACTTGAAACTCTTTAAAAAGTAAATTAGCCAATGGTCGTAGAGTTATTTTTCATATCGGCATGAAAGAAGTTCTTATTATGACGGGCTTTTTGTTATACTGCTCACAACTTTATTTGATAATGTGAATGTAATGGAACATCTTGAAGCCAAACTAAAAAAATTAGAAAAAAGAAACTATCGTAGCTATACCTCTATTAAAGGGGAATATGACTTCACTGACTTCACTTTATCTATTGATAATGTTCAATCTGATCCCTATGCGCCGCCGTCACGATTAAGAGCTAAACGTGCATGGTCGCTTACGCATCTTCAGTGGTTACAAGAAACGTCTCTTGATTATCAGCGTGCTGCAAGAGATTTTCTTGCTCGTCATTTCAGTCAATTGCTTGAGAAAGACACGACATTGTCAATTGCGCTTTCTGGCCAAACGGTTTTAGATCATACATCGGTTATTTTTGATGATGAAGGGATTGAACTTCGTTATAACATGAACTTACCTGCTGATGGTCGTGAGATCTTAGCGAAACGCGCGATTAATATTTTGACATTCCACATGCCAAAATATATCCGTCGTACTTTATTGGCTCGTGAATTACCAATTGATGAGCTAAAAGCGCACTGCCAAGTTATCGTTGATCAAGTCGCGCTGCGTCGTCAGTTAGCAGAACATAATTTAGTGGCTTTTGTTGCTAATGGCAGTATTTTACCGCGTATTGCTGGTAATAATGATCGCCCAATGAAAGACGCAATTCCATTCCAAAGCCCTGCTTCTCTTGAGGTAGAGTTATCTACACCGAATCGCGGTCTTATTAAAGGCATGGGGATCCCAAAAGGTATCACTCTGATTGTTGGTGGTGGTTTCCATGGTAAATCAACGTTATTAAATGCCTTGGAACGTTCTATTTACGATCACATTCCTGGTGATGGTCGCGAATATATCGTTACTGAAGAGTCAACGACTAAAATTCAGGCAGAAGATGGCCGTTGTGTTCACAATTTGAACCTATCGAACTACATTAATCATTTGCCTATGGGTAAAGATACGACCTGTTTCTCTACCCAAGATGCCTCTGGTTCTACATCACAAGCAGCATGGCTTCAAGAGTCATTAGAAGCGCAAGCAAAAACGCTATTAATAGATGAAGATACTTCAGCAACTAACTTCATGATCCGTGATGAGCGCATGCAAGCATTAGTTAATAATGGTGCTGAGCCTATTACCCCATTAGTTGATCGCATTGGTCAGTTACGTGATGAACTTGATGTTTCTACCATTTTAGTAATGGGTGGCTCTGGTGATTACCTTGATGTTGCCGATACTGTGATTCAAATGCATGATTACCAAGCGGTTGATGTCACTGTAAAAGCAAAAGAAGTGGTAGCGACTCATCCTACAACGCGAGTTCGTGAAGGTTCTGAGCATTTATTACCGACTCAAACTCGTCAATTGAATCGTTCTTCTCTTCAAGCTATCTTGCAAGAAGGTAAATTTCGCATTCAAGCAAGAAATAAGAATACATTACGCTTTGGTCGCGAGTTAGTTGATATTACCGCCATGTCGCAATTACAGTCATCAGCGCAAGTTCATGCGATTGGTTGGTTATGGTTCCAACTTTCTCAAACTCCAGGTTGGGAAACTGACCCAGTTGAATTTATTGCGCAGCAACTGCATGACAACTGGCACGAATTAATGCCAAAACATGGTGATTTAGCTAAGCCTCGTGTTATTGAAGTTATGGCGACATTAAACAGAATGCGAGTTGCTGACTTCAAATAACTAACTTATCAATTATAGCCTCCAATCACGGGGGCTTTTTTATATTTAATGTCTTGTCCTGAAATGTGTTTACATA
>NZ_JARACS010000007.1:0-196924 GCF_028765525.1 Aliivibrio sp. S2TY2 | reverse complement strand
ATTCCTTCTACTTTCAAAGCATTCAATCTTATCAGCGAAGAGGACGGTCATTTTATTCATTTCAGATAAAGTGTCAAGCACTTATTTGAAATGAATGTTGATAACTCATCACACTAACCTTTCCTTCCAACCCCTTACGGGACGGGCTCTCCGTGTCAGTGAGGTCGCATTATAGAGAGTTCGATCACATTAGCAAGTACTTTATCTATTTATTCTTAAAATTTGATTCAATTGCATAAATAGGCATCAATATGCTTAGTTATAGTTCACTTTAACGCTAAAAATAGACCACTTAAGGTCTAATTCTATCTATAGCACTGCAAATCATGACCTAAAAAATAGAATCAATAACTAATAATTTAAAATCATTCATTTAGAAGGTGATAATCATACAAAGCACAACATAAGACTCCCTCTTAATATATCGGCACTCGTATAATTCATTAAACTTATACTTTTATCGGTCGATACATAGGTTAAATGTCGCTTATATTTTCTCGGAGCAAATAAGCATGAAGTTAAAAACACAATCTTACGTCCTCGCAGCTATTATTTTATGCTCTCTTATATTAATGACAGCAACAGGGCTATGGACATTACGTATTGCTAGCTCTATGGATAATAAATCTCGAGTTACTGAATTATTCCAAACAACCTATAACCTAATTACCAATATGGAAGAAATGGTAAGGCAAGGAAAAATAGAAGAGGATAAAGCCAAAGAGCTCACAATTACAATTTTACGAAACAATATCTATAAAGATAATGAATACGTATATGTTGCAGATAAAGACCTAATGTTCTTAGCTGCTCCTTTAGATCCTCAACTTCATGGTACCAGCTTTCATGAGTTCCGTGATAGTGAAGGAAAAAGTGTTGGCCAAATTTTAGAAAATGCCATAAATCAAAATCCATCAGGCATGGCTGAATATACATGGTCTTTAAAAATGCCAGATGGAAGTATTGATAAAAAGCTTTCTATTGCAGAAAAAACACAAGATTGGAATTGGATTGTAGGCACTGGTATTGGAGAAACAGAAGTTAATTCTCGATTCTGGTCTACAGCTCAATGGCAATTTGGTTTAGCCTTTATCATTGCGAGTTTAATTTTTAGCATTCTAATGATTTCTATGAAACGTATGATTTCATTATTAGGTGGCGAACCTAAAGATGTCCACTCTGCAATCCAAACTGTTGCTGCTGGTGAGATTGTTACTCAATTTACAGAAAAAGCACCTGAAGGCAGTATTTATCACGCAGTTCAAACAATGAATTTATCATTAGCAGAGTTAGTTGAACATCTAACTCAAGCAATGCTTGCGTTAAAAGCTGAGTTATCTGATGTTCACTCTAGAGCAGGGACTGCAAGTGAATTGACTGAAAACCAGCACCAATCAACAGAGATGATAGCAGCGGCGATTACTGAGATGGCTTCTTCTGCTAATAATGTAGCAGATTCAGCACAAGAAACAGCCATTACTACAGACGAAGCCGATAAGCGAAGTGTTCGAACTCAAAAATTAATTACTGCGACCGTGTCTAATATAGAAGGACTTGCTGAACAATTAAATACAGCAAGTACTGCGGTTTCTGAATTAGATAGCAATGTGAACAACATTGTTAAGGTTCTTGATGTCATTGGTGATATTGCAGAGCAAACCAACTTACTCGCCTTAAATGCTGCAATTGAAGCCGCTCGAGCTGGTGAACAAGGTCGAGGTTTTGCTGTTGTTGCTGATGAAGTTCGTAATTTAGCGGGAAGAACTCAAGGTAGTACAAAAGAAATACAGTTAATGATTTCAAACTTACAACAAGGCTCTCGTAACGCAATAGCTAGTATGGAGATCTGTGCCGAAACCAGCAAAAGCACCGTATCTGAATCTCAAAATGCCTCCGATGCTCTACAGCAAATTGTTACTGCCCTTGAGTCAATTTCAAGTATGAGTCATCAAATTGCAAGTGCATCTGAAGAACAGAAACACGTAAGTGAAGACATCACTCAACGAGTTAATATGATAGAAGAAAGTGGACAGCAGTTAGCAAGTGTTGTCGCAGAGAGTAAACAAAGTACTCATACCCTAACTGAATTAGCTGATGATTTAGAGACTTGGTTAAACAAATTTCGAGTAAATAGTAACCTAGACAAATAGTGATAATGTAAGATTACTAGAAGCAATAAGAAAGCAGACATTGATTGTCTGCTTTTTTTATAACAAAACCTCTAACCGTAATTTGGATAATACTAATCGTAGTAAATTACTAATTATACCAATCTACATAAGCACTTGATCATTCTTGCTTGTTAAAATCGATTATATCTGATCAACTATTTATCCAGAATGGTATTAAATGTTCGATAACTGCGCTGAACACTTTGATTATAGAGTAATACCAATGTAACTAATTAGATGACCATTAATGGGGTTGATATTATACCAATCACAGTAAGTAAGTGATCAGAAATAACGCAGGAAAAATGCTTGAGAACAAGGCGAAATTTTATGATAAGTAGTTATTCTACAATCAAAATTTTTAACGTAGTTATCGAGCATTTTAACCAGTTAGGATGATCAGTTATTTACTACGATTGGTATTACGTACTTGATTACAGAAAAGCATAAAAAAAGCCTCGTCATTTCTGACGAGGCTTTTAAATGTGGCTCCCTTTGCTGGACTTGAACCAGCGACATACGGATTAACAGTCCGCCGTTCTACCGACTGAACTAAAAGGGAACAGGTTTTACGTCTCACTAAGAGAATTAATGGTGCCGACTACCGGAGTCGAACTGGTGACCTACTGATTACAAGTCAGTTGCTCTACCTACTGAGCTAAGTCGGCACACTAATTTTTTATTGCTCGTGTTAACGAATATTAAGCACCAACAATTTAATATGGTGCCCGGAGGCGGAATCGAACCACCGACACGAGGATTTTCAATCCTCTGCTCTACCGACTGAGCTATCCGGGCAACGAGGTGTATTAAACGGCTTTTTGCTTCTCTGGTCAACTAATAATTTTAAAAAAAAACACCTTTTGGTTGAAATATATTCGCAATGCTTGTTTTTATAACATTTTGATTAAAAAATAACGCTACTTTTAATGGCTTAAGAAACGTTTATTAGTTTTTTACGCAAATAAGCCCTAATCTAAATAAAGGCCGTCCTCTTTAAAATCTGCATACTAAAGAGGAGTCAGCAATTTATCAAAATCAAAAACCAAAAATGTCAGTTAACCAAGCGGCTGGTGTATTTCTCCTTTCACACTCCGCTTTATATTGGCCTTTAATATCCCAAATTGGTATGTTTTCCTTGCCAGAACAATCCGGTTTTAGCGTTTTATTTTCTTGTAAGTCAAAATGAGCTGTCGTTACTTCATTTGGCCACGGTAAATTAAAAGCTTCAGGTGGTCTCATACTTAAATAATCAGCATAAACTCTTAACGCACCACTCGAACCAGTTAATTTCATTGGTTTATTATCGTCTCGACCAAGCCAAGTAATCGCAACTTCTCTCCCATCAATACCTGCATACCAGCTATCTCTTGAGTCATTACTTGTTCCTGTTTTTCCAGCCAATGCTGCCCAGCTGTATTTACTATTTAAAAATCTTGCCGTTCCTTCACTCACCGTTTTTTTCATTCCATAAATAGTCAGCCAAGTCGCTTGCTCTGGAACGACTCGTGACGAACGAGGAAAGCTCTCATAAAGTAATACCCCATCTGTATTCACCACCGCTTTTAATGCCGTAAGAGGCGCTTTTCGTCCACCATTGCCTAACGTTTGGTACATTTGAGCAACTTGATACGGAGATAAACTAATTGAACCAAGTAACATTGATGGTACTTGATTAATCTCTTGAGCATTCACACCAAGTTTAACTAATGTATCTGTCACCTTATTAAGGCCAACCATTAAACCTAAATTAACGGTTGGAACATTTAATGAGCGAGAAAGTGCATAATACAAAGGAACTTGACCTCTAAACTTTCGGTCATAGTTTCTAGGCGTCCATGTTGTCCCTTTGCTGCCTTTTAATGAAATTGGTTTATCATCTAATGTGGTCGCTAGTGAATATTTCTCTGGGCTTTCTAATGCTGATAAATAAATAGCCGGTTTAACTAAAGAGCCAATTGGGCGTTTTGCATTGATCGCTCTATTAAAGCCATCAAATCCCGTTCTGCTACCACCAATCATAGCTCGGATCTCTCCGCTTTGACGATCGACGATAACCATAGCTGACTCTAAGCCTTTACCTGCTCGTTTTTCTAATTGAGGAACAATTCGTTCCACTGCTTTTTCTGCTTTCTGCTGCGATAATGGATCAAGCGTTGTAAATACCCGTAATCCCTCACCTCTTTGATAAGCCTCTCCCGCTTTTTCTTTTAACTCCCATTTTAATTGTTGGAAATAAGCAGGTTGTCTTGTTGAGATACTTGCACGTTTTTTCACATCCAATGGTCGACTTGCAGCCATTTCATATTGACGAGGAGAAAGGATTTCTTCTTGCATCATCAAACGTAATACTAAATCACGGCGCTCTTTTACGCGTTCAGGAAAGCGCATTGGATTGTAATAGGATGGCCCTTTAACCATACCAACTAACATGGCTAACTGATCAATTCTTAATTCTTCTATTGGGCGGCCAAAATACACTTGCGCTGCTAACCCAAAACCATGAATAGCCTCTCCACCTGTTTGCCCTAAATAAACTTCATTTAAATACGCTTCTAATATTCTATCTTTGCTATAGCGATAATCTAAAATCAACGCAATATAAGCCTCACGAACCTTGCGCCATAATGTTCTTTCACGAGATAAGAATAAGTTCTTTGCCAACTGCTGAGTTAATGTACTCCCCCCTTGAACCGTTCTACCTGCTTTGGCATTAACCACCATTGCACGAGCTATCGCTAGTGGAGATACGCCATCATGCTGATAAAAATCTCTGTCTTCCGTCGCTAATAATGCATCGACCATCACCTCTGGAAATTGTTCTCTACGTAAGAATAGGCGCTGCTGATCATCGTCTGCATCTAGCATCCCTAAAAATTGAGGTTCTATTTGCAAAAAGCCCATTTGTTTTTTTGCCGTACGATTTTCAATCTTCTGTAGTCCATCTGAATTAAAATAAAGCATGACATGGCGATCTGGCTCGGGTCCTTGTTGGAATTCAAATGGACGACGGATCAACTCTATTTTAGTTGATGATGAAGAGTACTCTCCTGAACGTTGGGGCTGACGAACTTTCTGGTACTTTAATAAATCCAGTTCTTTTTTAACTGTTTCCAAACTGATATTTTGCCCTGGAGCCAATGTCAGAACCCGGCTATATACTACGGTGGGCAAAGTAAATAATTGACCATCAAAGCGATTCTTAACCACGGTATCCAAATAAATCCCAGCAATAACAAGAATCGCTAATACAACAAGGCTTAGTTTAAAACCTAGTATCATTAACCCCTTCCAAAAAGAACGAGGCGACTGGGCTTTTTTCTTACTTGCCGATTTTCTTTTTGCTGGTGTTTTTTTCTTTGTCACCGTTTTTTTAGGTGCGGTTTTCACTGGTGCTTTTTTCTTTTCAGCCATGAGAGTTCTTTTCAAGTTAGAGAATTAATTAAAGTGACGCTTTGTTTTTTTCGTTGCTTGATGATTCGCAGGGTCATCCGGCCAAATATGTTTTGGGTAACGTCCTTTCATTTCTTTTTGTACTTCTTTGTACGATCCTTTCCAAAAACCAGCTAAGTCACTGGTTGTTTGTAATGGCCTTTGAGCTGGGGATAATAATTCCATTACCAATTTTTTTGTTCCTTGCGCTAATAATGGCGTTTGCGCTTCACCATACACCTCTTGCATTCTTACTGAAATCTTAGGTTCCGATTGCAATTGATAATTGATCTTTGCTTTTGTGCCTGTTGGTAACAAATAATACGCTGGCAAATATTCATTAATAAGTTTCATCGCATCCCAACCCACATAGGCTTCTAATGCGTTAGTAAGGTTAATGCTCTTAAGTTGCTTATCATTTTTAATACCATTCATAAATGGCAATAACCACAGTTCTGCACTCTCAAGTAACTGCGCTTCACTCATCGCAGGAAGAGGTATCTCTGGTAACCATTCTTCACAGCACAACAAGCGAGAATGCAAAGCCTGTACTTCTTTATTCCAATCTAGGTTCTCTATTCCTTTTCGCTTGAGCATATTAAGCAATGCCAACGAAATTTTGTCAGGGTCTGGTGAACTCATTCGCTCTTTTTGCAGAATGACTCGCCCTAAATACGTACGTTTTTCAGCGACTATCCTTCCCGACTTCTCATCCCAATCCACATACTCTTTTTCTATAATTAAATGAGAAACAGCACTGAACAAAGATGATTTAGATAAGGATGCCGCAAGAAAAACATAACTGCGATTTTGACTGCCTTTTAGTAAGTCCACCACTACTAAATAATCGCTTTGTGCTATCGATTCAATTTCATCAACTTGCACACCATGGCCATTCGATAATTGAAATTGACCTAGAGTTCCTTTTGCTACCGCTAATCTATCAGGAAAACCTAATGCTAATACCTCACCAATAAAATCAATTGAAACCTGAGTTATGTCTGCCTTTACAGATAAAGTGCGAGCCAGTCGCTGAACTCTTTGTTGATACTCTGTCTGTTTTGGGTAGCGACCTTCAAGAAATAAGGAAAGATGAAAGCTAAGATCTTTTGATTGTACTGATTTAGCAGGCTCTTCTATGATTGGTAAAATAAATAAGGCTGTTTGCAGATGTGAAGCTGATTGAGTGCTAGCTTGTAATAATGCAGCAGCAAGGCGAGGCTCTATATTCAATTGCTGTGATTTTTCCCCCAATATAGAAAGCTGACCTTGCTTATCAATCAAGTCTAATTGAGATAATAAAGACCGAGCTTGTTGAATATTGCCATCAGGTGGCGGGGTTAACCATTGCAGATCCAAAGGATTGATAACTCCCCACTTTGTTAACTCCAAAACCAAAGATGAAAGATCAGAAGATTCTATCTCGGGTATTTGAACTTGGGGCTGCTGTTGATATTGAGATTCAGTATATAAACGAATACATACCCCGGGTTCCAATCGTCCTGCTCGTCCTTTTCTTTGCTCAGCAGATGATTGAGCTATTCGTTTTTTCTCTAGCTTAGTGATCCCTGTTTTTGCATCAAACGTTGCTTTTTGCTCATAGCCACTATCAATAACAATGCGGATCCCTTCAATAGTTAAACTGGTTTCAGCAACGTTGGTTGCGAGAACTATTTTTCGCTCGCCTTTCAATGCTGGTTTTAATGCTAATTGCTGCTTTTTTGCATCGAGCTGACCATATAAAGGCCTAACAACAATATCAGAAGAAAGATCTTTTAATCTCTCTTCCAACTGTTTTATTTCACCTACTCCAGACAAAAATACCAGTATTGAACCTGTTTCATTTAATAATGTTTTGCGAATGGCTTTCTCAGTTGCCTCAACAATTCGTTGGTTTGTTTTAAGAGGGGTATAAGACGTTGTCACCGGAAACATTCGTCCATCTGACTCTACATACGCAGCTCTTGGCAATAACGTCTGTAATGCCAATTGATCTAAAGTGGCAGACATAATTAATAACTTAAGATCATCTCTTAGCGCTTCTTGCACTTCCAAGGCAAAAGCTAATGAAGTATCAGCATGAATACTTCGCTCGTGATATTCATCAAAAATCAATAATCCAACACCTGACAATTCAGGATCTGATTGGATCATTCGAGTCATCACACCTTCCGTCACAATTTCCAATCGAGTTTGAGGGCTAACTTTAGTTTCACCTTTGATTCGAAACCCAACTTGCTCACCGACTTTCTCACCTAATTGAGATGCTAAGTAACTCGCAATATTACGAGCTGCCAACCGTCTTGGCTCTAACATTATTATTTTGCCATTAATCACTTGTTCTTTTAATAGCATTAAAGGCAGATGTGTCGACTTACCTGCGCCTGTCGATGCTTTTAAAATGAGTTGAGAATGGTTCTGTAATTTCTCAATCAGTGATGGGATCACTCTTTCAATCGGTAACTGTGACAATGGGTTCGCCCTATGGCATTATCTTGAATTAAACCATTGTACAAAAAAACAGTAGTTAAATGAAATTTGAACCTAAATTAGAATCTGGAATATTAATAAAACGCTATAAACGCTTTTTAACAGACATAGAATTACCAGATAAAAGTGAACGAACTATCCATTGCGCCAACACAGGAGCAATGACTGGTTGTGCAACGCCTGGCAATACGGTGTTTTTTTCAACATCTAGTAACCTAAAACGTAAATACCCTAATAGTTGGGAGCTCAGCGTCACAGAAAGTAATCACATAATATGCGTTAATACTATTCGAGCAAATCAATTGGTGGTTGAAGCCATTAACAATAAAAGCATTGATGAGTTAAATGAGTACACTACACTTAAAACGGAAGTGAAATACGGCTCAGAAAATAGCCGAATTGATATCCTACTTAGTGAAGATTCACTGCCTGACTGCTATATTGAAGTAAAGAGCGTTACGTTATTGGGAGACCAAGGCCAAGGATTCTTTCCTGATGCCGTCACAACCCGAGGTCAAAAACACTTACGAGAGCTGAGTGAAATCGCCCTAAATGGAAAAAAAGCAGTATTATTTTTCGCTGTTTTACATTCAGGCATTGAAAAAGTCTCAATCGCACACCATATAGACCATCAATATTATTCTTTATTATTAGATGCGATTGAAAGTGGGGTTACCGTTCTCTGCTACCAAGCAGAGATGTCATCAAAAGAGATGAAGATCGTACGCAAGCTACCTTTTTGTATTTAGCTGCTTTATTTAGCAATGCTTACATTCTTTTTAAAAAAAGTGCTACGTTCTTGCTACTGGATCTCAATTGATGAAATCAATATTTGATTGCCTCTTTTCTTTCTGTTATAGATAGCGCCCTCATTTGGCTAGTGAGAGTCAAAGACGTTTAGGAGAAGCTGTAATGCCAGAGAGCAATACAAAAAGAACGCTAGGTATTCTAGCTATCGCTGGTGTTGAACCTTACCAGGAAAAAGCAGGTGAAGAGTACATGGGCCCAGCCCAAATTGAACACTTTACGAAGATTCTAGAAGCTTGGCGCAATCAACTTAGAGAAGAAGTTGAACGCACAGTAAATCACATGAAAGACGAAGCTGCGAATTTCCCAGATCCTGTGGATCGCGCTGCTCAAGAAGAAGAATTTAGTTTAGAACTGCGTAACCGTGACCGTGAACGCCGTCTAATTAAAAAAATTGAAAAAACACTAAACAAGATTGAAGACGAAGATTTCGGATTCTGTGATTCTTGTGGTGTTGAAATCGGTATTCGTCGCTTAGAAGCGCGTCCAACCGCTGACCTTTGTATTGACTGTAAAACACTTGCAGAAATCAAAGAAAAGCAAATGGCTGGCTAATACCAATCAATATAATAAAAAGGGAGCGCTGGCTCCCTTTTTTACGTTTATACAGTGAATGTCTATGACTACTCAATACATAGGTCGCTTTGCTCCATCCCCATCTGGTCCACTGCATTTTGGTTCCCTTGTTGCAGCTTTAGGGAGCTACTTACAAGCGAAATCACAGCAAGGAAAATGGCTGGTTCGCATTGAGGATTTAGACCCACCGCGTGAGATACCTGGTGCCTCCTCTTTGATCATTCAAACCTTAGAAGATTACGGTTTTGAATGGGATGATGAGATTGTGTATCAAAGCCAACGTCACGCTATGTATCAATATCAAATTAACCAATGGATTGATAACTGTGATGCGTATTCTTGCCAGTGTACTCGAAAACAAATAAAAGAAGCTGGCGGATTTTATTTAGGCCACTGTAGATATAAACACCTTTCAGAAAATAACGCGTCTGTACGCTTAGTAATGCAGCATCCTGTTGAGTCATTTTATGATATAAAGCACGGGATGATTCAAATACCAGCACAATTGGCTCAAGAAGACTTTATTATTAAACGCAGAGATGGATTATTTGCCTATAATCTTGCAGTGGTCTTAGATGATATTGACCAAGGTGTGACTGAAGTGGTTCGTGGCGCTGATTTAATAGAGCCCACAGGACGCCAAATTTCGCTTTATCGCCAATTAGGAGTAAAAGAAGTTAGCTACCTTCACTTACCCCTTGCTGTTGATGAGCTAGGAAACAAATTATCAAAACAAAACTATGCTCCTGCAATTGATAACACAAATCCAATTCCAACCTTACTTGAAGCGTTGTGTTTTTTAGGGTTTGTCTTACCAAAGGACATAGAAACCGCCACATTGAATGAAATTTTTCAATGGGCAATCAAAAATTGGCAACTAAAACAGCTCCCAACTGGGCTCGAGATCACTACCCCATTCTCAAAACCCACAATTTAAGCTATGATGTGCGCCTATTTTTGACTGCTCACTTGAATATCGAGGTTATTATCTTTAATCAAGTTGCCCGTTTTTGCCGTAATTTACTCAAAAACAACAGTGATATTTGCTCTACAGAGGATTTGAAACTGAACGTTATCACACGCCAAGAACATAATATTTCACGTAAAGATCTTAGTGATAATGCACTAAAAGTTCTTTACCGCTTAAGTAATGCGGGATACGACGCTTATCTCGTAGGTGGAGGGGTGCGCGACATTCTTCTAGGTCAAGAGCCTAAAGACTTTGATATCGCCACTAACGCAACACCAGAGCAGATCAAAAAACTATTTCGTAATTGTCGCTTAATTGGTCGTCGATTCCGTCTCGCTCATATTCTATTTGGTAGAGATGTCATTGAAGTGGCAACCTTCCGTGGTCACCACAAAGAAGAAGAGTCCGAGAAGAAAAATATCTCAGCTCAGTCCAAAGAAGGCATGCTGCTGCGTGATAATGTTTATGGCACAGTAGAAGAAGATGCTCAACGCCGCGACTTCACCATTAATGCCATGTATTACAATATTGCCGATTATTCGATTCATGATTACGCCAATGGTATTGAAGATTTAAATAATAATCTGGTACGTTTAATTGGTGATCCTGAAACGCGTTATCGTGAAGACCCTGTTCGTATGCTTCGAGCTGTGCGTTTTGCTGCTAAGTTAGACATGACTATTTGTGATAAAACGGTAGAGCCAATTGTAGAGTTATCTCCGCTTTTAAGAGATATTCCTGCCGCTCGACTGTTTGAAGAGTCATTAAAACTGCTGCAAGCCGGTAAAGGATTAAATACTTACTATTTATTACGTGAATTGAATTTATTTCAACAATTGTTTCCAGCACTGACGCCTTTCTTAACAGAAGAAGGTAAGAGCCCTACTGAGCAAATGATTGAATTAGTTCTGCACTCAACAGACAAACGTATTAATAGCGGTAAGCGTGTAAACCCAGCCTTTATGTTTGCGGCAATGCTTTGGTACCCTCTTACAGCTAAAGCACAAGAAATTCAGGATGAAAATCCAAAGTATGATCACTACGAATCCATTATGGAAGCGGCTAATATCATGCTTGATATTCAAGTTAAAAGCACCGCAATCCCTCGTCGATTAACGGCGACTATCCGTGATATTTGGCAACTTCAGCTTCGCTTACCTCGTCGAAATGGCAAGCGCGCGTTCGTACTTATCGAACAACAAAAATTCCGTGCTGCTTATGATTTCCTTGAAATGCGCGGAAAAGTAGAAGGTGGTGAAATAAAAACACTTTCGGATTGGTGGACAGAGTTCCAAGATGCACCTGCACCGCACCGTAATAATATGGTCCAAAACCTTCATGGTGGCCGCTCTACAGGGACTCGTAAGCGTCGTAGCCCATATCGTAAGAAAAAACGTGCGAATAACGATTCATGATCAAAGTAATTATTGCGATTGGGAGTAATCTTGGAGACCCCGTAGCTCAAGCTAAAGTGGCAATCAATGCATTGCATCAGCTTCCGGACTCCAACGTAACAGCCGTATCCTCACTTTACAGCAGTTCACCAATGGGCCCTCAAGATCAACCAGATTACATTAATGCGGTTGTTGAGATTGAGACCAACCTTGCTCCAATGGAATTATTGGAACTCACTCAAAAGATTGAGCTTGAGCAAGGCCGTGTGCGTAAAGAAGAGCGCTGGGGACCAAGAACTTTAGATCTTGATATTATTTTATTTGGCGATCAAACGATCGACAATGAGCGATTAACTGTGCCTCACTATGGCATGAAAGAACGTGAATTTGTTCTTTATCCGCTCGCTGAACTTTATAATGATTTAACTTTACCTGATGGCACAACCCTCTCTCAGTTATTAAACACTGTAGATAGAAATGGTTTGTCCATTTGGGAAGATTAATCGCTTCTAGTAAGGATGTTTTATGAAAAAAATCTCTATTCATGACTTAATGAAGTGGAAGCAAGAAGGCAAAAAATTTGCCACTGTTACAGCATATGATGCTAGCTTCGCACAACTATTTGAACAGCAAGAAGTCCCTGTTCTATTAGTCGGTGATTCATTAGGTATGGTTTTACAAGGCAAGAGTGATACTTTGCCTGTAACAACTGAAGAGATCGCTTACCATACTCGTTGTGTGCGTGCAGGTAGTCCAAACAGTCTATTAATGGCTGACATGCCATTCATGAGCTACGCTACCCCTGAGCAAGCGTGTGAAAATGCAGGCAAGCTAATGCAAGCGGGCGCTAACATGGTGAAGATTGAAGGTGACGCTTGGATCGCTGAAACCATTCGTATCCTTGCTGAACGCGCAGTACCAGTTTGTGCACACCTTGGTTTAACCCCTCAATCGGTTAATATTTTTGGTGGGTTCCGCATTCAAGGCCGTGATGAAGCAAAAGCTGAACAAATGGTAAAAGACGCACTAACACTTGAAGCCGCTGGCGCTCAAATTATTCTACTAGAATGTGTTCCTGCTTCTCTTGCTGAACGCATTACAAAAGCATGTACTGTTCCTGTTATTGGTATTGGTGCAGGTAATGTTACGGATGGTCAAATCCTAGTAATGCACGACATGTTCGGTATTTCTGCTAACTATATGCCTAAATTCTCTAAAAACTTTTTAGCGGAAACCGGTGATATGCGTGAAGCGGTCACCAAGTATATTCAAGATGTTGAGCAAGGTGTCTTCCCTGCCGCTGAACATACATTTAATTAAGGAAACGTAATGGACATTTTTTCTGAAATTTTACCATTACGCGAGCAGATCAAAGCTTGGAAACGCGAAGGCAAGCGTATCGCTTTCGTTCCAACAATGGGAAACCTGCATGAAGGTCATTTAACACTGATCCGCACTGCTCGCGAGCATGCTGATATTGTTGTTGCTAGTATTTTTGTTAACCCGATGCAATTTAACAATGCTGATGATCTAACAAATTACCCAAGAACATTAGATGAAGACGTTGAAAAACTCACATCTGAAAAGGTTGATCTTGTCTTTACTCCAACGCCAGAGATCATGTACCCAGAAGGGTTAGATAAACAAACGACTGTTGATGTTCCGGTTATCTCTACCATTTTGGAAGGCGCTTCTCGCCCTGGTCACTTTAGAGGCGTATCAACGGTTGTTAATAAACTATTCAACATTGTTCAACCTGATGTTGCTTGCTTTGGTGAGAAAGATTTCCAACAACTTGCGCTTATTCGTCAAATGGTCATTGATATGGCCTTAGATATCGAGATTGTTGGTGTTGCAACAGTACGTGAAGCTGATAGCTTAGCAATGAGCTCTCGCAATAACCTGCTGACATTAAATGAGCGTCAGCGAGCGCCTGTTTTAGCTCGCACTATGCGTTGGATCAGCAGCCAAATGCGTGGTGGTCGTAATGATTATCTATCTCTAATTGAAGACGCTAGTGATCAACTACGTGCAGCAGATTTACAGCCTGATGAAATATTCATTCGTGATGCAAGAACGCTGCAAGAGCCGACAGAAGAGACAACTCAAGCTGTTATCCTTATGGCAGCCTTCCTTGGTCAAGTCCGCTTGATTGATAACTTAGTGGTTGAACTTCATATTGCCGCAAGCGAAGAAGACACTGAAGAATAATACCAATGTAACGAACTAGATGTTCATTAATAGCATTAGTATGATTAACGACTAAACAAAAGGGCAGATGATCGCTGATCGTCTGCCCTTTTTTATTGTCCTGTCCTGGCACTAATATTAGCTTCTAAGGCCAGTACCTTTAGAGATTAAGTGCAGAGCCACGGCATAAAGCACCACAATAAATGCTGCTAATACCGCAAATGCAGTACCAATACCAACATCAGATACACCTAAAAAACCATAACGAAATGCATTTACCATATAAACAATCGGGTTTAATTTAGAGACGCCTTGCCAGAATTCAGGCAACAAACTAATCGAATAAAATACCCCACCTAAATACGTTAATGGCGTTAAAATAAACGTCGGAATAATACTGATATCATCAAAGGTTCTAGCAAAAACCGCATTAATCAATCCACCTAAAGAGAATACAATCGATGTCATTAATACTGTCAGTATAATCACACCAAAATGCGCAATTTGAATATCAACAAAAAACAGAGACACGCAAGTCACTAACGCACCAACCAATAAACCTCGAACAACACCACCACCAACAAAACCAGCGATAATAATGTAATTAGGTACAGGAGCGACAAGTAACTCCTCTATGTTTTTTTGGAACTTAGCACTAAAGAACGAAGAAGCCACATTCGAGTAAGAGTTAGTGATAACAGACATCATTATCAAACCTGGAACAATATATTCCATATAACTAAAGCCACTCATTTCACCAATACGTGAACCAATCAAATTACCAAAAATGATAAAATATAACGTCATGGTAATGGCTGGTGGAACCAGTGTTTGCACCCAAATACGTGTGAATCGGTTTATCTCTTTAGATATAAGGCTTTTGAATGCTGTCCAATATAAGTTCATCATTATTTAGCTTCCCCTGAACGAACAATACTGACAAATAACTCTTCTAATCGATTCGCTTTATTTCGCATAGAAAGTACATTTACCCCTTGATGGTTTAATTGTTCAAAAAGGTAATTAAGCCCTTGTGATTTATCTATTTCAACCTCAATCGAACCTTCTTTACTGCTTGTGATTTTAGCGCCTTCCAACTGAGGTGTTGGGCTATTTTCTGCCAAATCTAAGATAAAAGTTTCAACCTGAAGTTTATTTAATAATCGTTTCATCGATGTATTTTCGATGACTTCACCTTTATTAATAATTCCAATATTTCGACACAGCATCTCAGCTTCTTCAAGATAATGTGTAGTAAGAATAATCGTCACACCTTGCTCATTAATTTGCTTTAAGAACTCCCACATTGAGCGACGTAGTTCAATATCAACACCGGCTGTAGGTTCATCAAGGATCAATAACTTAGGTTCATGCATTAAGGCTCTAGCGATCATCAAACGGCGTTTCATACCACCTGATAAATTACGTGCGCGATCATTTCTCTTTTCCCACAGATCTAACTGAGTTAGGTATTTTTGTGCTCTCTCTTTTGCCAATGAACGAGAAACACCATAATAGCCTGCTTGTTGTATTACTATCTGCTGCACGGTTTCAAATGGGTTAAAATTAAACTCTTGAGGAACCAAACCGATTTGCTGTTTAGCCTGAACAAGATCAGTATCGATATCATAACCAAACACTTTAACTCGACCAGAGGTTTTATTAACAAGTGAGCTAATTACCCCAATGGTTGTTGATTTACCAGCACCGTTTGGCCCTAACAGGGCATAAAAATCACCTTGCTCTACGGTTAAATCCACGCCCTTGAGCGCTTCAAAACCACCGGCATATGTTTTTCGTAATTGTTCTATCTCTAATGCGTACATATGTTTATTCATCACCTAGATTAAGCATCTATTATTCAAGTTAGCTTATCGTTGAATGACGATGAATGCAAATTTGAAAACGATTAGATAATAAAAAGCCGCAGAGAAAACCACTCTACGGCTTGATTAAAAATAACTAAATTATTCACTTAGATTTCATCAGGTGAAACGTATCTAATCGCTGACTTAAGTGCCTCATAACGAAATTTAAACGTATTTTCATCAGGAACTAAGTCTGTTACATGAAACTTCTCTAATTGCTCTCTGGTTTTTTCATTCGGACACAATAAATACACTTTGCAATTTGCATCTAACGCATCATTAATCGCATTCTCTAACGCCAAACCAACGGTTACATCTATCATCGGAACATCGGTTAAATCTAAAATCATCACTTCATAATCAGAAATACTGGAGTGTTGACGTGCAATCGCTTTAGATACACTGAAAATCATTGGCCCTGATAAATAAAAG
The DNA here is from genome assembly GCF_028765525.1 of Aliivibrio sp. S2TY2. NCBI lineage: Bacteria > Pseudomonadati > Pseudomonadota > Gammaproteobacteria > Vibrionales > Vibrionaceae > Aliivibrio > Aliivibrio sp. S2TY2. The sequence continues at coordinate 180,594 of NZ_JARACS010000007.1, read as the reverse complement.
AACAACACCTTTCCATTCGCTTTATCCAATAAACGTCTTTCGCTATCAGTGAGAGGGACATCATCTTCATCGGCATCACTAATTGCTTTTACTTGGCGAGCTTGCTCACGGCTTAAGCGTTCAATGATAATGATATTAGAAATAAAAACACCAAGACCAACGGCGACAATTAAATCGACAAATACCGTCAGTAGCATTACACCGTACATAATGGCCATGCCAGCAAAACTGACTTTATGTGCTCGCTGGATAAAGCTCCAATCAAGAATATTAAAGCCGACATAAACGGCAATACCCGCAAGAACAGCCATTGGGATCGGCTCTGTTAATCCACCCGCAACCAATACCACTAAAGCAAGCACCGCAGCCCTAAATACCCCAGATAGTGGTGAACGAGCACCCACTTGAATATTAGTAACCGTCCCCATTGTTGCACCAGCGCCAGGCAGCGCACCAAATAAGCCAGAGATCATATTTGCTAAGCCTTGGCCTCGTAACTCTTTATCTGAGTCATGCTCTTTACGTGTTAATGAATCACCAATAACAGCGGTTAATAGCGTATCAATACACCCTAATGTACCTAGCACTAAAGCATCAATGACCATGGTCATAAACATATCACTGTTAATGGTAGGAATGACAATGGAAGGTAAACCTGCGGGGATCTCTCCAATTCGACGAATAGAATCTGTATCAAAAATAATGACTGAAATAAGTGTAACAGCAACTAAAGCAACTAATTGAGCAGGAACATATTTACGATACTGTTGAGGAAAAAGGAACAAAACACCAAGCGTCAATACACCAAGAAAGAGTTCTTTAATATCTAAATGCGCCAATGTATCAGGTAAAGCTTTCAGCGTTCCTATAACACCACCTGCTGGTGCTGCATGGCCAAGCAAGGGGGAAAGCTGTAAGATAATGAGAATTATGCCTATGCCTGACATAAAACCTGAAATAACACTGTATGGCATTAAAGTGATGTATTTACCGAGCTTTAATGTCCCAAGAAGGATCTGAAATGCACCAGCCATCATCACAACGGTAAACGTCATTGCAATTCCAGTCTCAGGGTATTTAGCGACCATACTGGTTAAGACCGCGGTCATAATGACCGTCATTGGTCCCGTTGGTTCTGAGATTAATGTTGAAGAACCACCAAATAGAGAAGCAAAAAGCCCCACCATAATGGCTCCCCAAAGCCCTGCTTCAGCCCCTGCTCCTGAAGCAACACCAAAGGCCAATGCCAAAGGCAGTGATATGATGGCTGTCGTTACCCCACCAAATAAATCACCTTTAAAGTTTACACTCTCAAATCGTTGCCCAAACACCGTTAGCTCCCTGTTTATAAACTCGTATCGCCATTAATTTAACAAAAGTTATTCATCTCTCATAACTATTAATTAGAACTAATGACTTCAGCTTATGTCCTATTTATCTAATTAATACTCCAGCCGCTTCTTTTAACGCCTCTACTCGTCAGATGAGTACTTTTCATGCAAGTTTTTAGCAGATTGAAATTGTAACATTGTGTATAGTAAATAGACCTGTTGACGTTTTTAACAGAAAGAAGTGTAAGGAACCCCCTTGCTTCTTATGTATTTAAGGGATGAGAGATTTAAAATGCCAGAAATTAAAGAGCTTTTTGAAAATAATTCTAAATGGGCAAAATCAATTAAAGCGGGACGCCCTGAATACTTTACTCAGCTTGAGGAAGGACAGAACCCTGGTTTTTTATGGATTGGTTGCTCTGACAGTCGAGTTCCTGCTGAACGTTTAACTGGACTTCATTCAGGCGAACTATTTGTTCACCGTAATGTAGCCAACCAAGTAATTCATACTGATTTAAATTGCCTGTCTGTTTTGCAATATGCCGTCGATGTTTTAAAAATTAAACACATCATTGTTTGTGGGCATTATGGATGTGGTGGTGTGAATGCAGCCATTGATAACCCCCCACTAGGCCTTATTAATAACTGGTTACTTCATATTAGAGATCTTTATCTAAAACACAGAACTGTATTTGGCAGTTTACCTCGTGAGAAATGGGGAGATAAGTTGTGTGAGATAAATGTCGCAGAACAAGTTTATAACGTTGGTAATTCAACCGTAATGCAAACCGCTTGGGAACGAGGACAAGACGTTCAAGTTCACGGCGTTGTTTACGGTATGGGAGATGGCGTTTTGAATGATCTGGGTGTAAAAGGCCACAGTCGAGAATCATTAGAAATATCCTACCAAGCAGCTATGTCTGTTATAACACAGACTAGCGGTGAAAAATAAAAGGGCAACAACTCCCCTTTTATTACATTAGACAATAGCCAGAGAAAACATCACCTTAATTTCTCTGGCTTTATTTTACGTTGCTATTCTCAAACGCACGAGTCGACGAAGATGGCGGATTTGGCGTTCAGTTTTTATTGCTGGAACCTCAAGATCACTGATTGTTCGACCATCAATATGCAAACTAATATCTCTTAATAGATATTCATTTCCCCAAGGGATCTCATATTGAACTTTACGAACTTTTCGTTTCCATTCACGCTCTTCTCGAGCAAGATCGGCTTTAATTAATAAAGTAGCTAAACGTAGGTATAGTGAATGACGCATAATATTTCTCCAATAGTAAGCTGAGAATATAGTGCGACTGGCATCATAAGGTAGGCAGTTCCCTTCTTAGATAAGATAGCCGCAATATTCGCAGCCAAAGAAGGTTACGAATTAATTAATCGTTTTGATCGTTAACGGGTGTAAACGACATAGTGGTGGCGCAACACATTTTGTATGAATGAATAACTGTCATGTTGACCTCCTAAAACGTAAAATTAATTCTATAAATGGGTAAGTTGTAAATTAGATTTACGGTTAAATTGTAACCAATAGTGATTAATAATCAAGCACAAATTAGCAACATAATTAAAACAAAATGAATGCACTATTAGTTTACTGGTAACTATATATTCATTCTAAACATTGTTTATTTTGCCCTGTTTGACCATACTTTCCGCTATATTATATAAAATATAGATATATCAATAAAAAAGCCGAAGAAACAAATGTATCTTCGGCTTAATTTAAATAATACCAATACGACAATAATGAAGCGTATTATTCTTGTGGTACGACTTTACCAATATAAGGTAAGTTACGGTATTTTTGAGCGTAATCAATACCCACACCAACAACAAATTCATCTGGGATTGAAAAACCAATCCAATCTACTTTTACTTCAACTTCACGGCGAGAAGGTTTATCAAGCAACGTACAAATAGTGATTGAGTTAGGCTCACGAATAGACAATATCTCGCATACCTTACTTAACGTATTACCTGTATCAATAATATCTTCAACGAGCAGAATATCTTTGCCTTTAATATCATCATCAAGATCTTTTAGGATGCGTACATCACGTGTACTCTCCATGCTATTGCCATAGCTTGATGCTGTCATAAAGTCCACCGTCATTGGCGTATCAATCGCTCGTGCTAAATCAGCCATGAAAACAAATGAACCACGTAACAAACCTATCATCACCAATCCTTCTGACTCTTTATAGTGTTCAGATATTTGTTGGCCTAGTTCTTTAACACGTTGAGCAACCTCTTTTTCAGAGATCATCACTTCTACTGTATGTTTCATACTATCTCACTTAATTCGTTGAACTTACCTAAGGCAAGATTTAGACCTCTACAGTTTACAATAAAACGGTCGTTGACGTAGATCCAATTACAAAAGTTTTTTATGTCTCTAATATTAACCTTGCCACTTTATAAAGAAAATTCAACAAAAATAGATTTATACGGTAAATCGCTGCAACTTGAAAAAATAACCTTTAACTTCGTCATATTTTTAATTGATAAGCTGAATAATTGTTGAATATATAATCAGCCTTATGTAAAGTTATTGAGAATAATAATAATAAAACCCTATATAAAATAATAATTTGTTGGCAAGGATATATTAAAATGGATACGATCCAAAAAAGGCCTAGAACAAGGCTATCCCCAGAAAAGCGTAAAGAACAACTACTAGATATAGCTATCGAGGTATTTTCACAACGTGGTATTGGCCGTGGCGGCCATGCTGATGTTGCTGAAATAGCACAAGTATCTGTCGCTACCGTTTTCAACTATTTCCCAACGAGAGAAGATCTTGTTGATGATGTATTGAATAAAGTAGAAGAACAATTCCACCAATTCGTACAGAACTCAATTTCTCTTGAACTTGATGTACGCACTAACCTTCATACCCTCTTAATGAACATTATTGATACCGTTCAATCTGGTGAAAAGTGGATCAAAGTCTGGTTTGAATGGAGTACGTCTACTCGCGAAGAAGTATGGCCTTTATTCTTAAGCACGCATGTGAATAATCAGAAGATCATCCGTACGATGTTTGAAGAAGGTATTGAGCGTAACGAAGTGTGTAACGATCATACGCCTGAAAACTTAGCTAAAATGCTGCATGGCATTTGCTACTCTGTTTTCATTCAAGCGAATCGCAGCTCTTCAATTGAAGAACTTGAAGACACGGCTAACTGTTTCTTAAATATGCTGTGTATTTATAAATAAATTCAGGATTCAGGATTCAGGATTCAGGATTCAGGAAATGATAATAAAAAACCGCTGATTTCTCAGCGGTTTTTTTATGTCTTAACAAACGCGTTGTTAATCAGAATTATTTTTTCTTTTTAACTGCTTTTTTGTTTGGAAGGTCAGTGATTGAACCTTCAAATACTTCCGCTGCTAGGCCAACAGACTCATGTAGAGTTGGGTGAGCGTGGATAGTAAGAGCGATATCTTCTGCATCACAACCCATTTCGATTGCAAGGCCGATTTCACCAAGTAGTTCACCACCGTTTGTACCAACGATAGCACCACCAATAACACGGTGAGTTTCTTTATCAAAGATAAGCTTAGTCATACCATCTGCACAATCAGATGCGATTGCACGGCCTGATGCTGCCCATGGGAAAGTAGCAACTTCAAAGTTCAGACCTTCTTCTTTTGCTTCTTTCTCTGTTTTACCAACCCAAGCAACTTCTGGCTCAGTGTAAGCAATTGAAGGAATTACTTTAGGGTCGAAGTAGTGCTTCTTACCAGAAATAACTTCAGCAGCTACGTGACCTTCATGCACACCTTTGTGAGCAAGCATTGGTTGGCCAACAACATCACCGATTGCATGAATGTGAGCAACATTAGTACGCATTTGCTTATCAACATTGATGAAACCACGCTCATCAACTTCGATACCTGCTTTTTCAGCATCGATAAGTTTACCATTTGGTACACGACCGATAGCAACAAGAACCGCATCGTAACGCTCAGCTTCTGAAGGTGCTTTTTTACCTTCCATTGAAACGTAGATACCATCTTCTTTTGCTTCAACAGCCGTTACTTTAGTCTCAAGCATTAGCTTGAACTTATCTTTAATACGTTTTGTGTACACTTTAACGATGTCTTTATCCGCAGCAGGGATAACTTGATCAAACATCTCAACCACTTCAACTTTAGAACCTAAAGAGTGGTAAACCGTACCCATTTCAAGACCGATGATACCACCGCCCATGATCAATAGTTTTTCTGGAACTTCTTTCAGTTCTAGCGCGTCAGTTGAATCCCAAATACGTGGGTCTTCATGCGGGATGAACGGAAGTTTAATTGGACGAGAACCCGCAGCAATGATAGCGTTATCAAACGTAACTGTTGTGTTTTCTTCGCCTTCAACTTCAATCGTATTAGGGCCAGTAAACTTACCAAAACCGTTAATAACTTTAACGTCACGCATTTTAGCCATGCCGCCAAGACCGCCAGTTAACTGAGTAACTACTTTATCTTTCCAGATACGGATCTTATTAATGTCTGTTTGTGGAGCACCAAAAACAACGCCGTGATCTGCCATTGCTTTTGCTTCTTCGATAACTTTAGATACGTGAAGAAGTGCTTTTGATGGGATACAACCCACGTTTAAACATACACCACCAAGCGTGTTATAACGCTCGATTAATACTGTTTCTAGACCTAAATCCGCGCAACGGAAAGCAGCAGAGTAACCAGCAGGACCTGAACCAAGTACAACTACTTGGGCTTTAACTTGTTTGCTCATTTTGACCTCGTTATAGTCATTTCCCTAACAGGCTGACAAATGTTCTATTATTGTTTTCAGACTGTGTCTATTTTACATAGATGTTAACAGTGTGAAAGCTAGATTAAGTTAGCCTGTGAGCTAGACAACAATTCACGTTTGTATGTTCAAAGATAGGAACATTGAAATCACCGCAAATTGCTTTAATAAATTCAAATTAAGAGGTTAATCCCTTAATTTATTAAGCAATAAGGTGGCTCATTAGCCACCTTATTGTTTGTTTCAATAACCGCTAATTACAGTACTAGGCGACGAATGTCAGATAAGGCACTGTTTAAGAACGTAATGAAACGAGCACCTTCTGCGCCATCAATAACACGGTGGTCATAAGACAGAGACAGTGGAAGCTGTAGGCGTGGAGCGAACTCTTTGCCATTCCATACAGGTTTAATCTCAGACTTAGATACCCCTAGGATACCTACTTCTGGTGCATTTACGATTGGTGTAAATGCTGTGCCACCGATACCACCAAGGCTTGAGATTGTGAAACAACCACCCTGCATATCAGACGCCGTTAGCTTACCAGCACGTGCTTTCTTCGAAATAGCCATAAGCTCTTCAGATAGCTCGTAAATACCTTTCTTGTTCACGTCTTTAAATACAGGAACAACAAGACCGTTTGGCGTATCAACAGCGATACCTACGTTTACGTACTTCTTCAGAATGATGCTTTCGCCATCTTCAGATAAAGAAGAGTTAAACGATGGGAACGCTTCAAGTGCTTTCGCAACCGCTTTCATGATAAACACAAGTGGCGTGATCTTCATGCCTGTGTCGTTTTTCGCTTCGATTGCATTCTGCTCTTTACGGAATGCTTCTAGCTCAGTGATGTCTGCGTTATCCCACTGTGTAACGTGAGGGATCATCACCCAGTTACGGTGTAGGTTTGCACCAGAAATCTTCTTGATCTTAGAAAGCTTCTGAACTTCAGTTTCACCAAACTTGCTGAAATCAACTTTTGGCCAAGGAAGTAAACCAAGAGCTGAACCGTCACCACCTTTACCAGATGCTGCTGCACCAGATTCAAGACGCTTAAGTGCATCTTTAACGAAACCTTGAACATCTTCTTTAAGGATACGGTTCTTACGACCTGTACCTTTAACTTTCGCTAGGTTTACGCCAAATTCACGAGCAAGACGACGTACAACTGGAGACGCATGAGCGTAATCGTTGTTCGCTTCAAATTCGCTCGTAGTTGCAGGAGCAGAAGCCGCAGCTGCTGGTGCTGGTGCTGCTTGTGCAACAGGAGCCGCCGCCGCTTGAGGTGCTGCAGGTGCTGCGCCTTCAACAACAAACGTCATGATTAGAGAGCCAGTCGATACTTTATCGCCTGCAGCAATCTTAATCTCTTTGATAGTACCAGCGAACGGAGCAGGAACTTCCATTGATGCTTTGTCGCCTTCAACAGTAATTAAAGATTGCTCTTCTTCTACTGTATCGCCAACAGCAACCATGATCTCAGTTACTTCAACTTCATCACCGCCGATATCTGGAACGTTTACTTCTTTCTCAACAGATACTGCTGGAGCCGCTGCAACTGGTGCTGCTACCGCTTGAGGAGCTGCAGCAGGTGCTGAACCTGCAACTTCAAAGATCATCACAAGAGAACCAGTAGATACTGAATCACCAGAAGCGATTTTGATTTCTTTCACTGTACCAGCGAATGGCGCAGGTACTTCCATCGATGCTTTGTCGCCTTCAACAGTTAAAAGAGATTGCTCTTCTTCTACTGTATCGCCAACAGCAACCATGATTTCAGTTACTTCAACTTCATCACCGCCGATATCTGGAACGTGAACTTCTTTAAGCTCGGCAACTGATGCAGCAGCAGGAGCAGCTACTGGAGCCGCTTCAACTACTGGAGCAGCAGGTGCCGCAGCACCCTCTGCTTCAAAGAGCATGATAAGAGAACCTGTTGTTACTGAATCGCCTTCAGAGATTTTTATCTCTTTAACGATACCCGCTTGAGACGCAGGAACTTCCATTGAAGCTTTATCGCCTTCAACAGTGATCAGTGACTGCTCTTCTTCAACTCGGTCACCGACCTTAACTAGAATCTCAGTTACTTCAACCTCATCTGCACCGATGTCAGGTACATTAATTTCGATTGTCATTGTTTGTTTCCTTAATTAATGGAAGTCTTATGCGTATTGCGGGTTAGTTTTTTCTGTGTCGATATTGAATTTAGCAATAGCTTCTGTAACAACAGATTTCTCAATATCACCACGTTTCACTAATTCAGTTAGAGCAGCAACAACTACGTAGCCTGCGTTAACTTCGAAGTGACGACGTAGGTTCTCACGGCTGTCTGAACGACCAAAACCATCAGTACCAAGTACTTTGTAAGATTCAGTTGGCATAAATGCACGTACTTGTTCAGCGTAGTTCTTCATGTAATCTGTCGCAGCGATTGCTGGTTCGTTACCAAGAACAGTTGTGATGTACGGTACTTTCGCTTCTGCTTCTGGGTGTAGCATGTTGTAACGCTCTGCATCTTGACCGTCACGAGTTAGTTCGTTGAACGATGTTACAGAGAATATATCAGACGCTACGCCGTACTCTTCACTTAGGATTTGTGCCGCTTTACGTACTTCGTTCATGATAGTACCAGAGCTCATTAACTGAACTTTAGCTTTAGCACCAGCGTGAGATTCAAGCTTGTAGATACCTTTACGGATGCCTTCTTCTGCGCCTTCTGGCATTGCTGGCATTGCGTAGTTTTCATTCATTACTGTTAGGTAGTAGTAAATGTTTTCTTGGTTCTCACCATACATACGACGGATACCGTCTTGCATGATTACCGCTAGCTCGTAAGCAAACGTTGGGTCATAAGAAATACAGTTAGGAACTGTGTTTGCCATGATGTGTGAGTGACCATCTTCGTGTTGTAGACCTTCACCGTTTAGCGTTGTACGACCAGCAGTAGCACCTAATAGGAAACCACGTGCTTGTTGGTCACCCGCTAACCATGCCATGTCACCAATACGTTGGAAACCGAACATTGAGTAGTAGATGTAGAATGGGATCATTGGAAGATCGTTAGTGCTGTATGATGTTGCAGCAGCAACCCAAGACGCCATTGAACCTAATTCGTTGATACCTTCTTGAAGAACTTGGCCTGATGTTGCTTCTTTGTAGTAAGAAACAATGCCTTTATCTTCAGGAGTGTATGCCTGACCGTGTGGATTGTAGATACCAATCTGACGGAACAGACCTTCCATACCGAATGTACGCGCTTCATCACAGATGATAGGAACAATGTTTTTACCGATGTTCTTATTTTTCAGTAGGATATTTAACGTACGAACGTAAGCCATCGTTGTAGAGATGTCACGTTTTTGCTCACCTAGTAGGGGAGCAAACTCTTCAAGTTCAGGCACTTTAAATTCTTGAGTGAACTTAGGTAGACGCTTAGGCGTGTAACCTTGTAGTGCTTTACGACGAGCGTGTAAGTATTCGTATTCAGCAGAACCTTCTTCTAGTTTTAAGTAAGGAAGTTCAGCTACTTTCTCATCAGAAAGAATGTCTTGTAGACCTAGACGATCACGTAGGTATTGTACGTGAGTCATGTCCATTTTCTTAACACCGTGTGCGATGTTTTTGCCTTCTGCAGCATCACCCATGCCGTAACCTTTAACTGTTTTAGCTAGGATTACTGTAGGTTTACCACCTGTTTCTTTTGCATTATTAAATGCAGCAAACAGTTTAGAAGAATCATGACCACCACGCTTCAATTCGAAGATTTGATCGTCAGTCATGTCAGCGACTAATGCAGCTGTTTCTGGGTACTTACCAAAGAAGTGCTCACGTACGTATGCGCCATCTTTAGATTTAAATGTTTGGTAGTCACCATCGATAGTTTCATTCATTAGTTGAAGAAGCTTACCAGTCGTGTCTTTAGCTAGTAGAGAATCCCAGTTGCTACCCCAGATAACTTTAACAACGTTCCAACCTGCGCCTTTGAATAGACCTTCAAGTTCTTGGATGATGCTACCGTTACCCATTACTGGGCCGTCTAGACGCTGTAGGTTACAGTTGATTAGGAAACATAGGTTGTCCAGTTTTTCACGCGCAGCGAAAGAAATTGCACCACGAGATTCTGGCTCATCCATCTCACCATCACCTAAGAAAGCGTATACACGTTGAGCTGAAGTGTCTTTAAGACCACGACCATCAAGGTACTTAAGGAAACGCGCTTGATAGATAGCAGAAATTGGACCAAGACCCATAGATACCGTAGGGAACTGCCAGAATTCAGGCATTAGTTTAGGGTGCGGGTATGAAGGAATACCTTTACCATCAACTTCTTGACGGAAGTTATCCAGTTGCTCTTCAGTTAAGCGGCCTTCAACGAATGCACGAGAGTAGATACCTGGAGAGATATGACCTTGGTAATAAACTAAATCACCACCATCTTTCTCATTAGGAGCTCGGAAGAAGTGGTTGAAACATACTTCGTAGAATGCAGCAGCAGATTGGTAAGATGCCATGTGGCCACCTAGATCCAAATCTTTCTTAGAAGCACGTAGAACGATCATGATAGCGTTCCAACGAATAATTGAACGGATACGACGCTCAAGAGTAACATCACCTGGGTACGCAGGTTCTTGCGTTGCAGGGATGGTATTGATGTAGTTAGTATTGATACCTGTAGCCATATCAACACCATCTAAACGAGCTTTATCAAGAACTTGCTCTAATAGATACTGGGCGCGTTCAACACCCTCTTCACGTACAACTGACTCAAGTGCTTCTAACCAATCTTGAGTTTCTAGTGCATCAACGTCATGCTTCATGTCAGACATGCGAGCTATCCTTTTATTTGTTGGTTCAAATAGGGTGACAATGAAATGGACCGAATTAATCCATATCATTACTTTGTTGAATTCGACGAAGCGAGCACTCTCTACGGCTCTCCTCTTTTGTCAATTCCAACAATGTTTCTTCAATATAAGCAAGATGTGAGTGCGACGCCAAACGAGCCTCTTCAGGCTTCCCTGACACTATCGCTTCTACAATCTCCGCTCTATGCTCTCTTACCTTTTCTACCACCGATTCACGACGATTTAATAGGGTAAAATTTTGTAATACATTTTGTTCAAGCAAAGGCTCCAGGCTACGTACCATGTGAAGTAATACCACATTGTGCGCTGATTCTGTCACCGTTATAAGATAGTTCATAACAGCGGAAGCTTCCGCTTTAATATCCCCATCTTGTTGTGCTTGCTGGATTAAATAATGTGACTCTTTAATCCGCTTAAAATCTTCGTCATTACCACGTAAAGCAGCGTAATAAGCTGAAATACCTTCCAGCGCATGGCGCGATTCGAGTAAATCAAATTGTGTTTCAGGATGCGTCGCTAATAAATCTAACAACGGCTCTGAAAAACTTTGCCATAAGCCCTTATTAACAAAAGTGCCACCACCTTGGCGACGAGTTAATAAATGCTTCGCTTCTAAACGTTGTATCGCCTCCCTAACTGAGGGGCGAGAGACATCAAACTGTTTCGCTAACTCTCTTTCTGCTGGTAATTTCTGACCTGGGGAAAGAGTTCCTTCTAAAATCAGCCGTTCAAGCTCTTGCTCGATTACATCAGACAGCTTTGGCTGACGTATCCTTTGATATGTCATCGTAGCTCGACCTAATTTAAGTTGATTACTTCTCACATTACCGTGAGTCATTCGTCACTTTAAATAATTGGTATTACCAATTTAATTTGAGAGGCAATTTATCATTAAAAAAGGGAATTTGTCTAGATAAAAGTTGATTTGAATCATGGAACAGAGTTGATTTACACCTTTAATTAACATTACGAAAACATGGTGTTTATAATTGGTATGACCAATTGGATTTTCACAATAAATAAAACCGCTTCAAAATTAAGAAAAAACAATAAAAAATCATACCGCTAACTCCTTCTATTTCCTTAACTTATGGTATTTATCCCAATTAAATGAAAGGCCAGGATCACTCTTTCTAAACGGGGCAATATACTGGTGACCTGTAATTCTTTCATCTCTTATCAATGGGTAAGCGCCTTGTAGCACGTTTGTTACGGCAGCCAGGCTTTCATATTGTTCTTGCGTGTATGCCGTAAAATCAGTGCCTTCTAACTCAATACCAATACTAAAATCATTACAACGTGAACGACCTGCAAATGAAGATGCCCCTGCATGCCAAGCCCTTGCATTAAATGGGACAAATTGAATGACGCTACCATCTCGTCTAATTAGGCAATGAGCTGATACTCTAAACTGATAAATAACGCTAAAGAATGGGTGTTCATTAGGATCTAACGTTCCTGTAAATAACTGCTCTATATACGGCCCGCCAAATTGCCCTGGTGGCAAACTGATATTATGGACAACCAATAATGAAATATCTTTATCATCAGGACGCTCGTCATAAAATGGTGAGACGACATGATTTGCTTCATTAAGCCAATGATCTGTTGATAAAGTGAATATCATCATTTATTCCCGTTCAAATTAAACTAATCTTTGTATCTTATGATGAAATTCTGCTCTAGCGCGAGTATTATTGTCGCCATAATCCTATTTCACACATTCAATGGACCTTACCATGATCAAAACCCATGATAGCGCCTCTCGCCTTGAGTATTTAAAACAACAGCTTCCCGCAGAAATCACTCGTGCGGTTTCTGACACATTACGTGAGGATTTAGGCGGTACATTAGAGGTAAGTACAGATATCACAGCAAGTTTAATCGCTGAAGATACGCACTCTGTAGCGACCATCATCACTCGTGAACATGGTGTGTTTTGTGGAAAAATGTGGGCCGATGAAGTCTTTAAACAACTAGGCGGTACCGTTTCTATTGAATGGCATGTAGAAGATGGTGATAAGGTAGAGCCAAACCAAACGCTTTGTACGTTAACAGGCCCAGCTCGCACACTATTAACCGGTGAGCGTAATGCAATGAACTTTATTCAAACCCTATCTGGGTGCTCAACCGTAACAGCAACCTACGCTGAAAAAATTGCACACACCAAATGCCGCCTGCTTGATACTCGTAAAACCATTCCGGGTTTACGCAGTGCATTAAAATATGCTGTCGCTTGTGGCGGTGGTTTCAATCACCGTATTGGCGTATTTGATGCCTACTTAATTAAAGAGAATCACATCATCGCGTGTGGCGGAATTGAAAAAGCGATTTCAACAGCAAAAGAACTTAACCCTGGTAAACCAGTAGAAGTGGAAACTGAAAGTTTAGAAGAACTGCAACAAGCGATTAATGCAGGGGCTGACATTATCATGCTCGATAACTTCACCACTGACATGATGCGTGAAGCAGTAAAAATTAACGCTGGTCGTGCCGCACTAGAAAACTCTGGTAATGTCACTTTAGATACGATTGCTGAGTTTGCAGAAACAGGGGTTGATTACATCTCTGTTGGCGCACTAACAAAACACCTTAAAGCCATGGATTTATCGATGCGTTTTAAGTAAATAGTCGTATTATCAATAAACAAAAAGTCAGCAACTTGCTGGCTTTTTTTTATTACACAATCCCCCTCTTATATCTTTGATATTATTCACATAATTAACAACTCACCCAACAAGTTGAATAAATGTATTTAAATTAAGACTTGCGATCGGAAGCAAGGTTTAATTTATAACTTTTTGAAGTGAATCGTATTTGATTTTTTACGTTTACATTCATCACATTACAAACTTGTTACTCACTCGAAAGCCTCTCTTTTCTTTCTATCATATATCTCTATTCGTTTTACTATTTTACCCATTAAATAAAACATGAATCATCCCTGATTCATCTTGGAGAGAAATATGAAAAAGCGTCAAGGACAGAAAGGCTTTACCCTAATTGAATTAATGATTGTAGTTGCTGTAATTGGGGTGTTGTCAGCAATTGCTGTTCCGCAATATCAAAATTACGTTAAAAAATCTGAATTAGGGGCAGCTCTAGCAACAATAACCGCTTTAAAAGTAAATGTAGAAGATAGCATTGCAACCAATGGTCAGTTCCCTACAGTTGCTACTGGTGATATGGCTTCCAAATTAGGAGCATCAACAACAATTCTTGGTGTTTTAAGCACTGAAACAGGCGCTACAAGCTCTGCCGGACAAATAATCATAACTTTGGGTTCAGAAACTCAAAACAGTTCTCAAAAGTTAGCAATATCTAGAAATGATACAGGTTCTTGGAAATGTGTAACGGATATTGTTTCTTCTGCATCAGCAACATTTCCGAAAGGCTGTATTAATGGAAACATCTTACCATAATGCACACCAACCTTGCCTCTATCTTGCGTCAAGCTGAGTTAATCAGCGCGACGCAAGAAAGCAGCATCATAGAGTCAGTTAAAGCAGAAACGTACACCGTGCCTTCTGCTCTTTTAGCTCAGGGGATCTTTACTCCTGATGAACTGGTCAGTCACCTTGCTCAAATCTTTGGGCTTGAGGTGATCAATGTGACCCAATTTGATTACGCTGCCACTTGTCAAAAACTGGGGCTTCGCGATCTCATTACTCGTTACCAAGCCCTTCCTGTCAGTTATGACAATTGCACCATTCGTCTTGCTGTTGCCGATCCTAGTATTGCGCAAATAGAAGATGATTTTCGCTTTACCAGCGGAAAGCAAATTGAATTAATGCTTGCCGAACAAGGGCAGATCCAAGCTGCTATTCGTCGTGTCTACGGCGTTGGATTATCTGCAAGCAATAGCCAACATAAAGAGATAACTCAAGATGAGCTAGCTTCACTGGTTGATGTGTCACTTGATGAGATAAGCGCCACAGAAGATCTCAGCCAAGACGATGCCCCTGTCACTCGTTTTATTAACCAAATTTTATTAGAAGCGGTCCGAAAAGGGGTTTCAGATATTCATTTTGAGCCCTACGAAGAAAGCTACCGTGTGCGTTTTCGTTGCGATGGGATCTTAGTAGAGAACAGCTCACCCTCTTCACATTTAAGTCGCCGTCTTTCTGCTCGCTTAAAGATCATGGCTAAACTTGATATTGCAGAGCGCCGCTTACCACAAGATGGTCGTATAAAGCTCAAATTGAATAATGACATATCCATCGATATGCGTGTCTCTTCACTTCCCACGCTATGGGGAGAAAAAATTGTTTTACGTCTGCTAGATAGCAGCGCAGCAAGTTTAGATATTGATAAATTAGGCTACAGCGACAAACAAAAAGAGCTTTATCTTAACGCATTAAAACGCCCCCAAGGGATGATATTAATGACTGGTCCTACAGGCAGCGGCAAAACCGTCTCTCTCTACTCTGGTTTAAACATTTTAAATACCACCGAAAAAAACATATCCACCGCTGAAGATCCGGTTGAGATTAATCTTAATGGGGTAAACCAAGTACAAGTCGCACCTAAAATCGGTTTTACTTTTGCCCATGCCTTACGCTCTTTTTTACGACAAGATCCAGACATCGTCATGGTAGGGGAAATTAGAGATCTTGAAACAGCAGAAATCGCAGTAAAAGCAGCCCAAACAGGACACTTAGTGCTGTCTACCTTACACACTAATTCCGCAGCAGAAACCGTCGTTCGCTTAGGCAATATGGGAATAGAGAACTTCAACCTTGCCTCTTCTCTTAGCTTAATTATCGCCCAACGCTTAGCAAGAAGACTTTGCCCTCACTGTAAAGAGATTGACAACCTCAGCTCAGAAACAAGAGAAGAGTATGGAATCGATTTATTAAGTACTGTTTTTAAAGCTCGGCTTGAGGGCTGTAATGAATGTACTCATGGGTACTCAGGCCGTATTGGTATTTATGAAGTTATGCCTTTCACTCGAGAACTGTCTATTGCGATCCTTAAAGGAGCAACGGTAAGACAAATAGAACAAATCGCGGTTAACCAAGGCATGGATAATCTTGCAACCTCAGGCATAAAACGTCTTGAAGATGGCACGACAAGCTTACAAGAGCTTACTCGTGTTCTTTACTTTTAATTCTTAAGTAAGTCATTTCTCATGCTAAAACAAAAAACAAAAATAAAAACGCAGACCCTACATAATTTCCAATGGCGTGGCATCAATAACACGGGGAAAAAAGTATCAGGGAAATTACTTGCCCTTACCGAAATAGAAGTCAGGGCAAAGCTCAATGAGCAAAGCATTCAAATAAAGAAAATTAAAAAGCGCAGAATTTCTAGCTTAGAAAAAATGAAACACACCGTTAAACGAAAAGACATCACCCTTTTCACTCGCCAGTTAGCGACAATGCTTAGTGCGGGTGTTCCTATCGTTCAATCATTGCAACTCATCGCTGAAAACAATATTAAAGCTGAAATGAAATCCATACTCAATCAAGTCTGTTTATCAATAGAGGCGGGAACTCAACTTTCAAAAGCACTCGCTACCAGTTGCTCTCATTTTGATTCTTTTTATATTGATTTAGTCGCGACAGGAGAAGAGACAGGCAGTTTATCGCACGCCTTTTCTCGTTTAGCGGAATACCGAGAAAAGAGTGAAGCATTACGAGCAAAAGTCGTCAAAGCGATGATATACCCGACCATGGTTTTTTCTATCGCGATTGCGGTTACCGTTTTAATGCTGGTGTTTGTTATTCCAGAATTTGAGGCCATTTTTAAAGGGTTTGGCGCCGCACTGCCTTGGTTTACCCAGCAAGTTGTCAATGCTTCTCATTTTCTGCAAAATTATGGTTTTTGGATTATCTTAACCTTACTATTACTGACAGCCTCACTGCGTTTATTAAGCAAAAAATCTTATGCCTTTCGTCGGTTTATCAATCGACATTGTTTGCAGATCCCGATCATCGGTCCGGTACTGTCTAAAGCCGCTATCGCTAAATTTAGTCGAACATTAGCCACCAGTTTTAGTTCAGGATTGCCTATTTTGCATAGCTTACAAACCACCAGTAAAACCGCTGGAAACCTTTATTATCAAGAAGCCATACAATCAGTACAGCAGAATACCGCGGCAGGAATGCCCCTCTATTTAGCCATGCGCCACACCCAAGCCTTTCCTGAAATGGTATTGCAAATGGTCATGATTGGTGAAGAATCGGGAAAATTAGACGATATGTTGAACAAAGTAGCATTTGTATATGAAGATGATGTTGATAATACCGTTGATAATTTAGGAAAAATTCTTGAGCCCTTTATTATTCTCTTCTTAGGGATAATGATCGGTGGTTTAGTTGTATCAATGTACTTGCCTATCTTTAATCTAATGAGTGTGATTGGTTAAAAAATAAAGAGTAGAACCGTAAATAAAGACTCTTCACTACTTCATTTTTGGGAATTCTGATACCATCAGCCCTATATACTTAATCTCATTTTGGACGTCCTTTCATGGCTGTTTTTGATTACTACCCTTGGCTTTTTCCTCTCTTTGCTACTCTATTTGGTTTATTGGTTGGTAGCTTTCTCAATGTGGTGATTTATCGCCTCCCTATTATGATGGAGAGAGAGTGGAAAAAAGAGTGTATTGATTGCTTTCCGGACTTAACGTCAAAGAATAAGCCAGAGAAAACGGAAGAAACATTTAACTTAAGTGTTCCTCGTTCTCGTTGCCCAAAATGCAATACTCAAATTAAATTTTATGACAACATCCCTGTCATTAGCTGGTTATTATTAAGGGGTAAGTGCCGTCAATGCAGTAATCCGATCAGTTTTCGCTATCCTGCAATTGAATTACTCTCAGGAGCCATGTGCTTTACGGTTTCTTATCTATTTCCTTTTTCTTACTTTGCCATTGCCGCGGTTATATTTACCTTGGTGCTTATCGCCCTAACATTTATCGATATAGACACCATGCTACTGCCGGATCAAATCACTTTACCTTTATTATGGTCAGGTCTTTATTTAGCCTTAGTGGGTTGGAGTCCGGTAAGTTTAACCGATGCAGTCATTGGTGCGATGGCTGGCTACCTTATTTTATGGTCAATTTATTGGGGCTTTAAATTACTTACTGGCAAGGAAGGCATGGGATATGGGGACTTTAAATTACTCGCTGCACTTGGTGCTTGGCTCGGTTGGCAGCAATTGCCTTTAGTTGTTTTACTTTCTTCTGTTGTCGGTGCGATCATTGGTATTGCAATGTTAAGTGCTCAGAAGAAAGGGCTAGATAAAGCCATCCCATTCGGCCCTTACTTAGCCATTGCTGGTTGGATTTGCTTACTGTGGGGACAACAAATTGGACAATGGTATTTCACTACAATCTTAGGCTTTCCATTATGAGTTATGTCGTTGCTATTACCGGCGGAATTGGCAGTGGGAAAACCACGGTCGCCAATACTTTTCAAAACAATCACGGGATTTCTATTGTTGATGCCGATATCATTGCTCGTGAAGTCGTAGAACCAAATACCAAAGGCTTAATGTCGATTACAGAGCATTTTGGGCCGTCCATTTTATTACCAAACGGACAGTTAAATCGAGCAGAGCTAAGACAGCGTATTTTTTCAAATCCAACCGAGAAAGAATGGCTGAATAATTTACTTCATCCACTGATAAGAGAGCAAATGCAGCATCAGCTTTCATTATCAACCTCCTGCTACACCTTATTGGTTGTTCCGCTATTGGTTGAAAATCAATTGCAATATTTAGCAAATCGCGTGCTTGTTGTTGATGTTTTGGAGCAAACTCAAATTAATCGAACGGCAAATCGTGATAAAGTAAATATAGAACAAATTAAAGCGGTTCTTGCTTCACAGGCCTCACGAGAAGAGCGATTAGCCATTGCTGATGATGTAATCAAGAATGATCACACTATTTACGATTTAGACAGTGAAATAGCTCTGCTACATAATAAATATCTGTTATTGTCTCAAACATCTATAAATAAAGAACATTAATAACAACTATGAATGGATCAGCTATGCAAAGGTTTGAACACCCTTTAAATGAAAGGACTCGAATTTATTTACGAATTGAATCTCTATTTCGTAAACTTGGGCATTCTGCTGATCTAACTCAGCCATTTGAGTATCAAGTTTTCTTTAGTTCTCTTTTTAATATGCTTGATATTTTAGAGCAGGTGCAAGTCAAAGCCGAACTGGGTAAAGATTTAGAAAAACTTCGTCTGCAATATCGCGCTTGGATGGATATCGAAGGTGTTGACCAATCAGCGTTACTTTCTGTTTTAGAGCAAATTAGTCAGGTTCATTATAACCTAATGCAAACAACTCGACCTGGCCACTCTTTAAAAGAAGATCGCTTTCTATCTGCATTAAAACAACGATTTTTTATTCCAGGTGGCGATTGCTGCTTTGATTTACCTGCACTTCACCATTGGTTACACCTTCCTTTAGAAGTTCGTTGCCGAAATACACATAACTGGATGTCTCAATTACTTTCTCTCTCTGATGCGTTGTCATTATGGCTACGATTAACACGAGAAACCGCACGTTTCGAGCCACAAATTGCACGTAATGGCTTTATGCAAAGTGAGATGGAAAATGCAAACTTACTGCGCTTAGAAATACCTATTGAGCAAGGGGTTTATCCAATGATTTCTGGGCATAAGAGCCGTTTTGCGTTACGATTTATGTCTTTTGAAACCAATAAGAATTGCGAAAAAGACATTGAGTTTACGCTTGCTGTCTGTTGAGGAACCCATGTCAGAATCAAACAACATTCAACCAACTATTGTTAAATGCCCAACATGCCAAGCTGCTGTTACTTGGAACGAAGAAAGTCAATTTCGTCCTTTCTGTAGCAAAAAATGCCAAATGATTGATTTTGGTGAATGGGCTGATGAAGAAAAATCGATTCCTGGCGCTCCAGACATGTCAGATTCTGATGGTTGGTCTGAAGACCAATACTAATTCCAATAAAAAAGCGATCATCCGGATCGCTTTTTTTATATCGACTTAAACGATATGGCTTATGATTAACTAAACAGCTCAATGACTTTATTTAATACGGGTACATTCGCTTCAGGAAAATCATAGCCTTTAAGCTCTGAAATTGATACCCATAACCCTTCTTGCCCTTCTTTTCCATAAGGCAGATCCTCAAACTGGGTCACAGTGAAAAAATCAAAGTAGAGTGATTTATCAGGGTAATCGTGATTTAGCGATTCAAATAAATCGAGTTCTGTTGAGTTAATACCAATCTCTTCATACAACTCTCTAATAAGCGCCTGCTCTGCACTTTCACCAACTTCAACCTTACCACCAGGAAACTCCCAAAAGCCTCCTTTATGCGCTTTATCTGGGCGTTTAGTAATAAAGACTTGGTTCTTTTCTGCATTTAAAATGATTGCTGCAACTATATGTAATCGCTTCATGTATAGCCTTTCCTATCTCTATATCACGCTTATAAAAAAGCCGCTAAATGATAGCGGCTTTTATTTTTCAATTAATATCAATAACAGTAAGTATTAGCTAGATCTTACCGTGACATTGTTTGTATTTCTTACCAGAGCCGCATGGGCAAGGTTCATTTCGACCCACTTTGCGCTCATCTCGAACTACTGGTGTGTGGTTTTCATCTGACGATTCACCATCATCTAATTGGTTTTCAGCATTCTGGTGTTGAAGTTGCTGGCGACGAGCTGCTGCTTCTGCTTGTTGGCGACGCTGCTCTTCCATACGCTCTACATCTTCTTGTTGCTGCACGCGTACTTTACTTAAAATAGAGACAACATCATATTTTAACGTATCTAGCAGGCCTTCAAACAACTCAAACGACTCACGCTTGTACTCTTGTTTCGGGTTTTTCTGAGCGTAACCACGTAAATGAATACCTTGGCGTAGATGATCCATCGCAGCTAAGTGCTCTTTCCATAACCCATCAAGTGTTTGTAGCATAACTGCTTTTTCAAAGTTACGCAGAACCGATTCGCCTACTGACTCTTCTTTCTCTTTGTAAACTTGAATTGAAGCTTCAATGATCTTCTCACGTAAGTTATCTTCGTGAAGTTTATCATCGCTATCCAACCACTCTTGCAATGGAAGATCTAAATCAAAATCAGCACGTAGACGAGTCGTTAGACCTTCTACGTCCCACATTTCTTCAAGAGATTGAGGTGGAATATATTGACCAAATAACCCTTCAAGAACTTCTTGACGGTTATAACCGATCATTTCACTGATATCATCAACGTTCATTAACTCATCACGCAGTTCGTAAACGACTTTACGTTGATCGTTAGCAACATCATCGTATTCAAGTAATTGCTTACGAATGTCGAAGTTACGGCCTTCAACTTTACGCTGCGCGTTCTCAATTGCTTTTGTTACCCATGGATGTTCAATCGCTTCACCTTCTTCCATACCTAGCTTTTTCATCATGCTAGATACGCGATCCGATGCAAAGATACGCATTAAAGCATCTTCCATTGATAGATAAAAACGTGAAGAACCCGCATCACCTTGACGACCAGCACGACCACGTAATTGGTTATCAATACGGCGAGATTCATGACGCTCTGTACCAATAATATGAAGACCGCCAGCAGCAAGAACAGCGTCATGCGCTTCTTTCCATGTAGCCTTTAATGCTTTGATTTGCTCTTCTGTTGGATCTGACAGTTTTGCAACCTCTGCCTGCCAGCTACCACCTAAAACAATATCTGTACCACGACCAGCCATGTTAGTTGCAATAGTTACCGCACTTGATGTACCTGCATTTGCAACGATGTCTGCTTCTTTTTCATGGAATTTAGCATTAAGTACATTATGCTTAATTTTTGCTTTTTTCAGTGCATTTGAAAGCAGTTCTGATTTCTCGATTGAAACGGTACCAACAAGTACAGGTTGACCACGCTCAGAACAACCTTTGATATCTTCAATGATTGCAGCAAATTTCTCGGCTTCAGTCATGTAGACCAAATCACCCATATCATTACGTGCCATCGGACGGTTTGTTGGTATAACTACCGTATCTAGGCCGTAAATAGATTGGAATTCAAATGCTTCGGTATCAGCAGTACCTGTCATGCCTGACAGTTTATCGTACAGACGGAAGAAGTTTTGGAACGTAATAGAAGCCAATGTTTGGTTTTCGTTCTGAATTTTCACCCCTTCTTTTGCTTCAACAGCTTGGTGTAAACCTTCAGACCAACGACGACCCGGCATTGTACGGCCAGTATGTTCATCTACAATGATAACTTCATCGTCTTTTACGATGTAATCAACGTCTTTTTCAAATAACACATGCGCGCGTAAAGCGGCATTAATATGATGAAGTAGGCTAATGTTTGCTGGAGAGTACAGAGTATCTTCTTGCTCCATCAAGCCTGCATCTTTTAGAAGTTGCTCAACAAATTCTTGACCATTTTCTGTTAGGTGCGTTTGTTTTCCCTTTTCATCTAGCGTGTAGTGGCCTTCACCACGATATTCTTCGCTATCTTCTTCATCTTGTTTTACAAGTTGAGGAATTAGGGTGTTGATTCGTGTATATAATTCAGAGCTATCTTCAGCAGGACCTGAAATGATAAGAGGAGTACGAGCTTCATCGATTAAGATTGAATCCACTTCATCGACTACTGCAAAATAGCGCTCACGTTGAACACGGTCTTCCGCACGGAAAGCCATATTGTCACGTAGATAATCGAAACCAAACTCGTTATTTGTACCATATAAAATATCACATAAATACGCTTGCTTTTTCTCAGGTGGAGCCATGTTTGGTACGTTAACACCAACCGTCATTCCTAAGAATTCAAAAAGTTCACGGTTTGTTTCAGCATCACGCTTTGCAAGATAATCATTTACAGTAACAACATGAACACCTTTTCCTGTCAGTGCGTTCAAATAACATGGTAGTGTTGCTGTTAATGTTTTACCTTCACCAGTACGCATCTCTGCGATTTGGCTATTGTTTAGCACCATGCCACCAATCATTTGAACATCAAAATGGCGCATGCCATACAAACGTTTTGATGCTTCACGAACCGTTGCAAATGCTTCTGGTAGTAAATTGTCTAATTCTTCGCCTTGTTCTAGACGTGCACGGAACTCGATTGTTTTCGCTTTCAATTCTTCGTCTTGTAATGATTCGAATTGCGGCTCAAGCTTATTAATTTGATCTACGATTTTACGTAGTTTGCGTAATGTTCGATCATTACGGCTACCGATAACTTTTGTTAGAATTTTAGAAAACATGATTCCGTTGCTTCTCTTTATCTCTTGATCATTACTGATCGGTTTATTCTGAAATGTGAATCAATCGCCTAGAGAATGTACTCTAAGAAAAATACTTCTTTATATACTTATCTTATGGGGATCAGCCCTTGATTTTTCAAGGCCTACTCTGATTCTTGTGTTGCTAGTCATCATAAGTAATAATTAACAAAGTATAAGCGATATCGTTAAGCAATCCTAAGTTAAATCCGTAGAGTTTGATTTCAATTCTGAAAAATTCAGATCTAATTGGCATTTATGACTTTTTCTTTGATAAAACCCTATTAAATAACGCCCTTGTTGTGAGAATTCCTGATGATGCGAGACCACAGACCCCAACCTGCAAATGATTTTTTTAATAATACCCGCTTTAAAGATCTGCAAGAAAAAGCGATTATTTTATCTAAGCTGTCGCATGTACTAAAAGATGCGCTACCTAAAGGGTGTGAAGATCATTGCCGTGTGGCAAATTATCGCCAAGGATCTTTAGTGATCGAGGTATCGAGCAGCGTTTGGGCAACTCGGATTAATTATGAAAGAATCTCTATTTTATCGGCTTTTCGAAAACATGGTTTACCAGGGCTTTCTAACTTAGAAGTAAAGATCAACCCTGATCTCGCTCGATCTTTTGTCGGTGAAAAACCGGCCGTTTATAAATCAGAGAAACAAGCAAAACGCGAGCTATCTGCAGCGGCGGCAAGCGCATTAGAAATGGTCGCAGAAACTGCCTCTCCTAAATTAAAAAAACGCTTAGAAAGCCTAGCTGCATTAGCGAATAAGAAGTAAGAAGTAAGAAGTAAGAAGTAAGAAGTAAGAAGTAAGAAGTAAGAAGTAAGAATATATTAGATATAAAAAAGCCAAGCAAACTGCTTGGCTTTTTTAATTTGATGATGGTCTAGGCAAGTACCATTCCTGGCTGCATAAATGCAACAGGTGACTCTTGCTCATCTTCAATGGTTGTCCACTCCCATGCTTCTTGATCTGCAAGAACAGCACGAAGTAACTGATTATTCAGAGCATGACCTGATTTATAAGCGCTTAATTCACCCAAGATACTATGACCACACATATATAGGTCGCCTACAGCATCTAGAACTTTATGCGTTACAAATTCATTATCAAAACGTAACCCGTCTTCATTTAGAATACGGTAATCATCTAGTACGATTGCACAATCAAAACTACCACCTAAACATAGGTTTTGTGATTGTAAGTACTCAATATCACGCATAAACCCGAAAGTTCGAGCTCGAGAGATATCTTTGATGAACGATTGGCTTGAAAAATCAAACACTAATTTTTGATCATCAGAATCAATCGCAGGGTGATTGAAGTCAATAGTGAAATCTAAACGGAAGCCGTTATATGGACGAATTTCCGCCCACTTATCACCATCTTCAATGCGAACAGGTTTCTTAATACGAATGAATTTCTTCGCTGTATTAAGTTCTTCAATACCCGCAGATTGTAAAAGATAAACAAAAGGACTTGCGCTGCCATCCATAATAGGAATTTCAGGAGCATCAACTTCAATAACAACGTTATCAATGCCCATGCCTGCTAGTGCAGCATTTAAGTGCTCAACCGTTGAGATTCTTACGCCTTCATCATTAACTAACGCTGTACATAACATAGTATCGCGTACTGACTCTGGGTCCGCAGGGAAATCTACTGGTGGATTAAGGTCTGTACGACGATAAATAACACCTGTATTTGCAGCTGCTGGACGAAGAGTAAGCGTAACTTTACGGCCTGAGTGTAAACCCACGCCTGTCATTTGTACGATACTTTTCAGTGTACGTTGTCTGATCATATGCTCATCTCAACTATAAATATGCTTGATTTCAAACCAATTCTAAGAACTGGTCTGACATTTTAGCACACAAATTTCTATAAAACCAAATCGTTTGATGATTAATTAGTCAGCTTGACGTCGTAGAAACGCAGGGATATCCAAATAATCTTCTTTTTGATCTGGTTTAGCTTGTGCTGCACCCGCATTTTGTACACCAGCTGCTGGTGACGTTGATGATGCAGCAGGTTTAGTTGCTTGCACATTTTGTGCCGCTTTCTCTACTGTTGGTTCAACAACTGCGGCTTTTGGCTGTACAGGTGTTTGAACAACAGGTTGTGCTGCTGGTGCCGGTGTTGCCACTGGTTGAGCCGGTGCTGCTGCTTTATTTGTCACTAACGTGATTTCAGGCTTTTTTTCAGTGCCGATACCTGTAGCAACAACGGTAACACGGATCTCATCAGTCATATCAGGGTCAAGAGACGTACCAATAACTACCGTTGCGTTATCTGATGCGAATGCTTTAACTGTATTACCAACAGTTTCAAATTCATCAAGACGCATATCTAGACCAGCAGTGATGTTTACAAGAACGCCACGCGCACCAGCAAGATCGATATCTTCAAGTAATGGACTTGAAATCGCTTCTTCCGCTGCTTGTTCAGCACGATCTTCACCCACTGCGATACCACTACCCATCATTGCATGTCCCATTTCAGACATAACAGTGCGAACATCGGCGAAATCGACGTTGATCATACCAGGACGAGTAATCAGCTCAGCAATACCCTGAACCGCATTACGTAGAACATCATTCGCTTTTGCAAATGCTTCTAGTAAAGTGATGCCACGACCTAAAACTTTTAATAGCTTTTCGTTTGGAATCGTAATTAACGAGTCAACGTGTTTTGATAGCTCTTCAATGCCTTGCTCAGCAAAAGCAAGACGTTTACGGCCCTCAAAACTAAATGGTTTTGTAACAACAGCAACGGTTAGAATGTTTAGCTCTTTTGCTACTTCAGCAATAATTGGTGCCGCACCAGTACCAGTACCGCCACCCATACCCGCTGCGATAAATACCATATCGGCACCAGCAAGTACTTCTTTAAGTGCTTCACGATCTTCTAGAGCAGCATCACGACCTACTTGCGGGTTTGCACCAGCACCTAAGCCTTTTGTGATGTCTCCACCAATCTGAATTACTGTATTTACACTTGTCTTGCGAAGTGCTTGAGCATCAGTATTTACACTGATGAATTCAACCCCTTCAATTGACTCACGTACCATGTGCTCGATAGCATTACCGCCACCGCCACCTACACCAACAACTTTAATTACTGCGTCGTCGGACATTTCCATCATCGGCTCAAACATCTGTTCTCTCCGTTTCTTCCTGTTCGCTTCAGGTTAAAACTCTTTTAGTATCCAATTTTTAAATTTCTTTATTACGGTTGTGAAAGATTGGTGCTTACTTGGCACATAATCTTCATCGTCATGCAGCTGACTTTCTTTACCGTAATGTAAAAGTCCTACCGCTGTTGCTTGATAAGGTTCTTTTACATAATCAGTTAGGCCCGCAACCTCTAAAGGTTGACCTATCCTAACCTGAGTCTGGAAAACACGCTCAGCGCAATCTACCAAACCTTCAATCTGCGACCCACCACCAGTTAATACGATACCAGCAGCAAGGTGATGCTTTGTTCCTTCAGCGCGTAATTTATCTTGAATTGCAAGAATACGCTGGTTTACAAGGCCTAGCAGTTCAGAATACCTCGGTTCGATAACTTCCGCTAGCATTCTTCGCTGTAAACTTCTTGATGGTCGACCACCAACACTTGGAACATTGACCGTTTCATCACGATTAATGTGCTCACTAATGGCACAACCGTATTTAACTTTTAATTTTTCAGCATCGTTAAAAGGCGTACCAAAAGCATAAGCAATATCACTGGTTACTGCGTTACCGGCATAAGGAAGTACTTCAGCATGGCGCAATGAGCCATCAGTCCAAATGGCAATATCCATCGTACCTGCACCAATATCAACAACACAAACCCCAAGATCACGCTCATCTTCGGTAATAACAGCATTACTTGATGCTAATCCTGAGAATATAACATGCTCAACTTTCAAGCCACAACGCTCTACTGCTTTTACGATGTTACGCGCCATATCATTATGACAAGTAATAAGGTGAACACTTACTTCCATTCTCATTCCCGATAATCCAATAGGATTTCGAATGCCTTTTTGCACATCAATAGAGAACTCTTGAGGTATCACATGCAAGGTGCGTTGTTCATCACCAATCTTTACTGATTTTGCTGTATGAATAACACTGTCCATGTCATCTTGAGTTACTTCTTCTTCAGAAATAGACCCCATTCCTTTCTCTATTTGGCTGGCTATATGCTTACCAGATAAAGAAATAAACACGGAGGTAATGGTGCATTCAGCCATCAATTCGGCTTGATCAATCGCTCTTTGAACCGATTTGACTACCGATTCAAGATCGTTCACACCACCTTTATCCATTCCTCTTGAGGGACATGAACCAGAGCCAATAACGCTCACTTGGCCATCAGGTAAAACTTCACCAACTAACGCTGATACTTTGTTTGTACCGATATCTAAACCAACAATAATACTGCCTTCTGGCGTTTTACTCATGTCAATTCTCTTCTTTAATCTTCAACATCATCAGGCTTCCACCCAACGGCAGCACCTGTATCGTAACGAAGATCTATATAATCTATCGAATTCTTTTTATTTGTTAATTGCTTATATAGAGCAACAAAACGATTGACTCTTTCTTCTCTGGCATCACGACCAAGCTCTAGTCGTATACCGTTATCTAAAACAACTTGCCAAGACAATCTGTCTGTCAATGCGACGCTGCGAACCGTAATATTTAACGGGGCAAATTGCTTTTGTAACTGATGCCAAAAGGCAAGCACTTCTTTACTGCTCGTTTCTGGTCCAAATAAAGCGGGTTTTGGCTCTAATAAATCGCTCATTGGCGCATTAAATACAACGCCCTCAGGATTAACAATAACGCTGTTATTCCAAGTTGCTTCAGGTTGGTGCTCAACAACGAACACTTTAATCGTTTCAGGCCACTGCTTACGAACAGAAACTTGGGCGATCCAAGGCAAAGACAATAATGCATCTTGCAATTTATTCACATCTTGGGTCATAAACGTCCCAATAGAATCCATTGAATCAATGGCTTCTCGAATATCATCTGCCGTAATGTGTTTTAATTGACCTTGAATAATCATATGAGATAAAGGCAATCTGTCTTCATCTGTCATCCAACTCACTGTTGAGATAACAAGCCATAATGAAATAATTACGACTAAAGAAAGAAAGAGCCCACCAGGAAGGTGTTTTCTTAATTTTTCTTTATCAAATGAAGTATTCATTTTGATCGTCTTAATCATATTCTTTCACAACAGAGCCAATATATAACGCCATCTACAATAAACTAAACCAATTTATTATACTTTAATGGCGATAAAACAAATTTCATCTAATAAGTATAGGGCTCAAAGTCCCTCTATCCCAACTTCTAATAGGATATTATTAATACAATAAGGATTCTATCTCATTATTCGTATTTTTATTAGAAGTTCTAACTAATTAAACAATAATTATCCAAACTCACGCATAGTTTCAATATTTAATTTCATTGAAGCTAATTGCTTTGCTAATTTACCTACATCTCCAGCACCTTGAGTAAGCACGAGATCACCTTCTTGGATCACATTTGCCAACACTGGAGGTAATGCATCAATATTTGGTACAAAGATAGGATCAATTTTTCCTCGACCACGAATGGTTCGGCACAGTGATCTTCCATCTGCCCCTGCTATTGGGGTTTCACCAGCAGAATACACATCAAGCATGATTAATACGTCAACATTATCCAATACATTGGCAAAATCATCATATAAATCACGAGTTCGGCTATAACGGTGCGGTTGAAAAATCATAACAAGGCGCTTTTCAGCCCAGCCAGCACGCGCTGCTTTAATCGTTACATCAACTTCTGTCGGATGGTGACCATAATCATCCACTAACATTGCCGAGCCATTACCTGTTTCGAACTCTCCAAGTTGGTCAAAACGACGCCCTGCACCTTCGAAGTTTAAAAGTGCAGATAGAATCGCTTCATCTTCTACTTCTTCTTCTGTTGCTACGGCAATAGCTGCGGTTGCATTCAGCGCATTATGCTTACCTGGAATGTTTAAAATAATATCTAAATCAGTACGATCTTTTCTCTGTACCGTAAAGAAACTCTGCTGACCAACTTGACGATAATTAATTAAACGCACATCAGCATCTTCTGAAAAACCATAGGTAATCACTTGACGACTGACTCGCGGTAATAACTCTCTAACCACATTATCGTCAATGCACATTACCGCTTGACCATAGAATGGTAAGTTATGAAGAAAATCAATAAACGTTTGTTTTAATACTTCAAAGTCACCACCATAAGTATCCATGTGGTCAGCTTCAATATTGGTAACAATACTTACCATAGGTTGTAAGTGTAAGAATGACGCGTCACTCTCATCCGCTTCTGCAATTAAGAATCGACTAGAACCTAAGCGTGCATTTGTACCTGCATTTTTCACCAAGCCGCCATTTACAAACGTTGGATCTAACCCTGCTTCTGAATAAATCTGCGTGGTTAATGCTGTTGTTGTCGTTTTTCCGTGCGTACCTGCAACCGCAATACCGTGACGGTAGCGCATAAGTTCCGCTAACATTTCAGCACGACGGATAACAGGGATACGATGTTCTTTTGCTGCAACAATTTCAGGGTTCGTTGGATCAATTGCTGTAGATACAACCACTACACTGGCTTTTTCTACATTACTTGCTTGATGTCCAAAAAAGATCGTCGCTCCTTTTTGAGCTAGACGAACCGTAACTGTATTCTCAGCCATATCTGAACCGCTAATGTTATAGCCTTCGTTTAGAAGTACTTCAGCAATACCACTCATGCCCGCACCGCCAATGCCGACAAAGTGAATGCATTCAACTCGGCGCATTTCAGGGATCATGGTTCTAATTTCAGCTAATTGCAGTTTCTGATCTTTTATCATTCTAAATCTCAATTCTTTTATTTTGCGAGGTCTTTAATCGCATTGGCAACACGTACATCGGCGTCAATAATCGCAGCCTTACGTGCATTACATGCCATTTCTACTAATTCTTTTCGTTCTAAACCGTTCAGTGTATCAACCAAACCTTGAACTGTTAAATCTTGTTGTTCAATCATTTGCGCTGCGCCACACTGTACGAGATGATCTGCGTTTAATGCTTGTTGGCGATCTTTATGCATAAAAGGAATAAATACAGAACCAACCCCAGCTGCCGAAACTTCAGATACCGTTAATGCACCCGAACGACAAACTAATACATCAGCCCATGCGTAAGCTTCTGCTACATCATCAATGAACTCTGTCACTTTAGCATCTGAAATACCGCTATCCTTATAAGCTTGATTTACAGTTTCTTGATTACCTTTACCTGCTTGATGCCAAATTTCAATAGCATGATTTAGCTGGGGTAACGCTTCTGGTAAGGTTGTATTTAGAATGCGAGCACCTTGACTTCCCCCCATCACTAACAAACGAATAGGGCCAGATCGCTCTGCAAATCTTTCTTTTGGATGAGGCAATTGGCATACATCTTCACGTACAGGATTTCCGACGACCTCAGCATTTGGGAATGCTCCTGGAAACGCCTGAAAAACCCGTTTTGCAATTTTAGATAACCATTGATTGGTTAACCCTGCAACGGCATTTTGTTCATGCAATACCACTGGAATGCCAGATAACCATGCAGCAATACCACCTGGTCCACTTACATAGCCACCCATGCCAAGAACAACATCAGGCTGCCACGCTTTAATGTGTTTTTTTGCTTGAGAAATTGCACCTAAAATCTGAAACGGTGCGGCAAGCAATTTTTTTATACCTTGCCCACGCAACCCTTTTACTTTAATAAAGTCGATTTCAATACCATGTTTTGGTACTAAATCCGCCTCCATTCTGTCTTCTGTTCCTAGCCAACGAATTTCCCAACCTTCACTTTGAAGTTGCTTCGCTACGGCTAAACCAGGAAACACGTGCCCACCAGTCCCACCAGCCATCACTAATAAACGTTTATTTTTGTTCTTCATTTTCGCTCCGTGGAGGCTCGTTTTCTAAAAAGACCCGACATTCATGATCAATTCGAATAAGCAGCGACACCGCTATCGACATAATAATTAAACTGGAACCACCATAACTGATGAGTGGCAACGTTAACCCTTTGGTTGGAACAATACCCGCCGCTGCACCTACGTTTACCAAAGTCTGGAAAGCAAACCAAATACCAATACCAAAAGCTAAGAATCCACCAAAACGCTGGTCATGCTGCAAGCATTTACGTCCAATAACTAACGCTTTTAGTACTAACGCAAAAATTAATACTAAAACAAGAGTAACACCTACAAACCCTAATTCTTCTGCAATAACCGCAAAAACAAAGTCAGTATGCGCTTCTGGTAAGTACTCTAGCTTCTGAATTGAGTTACCAAGACCTTCCCCAAACCAACCTCCTCGCCCAAAAGCCATCAGAGATTGAGTCAGCTGATAACCACTACCAAATGGATCTTGCCACGGGTCTAAAAAAGAGGTGACACGACGCATACGATAAGGTTCTGCAATGATCAAAACAATCACTAACGAAATACCACTCATTACAAGTGCGATAAATTGCCATAACTTAGCTCCAGCAATAAATAACATTCCAATGGTAGTAACAAACATTACAATTGTTGTTCCTAAATCAGGTTGCAATAGTAAGAAGAAAGCAAGACCGATAAGAACAACTAAAGGCTTTACAAAGCCTTTAAAGCTATCGCGAACTTCGCCGTGACGACGTACTAAGTAACCAGAGATAAAGACAAATAAAGACAGTTTTGCAACCTCTGCGGGTTGTAAGTTAAAAATGCCTAAAGGCAGCCAACGAGCGGCACCATTTACAGATTTACCCACCACTAAAACAGCGGCCAATAATGCAAATGAAATAAACAGTAGCAACATACTGTATTTCAACCAATCATCCAGTTTAATGCGTAATACTACTGATGAGGCACCAAGCGCTAAACATACAAATAACATATGTCGCATCATAAAATGAAATGGCTGATCCGTTAAACGCGTACTAATAGGAAAAGAGGCTGAACCAACCATTACCAATCCAGTAAGCATCAAACCAAGTGCAATCCAAACCAACTGACGATCAAACATGACTTTAGGTGATGGAGTTAAACACCAGTCTTGAACTGGAGATGCCCATTGTTTAATACGATCAATTATCAAAATTAACTCTCAGCTGAATACTGTTTTGCTAGTTGAGTGAAAGCATCACCTCTAGCCATGAAATTTGCGTACTGATCAAAACTTGCACACGCAGGAGAAAGCATCACCATATCGCCTGCATTTAGTGTTGGAAAAAGGGATGCTAATGCTTCATCCATAGTTTGGAATAAGCCAGAGCGTGGATCTAATGGAATAAATTGGGGACCATCTTCTCCAAAACAATACATCATTAAATCAAGCACTTTTAATACCGGAGAGAGCTCTGAAAAATCAGCACCTTTACCAACGCCACCAACCAATAGGTGCAGCTTTCCATCTATGTTTAAACCAGATAATGCGGCTAACGTACTTGCCACATTGGTCGCCTTTGAATCATTAACCCAACGAATACCGCCATTATCAGCGACAACCTGACATCTATGTGTCAATCCATTGTAAGTTCTTAATGTATCGAGTGTAGATTTAATATTAATGCCCACGGCATCAAGTAAAGCGATAGCGACTAAGGCGTTTGCTATGTTATGTTTTCCAACTAACCCTAATTCACTCGCTGCAATAATTGGCGCTGAGTCTTTTGCCAAATACTCAATGCCATCTTTTTCAATGCAGCCATAATCACCTTGATCAAACCCAAAACTTTTTACTGTTTTTTCAACATCAGGGTAAGTTTGTTTATCGTCACGATTAACAATACCTACCTCTGCATGATCAAAGATACGCAGCTTAGCTTGACGATAATCAGCCATGCCTTGATAGCGGTCCATATGATCTTCAGATAAGTTCAAAAATGCAGCCGCTTTCAGTTTTAATGTAGAGGTTGTTTCAAGTTGGAAGCTCGAAAGCTCAAGAACATAAAGTTCTGCATCTTGCTCTAGTAAATCAAGAGCTGCAAAACCAATATTTCCACCAACGGCTGTTTTTACCCCAGCCGCTTTTGCCATTTCTCCGGTGAGATCAGTCACCGTACTTTTGCCATTAGAACCGGTGATTGCAATAACAGGTGCATTCACAGCCCAAGCAAATAACTCGATGTCACCAACAATTTGAATCCCTTTATCAATCGCAGGTATAAGTTGAGGTGAAGCTAAGGCGATTCCAGGGTTAGTAACAATCAGATCAGCATTAATCAGCCAATCTTGTTGCCACCCTCCTGAATGCAGTTCTACATTTTTAGGCAATTGGTCATGGCCTGGTGGTGTATCACGAGTATCAATCACTTTAATTGTTAACGCTTCAGGCTGTCTCAGTAAATGCTTAACAACAGACAAACCTGTCATGCCTAAGCCAACCACTACAACATTTTTCACACCACCAAAACCACTCATATTAACGTACCTTCAATGTCGCTAATGCGATAAGAACCAATAACATAGAAATAATCCAGAAACGCACAATAACGCGAGGCTCTGGCCAGCCTTTTAACTCATAATGGTGATGGATTGGTGCCATACGGAAGATACGCTGGCCACGTAGTTTATATGAACCTACTTGAAGAATTACCGATAAGGTTTCAACAACGAATACACCACCCATGATAACCAATAGGAACTCTTGACGAACTAACACCGCAATCGTACCTAATGCGCCACCAAGCGCTAATGAACCTACATCGCCCATAAATACTTGTGCTGGGTATGTGTTAAACCATAAGAAACCAAAACCTGCACCAACAATCGCAGCACACACAACCACCAATTCACTTGCTTGTGGGATGTGTGGAATATGTAAGTAATTCGCAAACTGTACATTACCAGTAGCCCATGCAATAAAGGCAAAACCAGCAGCAACGAATACCGTAGGCATGATAGCTAAACCATCAAGACCATCGGTTAAGTTCACCGCATTACTTGTACCCACAATAACAAAATAAGTCAGAAGGATATAAGCAAGGCCAAGTTGAGGCATTATTTCTTTAAAGAAAGGAACCACTAACTGTGTTGCAGCCGTATCTTTACCGTAAGCATATAAAGCAAAAGCAACCACTAACGCAATTGCTGACTGCCAAAAGTACTTCCAACGAGCAATCAAACCATCGGTGTTTTTACGAACAACTTTACGATAGTCATCAACAAAACCAACGGCGCCATAGCCTAACAATACAAACATCACTGCCCATACATAAGGGTTTGTCAGATCTGCCCACAAAAACACAGTCACCGTAATCGCAGTAAGAATCATGATACCGCCCATGGTTGGTGTACCACGTTTACTGAAATGCGATTCAGGACCGTCATCACGTACAACTTGACCGATTTGTAGGTTCTGTAACCATTTAATTAATTTCGGCCCCATCCAAAGAGAAATGGTTAATGCTGTGATAATACTTAAAATGGCTCTAAAGCTTAAATATTCAAATAGGCGGAAAAATGGAAAATATTGCTCTAGAAAATTGGATAACCAAATAATCATTATTGACACTCCTTAAGAGCAGAAACCACTTCGCTCATTCGTGAACTGTTGGCACCTTTAACTAGCACGGTAACCTCATTATGTTTAATAGATTGTAATTCTTTAAGTAAGTAGGCGTTCAAATCAGAACGCGTTTCAAAATGGCGGCCATTACATAGCTCACTGATCACTTTTGTGTCATCACCAAATGTCACTACTTGCTCAAATTGATATGGGGCAGCATATTCCCCAACTTCACGATGAAGTGCAAGGCTTTCTTCACCTAGCTCTGCCATATTACCTAAAACAAGCCAACGCTGGCCTTCGAACCCACCCAGTAAATCCACTGCAGCCTTCATTGCTGGAACACTGGCATTGTAAGTATCATCAATAACCTTCAAACCAGAGCCTAACGTTTCAACGGCTACGCGCCCTTTTACGCTACCCAACTGTTGTAGTCCTTGTTGAATATCATCTAGTGACACGTTAGCTTGAGTAGCTAAAGCCGCAGCAGCAACTGCATTGACTACATTATGCTTGCCAATAATGCCTAAAGAAACCTGAGTACTTCCTTGAGGTGTATTGATTTGAAAGCTTGGTTCACCCATGCCATTTATTTCAATATTTGAAGCATAAAAATCGGCACTAGAGTTACTCATAGCAAAACTAACGACTTGTTTACCTTCAAATAGCGAAGACCATTTTGGTAGGCCATTGCTATCTAAATTATAAATAGCGGTTCCGTTTTCTTGTAGCCCTTCAAAAATCTCACCCTTTGCTTTCGCTACCCCTTCAATTGAACCAAACCCTTCTAAATGCGCTGCCGCGATATTATTAACCAGAGCAACATTGGGTTGAGCTAATTGAGTTGTGTATGAGATTTCATTTTGATGATTTGCACCCAATTCGATAACGGCAAAATCATTACTTGGTTGAGAACGTAATAACGTTAACGGAACGCCGATCTCATTATTAAAGTTTCCAGCGGTTGCCAACACCTCACCAGTGCGAGTCAAAATAGAAGCGAGCATCTCTTTTACTGTGGTTTTGCCACAACTGCCTGTTAAGGCAAACGTAAAAGTATGACAAACCTGATGTACGTGTTTCGCCATTAAGCCTAGCGCTTTTTGCGTATCAGAAACAATCACCTGAGGAAGTGATGTATCAACTTCTTTTGATACAAGAAGCGCGGTGGAACCTTGCTCTTGTACTGCGGGAATAAAATCATGAGCATCAAAGCGTTCACCGATAAGAGCAACAAAAAGCCCTTGAGCCTCAATATGTCGGCTGTCTGTTGATACTGATGATATTTGACAATCCGTCCCAACTAAATGTCCATCACACGCTTTTGCTATTTCACTAAGTAACATCGTTATCATGCTTGTAACCCTAATAATTTTTGTGCCGTTTCACGATCTGAGTAATGAACGGTCTTATCGGCTAACACCTGATAATCTTCGTGACCTTTACCTGCGAGTAAAATGATATCGCTTTCATTCGCTTGAGATAGTGCGAACTGACAGGCTTCAAAACGATCATGAATAACATGTGCTGATTCTGGTGTTTTTAACCCAGCTAACATGTCATTAGTAATTAAACTCGGATCTTCTGAACGAGGGTTATCATCACTAAGAATAACCACATCCGCTTGTTTCTCAGCAATACTTGCCATCATTGGTCGTTTACCAGTATCTCTATCGCCACCACAGCCGAAAATACACCACAACTTACCTTCGCAGTGAACACGTAATGCTTGCAACGCTTTATCTAAAGCATCAGGCGTATGCGCGTAATCCACTACGACTTTGGCTTTATTATCTGCAGTAAACAGTTCCATTCTGCCAATAACCGCATTCAACTGAGGTGCTGTTTGAGCTAAAGCATTGATGTCATAACCAAGAGAAAGAAGTGTAGCGAAAGCAACGAGAATATTGCTTGCGTTAAATGCTCCAATTAAAGGCACTGAAAAAGCAACATTTCCCCAATCTGAAGAAACGGAAAGTTGAATGCCTTCGGTTGAATAAACAACCGATGTCGCAAATACCTTCTTACCAGAATGAAAAGATAGGCTTTCTTCATTTAAAGAAACGGCGACGGCATGAGGCATCTCTTTTAGCCATTGGCAACCCACTTGATCATCCGCATTGATGATTGAGTGTTTTGGTCTATGAGAAGTAAATAATAACTTTTTAGCTTCAGCATAATTTGCCATATCACCATGGTAATCAAGATGGTCACGGCTTAAGTTCGTAAATACGGCAGCATCAAAAGATAACGCATTAACACGCCCTTGAACTAAACCATGAGACGACACTTCTAATGCCGTCAGTTTAGCTCCGATATTTTCAAGCTCAGTCAGCGTTTGTTGGATT
The DNA here is from genome assembly GCF_028765525.1 of Aliivibrio sp. S2TY2. Classification (NCBI taxonomy): domain Bacteria; kingdom Pseudomonadati; phylum Pseudomonadota; class Gammaproteobacteria; order Vibrionales; family Vibrionaceae; genus Aliivibrio; species Aliivibrio sp. S2TY2. The sequence continues at coordinate 143,415 of NZ_JARACS010000007.1, read as the reverse complement.
TCAATTGGACTACCTGTTGTATTCAAGGCAGGTTTAAGGTCCGACAATAAACCATTACCCGTAGTCCCCATCACAGCAGCTGGTCGATTTAATAAAGTCGTCCATTGCGCAATGATCTGAGAAATCGTCGTTTTACCATTAGTACCTGTAATACCGACGAGTTGCATGCTTCTCTTATCCGCTTGATAAAAAGCTCCTGCAATCGCACTTAACTTCGTATAAAGAGAATCAATATAGACAACAACAGCGTTATCAATAATCTTTACTGTACCAGTAATATTCTCTTCATCCGCGTCAGCAATAACCGCAACAGCACCTTGTTCAATTGCTGATGAAATAAATTGGCGACCATCCACTGCATGGCCTTTAATTGCTACAAATAAACAGCCAGGAGATACTTGGCGACTGTCCAATGTCATAGATGAAATTGCCACAGATTGATTTAACTCGCACCACGGCAACAGTAATTCAGATAACTGCATCATCACTTTCCTAATTCAATACATCGATATGTTTTACGGTACTTTCATCTGGCGCTACATTTAAAATTTGTAGTGCATCTTTCATTACTTGACCAAAGATCGGTGCCGCAACTTGACCAGCATAATACTCATCACCCTGCGGTTGGTTTACGATAGTGACGAGAGCGATTCGAGGGTTGCTTACTGGTGCTACACCCGCTGTCACCGTCATGTATTCATCACTGTAACCACCACGAACTGCTTTTCGTGAAGTACCTGTTTTTGCTGCAACTCGATATCCAGGAACAGCAGCTCTTGTTGCTGTGCCTCCTGGTTGAGTTACGGTTTCCATCATCTCTAATACGGCTTTCGCATGTTGACGGTTAACCACTTGCTTACCCGGAGTTGGACCGGTTGTTTTCAAAATTGAAAGCGGTCTATATTCGCCATAAGCACCTAATGTTGCATAGGCGTGTGCTAACTGAATTGGCGTAACAGAAAGACCATAGCCAAACGCTAGCGTCGCAATTTCAAAATCAGACCAACGACGACGGTCAGGGAAAATACCGGTAGCTTCACCGATTAAATTTAAACCAGATGGATCAGCAAGACCAACCGCCGCATACTCGGCTAATAATTCTTGTAATGGCATTCCCAACGCTAAATGCGCAACACCGATGTTACTTGATTTCTTCAAAATAGTGGTTAAATCCGCTTTACCCACTTTCGAGCTATCACGAACACGACTGCCGCCAATACGCATGATGCCATTGCCGGTATCAATGACCGTATCTAAGTTCGCTGTTCCACCATCTAAAGCGGCTAATACTACAAAAGGTTTTACCGTAGAGCCTGGTTCTAACGTATCGGTAATAACACGGTTACGCATTCTAAAGCTTTGTAACTGTTCACGATTATTCGGGTTGTAAGATGGTGCATTTACCATTGCAAGTACTTCACCCGTCTTAATATCGATCATAACAACTGAGCCAGACATTGCTCTAAAGTCAGATACCGCTTGTTTAATTGCGCGATAAGCTATCGCTTGTAAACGCTGATCGATACTTAGGGTTAATGGTTTACCTTCTTGCTTCTCTTTTAGAGAAATATTTTCAACCACGCGACCATAACGGTCTTTACGTACGGTTCTACGACCCGGTTCTCCCGTTAGCCAGCCATCATAACTGCGCTCTACCCCTTCCAAACCATGACTATCAATACCTGTTACACCAATAACATGCGCACTGATCTCACCACTTGGGTAATAACGACGTGATTCTGCTTTTAAGCCGATACCCGCTAATTTTAATTTACGAATATAAGCGGCAACCGCTGGAGATATTTGACGTTGAAGATAAATAAAACGACGTTTTTTGTTCTTCTCTATCTTAGATAATAATTCTTTTCGTTTTAGTCCTAAGACATCAGCAAGCGCATACCAACGCTCTACTTCAACTAAGCCACCAGCTTTATAAATTGCGACAGGATCAGCCCAAACCGCATCAACAGGAACACTTACAGCAAGCTGTTCATCATTACGATCTGAAATGATGCCACGAGCAGAAGGAAGGGCTTTAACACGAATAGAACGCATATCCCCTTGTTTAATAAGGTTATCTGGCTCAATCACTTGAATATAAGCTGCGCGGGCAATTAAGATTGCTAAAGCAAGAAAAACAAAGAAAACAATAACGCCAAAGCGCCACTGAATGAGAGTCGGCGGCGCTTTGGTTATGCGTTTATTATTTTTTTTTCTATTTGGTAATTTCATCGTAGTTTTATTATGACTTCTTTATCTGGCGCAGGGCGTTCCATATTCAGCTCCTCTACAGAGCGAGACTGAACTCGACTGTGCTCTGCAAGTGCACTTTCTTCTAAAATCAAATTACGCCATTCACCATCTAAAATATCTTTTTCAAGCAGCAAATTCTCTCTTTGTACTGCCATTTGACGGGTATTATGTGTTGCTAATACAACGCCTATCGCACTAATAAATATAAAGATTAATAGAATTGCATGAAGACGACCTACACCCAAAAGGTCTAGGCCAATCATCTTTGTTAAGCTAGATTGTGGAGGAGTTGATTGACTCATAAACGCTCAGCAATACGTAATACAGAGCTGCGAGAGCGAACATTTACATCCACTTCGCTTTTCGTTGGTTTAATCGCTTTACCAACCGCCTTCATTTTCGCGCTACCTAATGCTTTAATTTGCTCTTCAGTTAGTGGCAAACCATGAGGCACTTGAGGGCCTTTACTCTCTTTACGAATAAAATGCTTCACCATACGATCTTCAAGAGAGTGGAAACTGATCACCGATAAGCGTCCTTCTGGAGCGAGTACGTCTAATGCCCCTTTTAACGCAGTATCAATCTCATCTAATTCACTATTGATGTAAATTCGGAACGCTTGGAATGTACGTGTTGCAGGGTGTTTTTTCTCTTTGAAACTCTTAGGCGCAACCTCTGAGATCAATTTAGCTAATTGACTCGTACGTGTTAATGGTTCATTTTCTTCGTTTTCACGATAAGCAACGATGCCTTTAGCAATGCGCCATGCATGCTTGTCTTCGCCAAACTCACGAATAACCCATGTAATATCTTCAACATCAGCATCCAATAACCATTCAGATACTGGCATACCTGAGGTCGGATCCATTCGCATATCCAAAGGGCCATCTTTCATAAAACTGAAGCCACGATCGGCATCATCTAATTGCGGTGATGACACCCCTAAATCCAACAATACACCATCAATTTTTCCAACAAGATCAAGCTCTTCAGCATACTGTTTCAGGCCAGAGAAAGGTCCATGAATAATAGTAAACTTTGGATCCGTAATGGTTTTTGCTTCTGCGATGGCTTGAGGATCACGGTCAATACTGTACAAGCGGCCATTCTCACCCAGTTTTGATAAGATTTGACGGCTATGGCCTCCACGACCAAACGTACCATCGATATAGATACCATCAGGCTTGATAGCTAAGCCATCAATTGATTCATGAAGAAGAACGGATACGTGTTGGAATTGTTCAGACATAGTGAGTATTTACTACCGTGATTATGAAATAAGCGACTGAATTTTAGTTAGAAGTGTAAACTAAAAATACAGGGATGTGTGTCAAATTAGTGATAATTCTAAACCAATGTTGCAGAAAGCACAAAGCCCACCATAACACTACCGAAATAGTACTATGGTGGGCTAAGTTAGGAGCCGACATATAAGCCGGGTTCTGTCCCGCTTGCGCGGTGGTAACCATTCGTCTAGGCCTGCAATCGCTCACAGGCTCAAGCAATCTACCCGCCCCCAAACACGAGCAATGCTATGTGAGGGCCTATTTGATCTTGCTCCGGGTGGAGTTTACCTTGCAACGCACTATTACTAGACGCCCGGTGCGCTCTTACCGCACCCTTTCACCCTTACCTGTGCTTACTTCCTATCCCGAAGAATAAAGAAGATTAAGCCATCGGCGGTTTTCTCTCTGCTGCACTTGTCGTAGGCTTGCGCCCCCCAGGCGTTACCTGGCACCCTGCTCTATGGAGCCCGGACTTTCCTCCCCTCCATCAGTCTCCCGAAGGACATCAATGAAGCAGCGATTACCGAGTCAGCTCCTGAAGCGAATGATATAAGAGTCAGTAATAACTTACCACCCCTTTTTCACAATTCTCTTAATCTAAATGCTCTAAACCCCATTTATACAGTGCATTTTTCTTCACACCGTGAATTTCAGCGGCCATTGCTGCTGCTTTTTTAAGCGGAAGTTCTTTTACAAGAATAGATACAGAACGTGTTGCCTCAAATGGCAATTCATCTTTAACTTCACTTCTGAAGCCATGGATCAATAAAACCATCTCTCCACGCTTACGGTTATCGTCTTCTTTTATCCATTCAATTAGCTCACCTAATGGCGCGCCATAAATGGTTTCATAGGTTTTAGTTAGCTCACGAGCTAAAACCACTTGTCTTTCTGGCCCAAGAACCGTCAGCATATCTTCTAAAGAATCCATGATACGATGAGGAGATTCATAAAAAATACACGTACGTTCTGCTTGTGCTATTTCTTCAAACTTATCGCGACGCCCTTTACTTTTCGGAGGCAAAAAGCCTTCAAAACTGAAACGGTCAGAAGGTAAACCCGCCGCTGACAGTGCCGTAATCACCGCACATGCACCAGGTAACGGCACAACATTGACGTTCGCTTGACGACAACGGTTCACTAAATGGTATCCTGGATCACTAATTAACGGCGTTCCCGCATCTGAGACAAGTGCAATAGATTGACCTTGTTGTAATTTACTGATCAACAAGTCTGCTTTATGCTGTTCGTTATGATCATGTAGCGCAAATGTTTGACTAGAAATACCAAAGTGAGACAATAACTTGCCTGTATGGCGAGTATCTTCAGCGGCAATTAAGTCAACGGATTTTAACACTTCTAAAGCACGTTGCGTTATGTCGCCTAAATTACCGATTGGGGTAGGAACAATGTACAAAGTTGCAGTCTCTACCACAGATAAATTGTGTTCTGTCATTTGTTTACTATCTCTTCTGCGATTAATATAGGGAATATAGATAGACACCACTATAATCAAAATAATATTTTAGCTGTTCGGGTGATTCGCATCCATAGTAAAAACAGCCCTTTTAAGTAGGACCAGTATATTACCCATGGCAAATATGACCCTTAGAAAGAACAGTGTAACACGCCTGATTGCTCCTGTAGCCCTTGCTCTAACATTAGCAGCTTGTTCGAGTTCACCAAAAGCACCTGAACGTCTTGATATTACTCAAGCGCCAGTAGAAACCAGCTCTGCTTATATTTTAAAAGCCGATCAGCAACAAGGTACTCTTCAGGCTGATTTTTTAATCATGGCTTTAAAGGCATCTGTACAAGAACAAAATTTTGCACTTGCAACTAACCTATTAACACGACTCAAAGGTTTGCAATTATCACCAACTCAAACGGCCGAAATGCAGCTTAATCATGCAAAAATGCTAAAATCACAAAATAAATTTGATGAGGCTCTGCAAGTTCTGAATTTCGAAGCTTGGTGGAAAATTGAAGACAGCCAATGGGTTGAATACTACCAATTACGTTATGAGCTTCACCTATTTAATGGTGATAACCTCAATGCAGCAAGAGAATTAATTTCCCTTAATGCCTATACACCTGAAGACCAAAAACAACAACTTTGGTCCCAAGTGTGGACAAGTATTTCTTCATTTAACAGCACAAACCTTCAAGATATTAAATTAGATGAAAGTGAAACGACTCTTCACGGTTGGGTGCAATTAGCCACTTATTTAGACACACTAAAGCATTCACCAACACGATTACAAGAAGCCTTGAATGAATGGCTGCAAGCAAATCCAACACATCCTGCTGCGACTTATACACCACAAGAAGTGCTTGATATTCTAGCTCTCGAAATTGTTCGTCCTGATAACGTTGCTTTACTATTACCTTTAAGTGGCCGCTTTGGACCACAAGCCATACGCGTTCGTGATGGCTTTATAAATGGCATGATGGAAGATAAAGAACGTGGTGAGTTTACTAAATTTAAAGTAATTGATACAGGATCGGCTTCTATGGAAGAGATCATGGCGACGTTAACTCAAGAAGATATCCAATTTGTGGTTGGCCCTCTTCTGCGTAGTAAAATTGAAGAATTCCAATCATTAAATGAAACAAATATCGCTCAATTAGCGCTAAACATTCCCACAGAAGTAAATCCTGAGGAAAACAGCTGTTACTTTACGCTTTCTCCAGAACAAGAAGCAGAACAAGCTGCTATCCACCTATTTGAACAAGGACATAAACACCCCTTATTTCTTGCCCCACAAGGCACAATGGGTGAGCGTTTAAGCCAAGCCTTCAGCGATAAATGGTACCAATTAACGGCTAAGAAACCATCAATTAGCTATTTTGGTAAAAAGTCGCAATTACAACAAAAAGTAAACAGTGTGTTTGGTATTGAAAGCAGCCAAGCACGTATCTATCAAATGAACGCACTGGCTAAGATGGAGTTGGAATCACAACCTCGTAGCCGTCGTGATATTGATGCGGTTTACATGGTCGCAAAAAGCAGTGAATTAGTGCTTCTAAAGCCTTTCATCGATGTTGCGATTAACCCGGGGATCACACCACCTAAGCTATATGCAAGTTCTCGCAGTAACAGCGGTCGTCAAACTAAACTTGTCGAAATCAAAGGCATTGAATTTAGTGATATTCCATTACTGATAAAAGAAGACCATAAGTTCAAAGCGCAATACGATGAACTATGGCCAAAAAGCAGTAATGGTGAAACACGTCTTCATGCGTTAGGTATGGATGCTTATCAACTAATCGCTGAGCTACCACAAATGAAAGCGGTCGATAACTACCATATGCAAGGCAAAACGGGTGAACTCAGTATTAACCAACAGTGTGTTATTCAACGAGAAATGAGCTGGGCTATTCATGGAGAAGAAACAGAATAAGCGCGCTAAGGGTGAATATTATGAGTTGATGGCTAAACGTTATTTAGAACAACATCAACTCATCTTCATTCAACGCAATTTCCACTCTAAAACTGGAGAGCTCGATCTCATCATGCGAGATCGAGACACTTTCGTATTTGTAGAAGTAAAATATCGCACCACTTCAAATTACGGTTCTGCGCAAGAAATGGTAACATGGCAGAAACAGCGCAAATTACAACGAACCGCTCTCTTTTGGCTCATGAAAAATGGGCTCTCTGTTGAACATACATCTTTTAGATTTGATGTAGTTGCTATCCACTCTCAAGGTCAGGAAATCAACTGGATCAAAAATGCAATTGTTGAAGGGTAAACAATGCTAGAAAACATTAAAGAAAGCTTTACCGAAAGCATCCAAATCCAAATCGCAGCAGCGGAAGCGCTTCCTGATCACATCATGCATGCCTCTCAAGCCATGGTGGCAACCCTATTAAATGGCAACAAAATTTTATGCTGTGGTAATGGTGGGTCAGCGTCTAACGCTCAACAGTTTGCTTCATGTTTATTAAACCGTTTTGAAACTGAACGCCCAAGCCTACCAGCAATGGCACTAACGGCTGACACTTCAACGCTGACAGCAATTGCAAATGACTACAATTATGATGAAATTTTCTCTAAACAAGTAAGAGCCCTAGGCCAACCTGGAGATATATTGCTTGCTATCTCCACCAGTGGAAACAGTCAAGATATTCTAAAAGCAATGGAAGCTGCGGTAAGCCGTGATATGACCATCATTGCGTTAACTGGGATGGATGGTGGTGTGATGGCTGGTCTATTAGGTGAATCTGATGTTGAGATTAGAATTCCATCTCACCGTGTCGCACGCATTCAAGAGGTTCACCTTTTAACCTTACATTGTATTTGTGATTTGGTTGATCAGGTTCTTTTCCCACAGCATTCTGAGTAATTATAGATGAAGTTAATTAAATTAAGCGCATTGCTCCTTTCTGCCGTCTTACTTCAAGGCTGTGCCGGTTTATTCATTGCAGGAGCGGCAACTACAGCTTCAGTAGTGACAGACAATAGAACAATGAAAGAGCAATTGACGGATAAGAATATTTCATTAGAAGCAACAGGCTTAGCCAACAAGGCTCCTTATCAATATAATATGCGAGTCAGTGCCGTAACCTATAACGGAAAAACCCTTTTAATGGGGCAGGCGAAAAATAATCAACTTAATCAAGATTTTGAAAAACAAATTAAAAGCTTAAATGGTGTTAATACCGTTTATAATCAAATCCGTGTTCGTCCTTTATTAACCTTTACTCAAATAAATAACGATAGCTGGATAACCACAAAAGTGAAATCTTCACTTCTCGCAAAATCAGAGCTAAATGGAATAAAGATCAGTGTCTTCACTGAAGCTCAAGAGGTCTTTCTTGTTGGGTTTGTGACTGAAGAACAGGGAAATATTGCAGCAGAAGTTGCTCGTAATATCAAAGGGGTTAAAGAGGTAATTAAAGCCTTTGAATACGGCCAAGGTGGCAGTGTAGAAAAAGAGTAATTATTATACCAATCGTAGTAAATAACAGATCATCCTAGCTGGTTAAAACTCTCGATAACTGCGTTGAAATTTTTGATTGTAGAATAACTACTTATCAAAAAATTTCGCCTTGTTCTCAAGCATTTTACCTTCGCTATTATTGTTCTCTTACTTACTGTCATTGGTATCATATAGTTCAATAACAAAAAGCCTGCAATCTATGCAGGCTTTTTTAATTTAAAGCTGTAGTGGAAAAGCTATTTAACCACTCGTAAGCTTGGGCGACCCGTTGGACGTGGTGGCTCAGGCTTATCATCAGACGATGAATCTTCTTCTGAAGTAGATACTAAATCTTCCTCAAAGATCCCCTCTTCTGAGCTTAATTCGTACGCTTCTTCTGGTTCAAACATAGTTCCAGCGCCGTTTTCACGTGCATAGATAGCTTGAATCGCATAGAGCGGTAAAATTAGCGAGTGAGGACGACCACCAAAGCGAGCATTAAATGTCACCGCTTCATTACCCATTTCTAAATTACCAACAGAGTGTGGTGCTACGTTTAAAACGATTTGACCATCTTGAACAAACTCTTCTGGAACTCGCACACCATTCATTGTTGCATCAACAACAAGATGTGGTGTTAACTCGTTATCTACAATCCATTCATAAAATGCACGTAACAAGTATGGGCGACGGGGCATCATTGAGCTAATATCCATTAGTTCGTTAGACGCAGTTCACGCTCAGCTTCAGTTAATGAAGCTAGGAATGAATCACGTTCAAATACACGGTTCATGTAGATCTTAAGTTCTTTAGCACCAGGGCCTGATAATTCAATACCCATAGATGGTAAACGCCATAATAACGGGGCTAAGTAACAATCCACTAAGCTAAACTCATCACTCATGAAGTATGTGTATTCAGCGAAGATTGGACCTAACATTAGAAGGTCATTACGCAGTTTTGCGCGTGCTGCTTCAGATTCTTCAAAAGATCCTTTCGCAACTTTCTCTGCTAATGAATACCAGTTAGTTTCAACACGGTGCATCATTAGACGACTGTTACCACGAGCAACAGGGTAAACAGGCATCAATGGCGGATGAGGGAAACGCTCATCTAAATATTCCATGATGATATTAGAGTTGTATAAAGCAAGCTCACGATCAACAAGTGTTGGTACAGTTTTGTAAGGGTTTAATTCTACAAGTTCTGCTGGTAAGTTGGATGGATCAACCAATTCAACTTCAACACTTACTCCTTTCTCAGCCAGTACGATGCGTACTTGGTGACTGTACATGTCAGAAGCGTCTGAAAAAAGCGTCATTACTGAGCGTTTGTTGGCAGCAACAGCCATTGAGCCCTCCGGTATTTATCTAGGAGCAAAAAGCACCGAATTTAGGTGCCTGTCAGCTATCTATTTAGTATGAAATAGTAGTGACACAAAAACAATGGAGGCTAAGCCTCCATTGCGTACAATTAACGATCTAGAATATCATGATTAGTGGACATCGCGCCAATATTCTTTCTTAAGCAAGTAAGAAACAAAAGCAAATATCACTAAAAAGCCCATAACCCACCAACCTAAGCGATGACGCTCAAGTTGAACAGGGTCACCTGAATACTCTAAAAAGTTAACCAAATCACGAACGGCTGCATCATATTCACCTGAACTTAATTCGCCGGTACCATCAGATTCAACACCAACAACGACTTTATGCTCCACACCATCAACCATGGTTGTCTCATAAATCGGAGTTGTAACACCTTGAAGTTCCTGTAATACATGAGGCATACCAACACTTGGGAATACCATATTGTTCACACCAAATGGACGCGTTGGATCGGCATAGAATGTACGTAAGTAAGTGTATAACCAATCAGTACCACGTACACGAGCAACCAGTGTTAAGTCTGGTGGCGGCGCACCGAACCAATTCGCTGCTTGTTTTTCAGGAATCGCATTTTCCATCAAATCACCAATTTTGGCGTTTGGATCAAAAACAAGATTATCCATCATAAGATCAACCGGAATACCTAGATCTTCAGCAACACGGCCATAACGTTGATACTGAGTTGAATGACAACCAGCACAGTAGTTCATGAATAATTTCGCACCATTTTGTAGCGATGCTTGATCACGAATGTCGTTATTCGCACTATCTAGTGGAACCTTTGCACCTGCCGCCATTACCATTGATGGCAACAAAGCAAAAAGTACTAAAATCAACTTTCTCATTTGAATGTTACCCTCTCTGGCAGTGGTTTCGTCGCTTCGTTTTTACTATATACAAACAGCAGAACGAAGAACATAAAGTAAGTCAGACTGAAAATTTGTGCTAATAACGTATAAGTAGGCGTCGCAGGTAATGCCCCAAGAACACCAAGAGCAATAAAGCTAACAGTAAACTGTGCAATATTCAGTAAATGCAATTTACTACGGTAACGGTATGAACGAACTTTACAACGGTCGAACCAAGGAAGAAGGAATAGCACAACAATCGATGCACCCATAGCGACAACGCCTAATAACTTATCAGGAACCGCACGCAAGATTGCATAGAATGGCGTGAAGTACCAAACGGGAGCAATGTGTTCAGGAGTTTTCAATGGGTTTGCCGCTTCAAAGTTAGGCGGCTCAAGGAAGTATCCACCCATTTCAGGGTTAAAGAACAACACATAACAGAAGAAGAATAAGAAACCAGCTACACCAATCATATCTTTTACCGTTCCGTATGGATGGAAAGGCACCGAGTCAATAATGTTATATTTGCTCGTATAGTATTCATGGAATTTAAATTGTGTTTTATGCTCACCCTTGTCATCTTTTGCTTTTGGTATTTTCAACTCAATACCATCAGGGTTATTAGAACCCACTTCATGCAGAGCGAGTACATGTAATACTACTAATAGCAATAATACAATTGGGAGAGCAATAACGTGAAGCGCAAAGAAACGGTTCAGTGTCGCACCAGAGATCACGTAATCACCACGGATCCACAATGTTAAATCATCACCAATAACAGGAATTGCACCAAACAGTGAAATGATAACCTGAGCGCCCCAGTAAGACATTTGTCCCCATGGAAGTAAGTATCCCATGAACGCTTCAGCCATTAACACTAAGAAGATCAGCATACCAAATAGCCATAGCAATTCACGAGGCTTCTGATAAGAACCGTAAATTAAGCCACGGAACATGTGCAGATAAATAACAACAAAAAAGGCTGACGCACCTGTAGAGTGCATATAGCGAAGTAGCCAACCATAATCAACATCACGCATGATGTATTCAACAGAGGCAAATGCACCCTCACCAGAAGGAACATAGTTCATTGTTAGCCAGATACCAGTAACGATCTGGTTAACTAAAACCAACATAGCTAATGAGCCAAAGAAATACCAAAAGTTAAAGTTTTTTGGCATTGGGTATTCAGATAAATGCTTTTTATACGCATTCATCGCAGGTAGACGTTTTTCTACCCAATCGAGTAACGGTTGCATTAGGCTTCCCCTCCTTCATCAACCCCAACTAGGATACGCGTATCACTAAGGTACATATGTTTAGGAACCACTAGGTTCAATGGCGCAGGCACCCCTTGGAATACTCGACCAGCCATATCAAATTTAGAGCCATGGCACGGACAGAAGAAACCAGAGTTAACCCCTTCAACTTGTTCACTAAAACTGTCAGGTAAATAGGTAGGTGAACAGCCAAGGTGAGTACAAATACCAACGGCTAAAAATATTTCAGGCTTAATCGAACGATATGCATTCTGAGCGTACACAGGTTGCTGCTCTTCGCCTGAAGATGGGTCTCGAAGTTGACCATCGATTTCAGTCAATGATTGTAAAAGTGCTTCTGAACGGCGTACAACCCATACAGGTTTACCTCGCCACTCAACACGAACCATCTGCCCATCCTCGAGCTTACTGATATCGACTTCAACCGGTGCACCTGCAGCTTTCGCTCTTGCACTCGGATTCCAAGATTTAATAAAAGGTACGGCCACCGCCACAGCTCCTAAACCACCAACAACCGCAGTTGTTGCTGTTAAGAAACGGCGTCGACCATTACTCACTGGCGCATTGCTCATCCAACTTTCTCCCATGTGCTCTTTATGTAGTTTTTATTATGTCCATACATTGTCGAGCTACGGCTAACTTCAATGGTGTGATACAACAGGATTTAGATGTTATAAATTCTTAAAATAACCACAGAATTTGTTCATATATTATTATGCTGTTGTTTTTACCCATAAATGATAAAGAAAACCTTACTTTTTGACAAGGTAAAGCTACTTTTTTGCAACATTTGTGAAGTGGGTAGACTTTTTATGATGAGAAGGGAGAAAAGATAAGAAAAGTAGAAGGAATACAAGCTGTGAAGAGTATTTCACCTCACAAAAACAACAAAAGCCCAGCATAAATGCTGAGCTTTTGAACACAATATCCAAGTGGCTCTGAAAACAAAGCCACTGGTAAGCGTAATATTAACGCTTAGAGAATTGTGGTTTACGACGTGCTTTACGTAGACCAACTTTCTTACGCTCAACGCAACGAGCGTCACGCGTAACATAGCCAGCTGCACGTAGTGCAGGACGTAGTGATTCATCGTATTGCATAAGAGCGCGTGTGATACCGTGACGGATCGCACCAGCTTGACCAGAAATACCACCACCAGAAACAGTGATGAATAGGTCTAGTTTATCAGTCATTTCAACTAGCTCTAGAGGTTGGTTAACAACCATACGTGCTGTTGGACGACCGAAGTAAACTTCAAGGCTACGCTTGTTGATTACGATGTTGCCAGTACCCGGTTTGATAAAAACACGAGCTGCTGAGCTTTTACGGCGACCAGTGCCGTAGTATTGATTCTCTGCCATTGCCATAATCCCCGATTAAATGTCTAGTACTTGTGGTTGTTGAGCAGTGTGGTTATGCTCAGCGCCAGCGTAAACTTTAAGTTTACGGTACATAGCACGACCAAGAGGACCACGTGGAAGCATACCTTTAACAGCTAATTCAATAACCATTTCAGGTTTACGATCGATCAGTTTCTCGAAAGAAATAGATTTTAGACCGCCAGGGAATTCAGTGTGACGGTAGTAGATTTTACCAGCCGCTTTATTACCTGTTACGCGTACTTTCTCTGCGTTGATAACGATGATGTAATCACCAGTATCTACGTGAGGAGTGTATTCTGCTTTATGCTTGCCACGTAGGCGAGATGCGATTTCAGTTGCGATACGACCAAGAGTTTTACCTTCAGCGTCTACAACATACCAGTCACGCTTTACAGCGGCTGGTTTAGCAACGAAAGTTTTCATGCTAATGATACCCGTTATTAAATAATTTCACTGATTAGGAGCTTTCGCTCCCACTGTATATTTTTGAGCCCAGTCATCACCCCTTCGAGTGGTTGGCACTCTTGGCAATTACGCCAGTACAGTAACGGTGGGTCGGAGGATTATAGTGAAGCGTGAAGAAAAAATCACCTTTTTTTTGAAGATATTTCACATATTATGAAAAAACAGCAAAAAAAATGAAATTTGACTCTCATCACACCAAATCTCCGCTATAAATTATAAAAATATAGGAGGTAATGATTAAGATAAATGTTCTTTTGCTAAGTATTCGTGGCTTTGCATTTCAACTAGACGAGACTGACAACGTTTAAATTCAAACGTTAAACGCCCTTTTTCATAAATAGCAGCTAAATCAACTTCTGCTGAGATGATCAATTTGACGTTTCGTTCATAAAACTCATCAACCATGGCAATAAAGCGACGAGCAGCATCATCATTAAGCTCCCCCATGATTTTTACATTAGACAACAAAACCGTGTGATATAAACGCGAAAGCTCAATGTAATCGTGCTGGCTACGTGCACTCTCACACAGTGATTCAAAATCAAAATGAACCACACCATCCCCTTCCGCTTTTACTTCTAGTTGCCGATGATTTATCTCAATGGTTTTTGCCTTGTATTCACTTTCTGAGGTCAGCTTGTCAAAATACATTTTCATGTTATTTTCCGCTTTCGCATCTAATGGAAAATGAAAAATTTCAGCTTGCTCTAACGTTCTTAATCGATAATCAATGCCACTGTCGACATTAACAATGTCACAATGCGCTTCTATTAATGCGATAGCAGGAAGAAAGCGTGCTCGCTGCAAACCATTACGGTACAGGTTATGTGGTTCAATATTTGATGTTGCGACTAAAGCAATCCCACGCTCAAATAAAGCTTCTAATAAAGTAGCCAGAATCATTGCATCTGTTATATCTGAGACAAAAAACTCATCAAAACAAATAATGTCTGTCTCTTGTTTGAATTTATCAGCAACAATAAGTAAAGGATCAGGCTGTTGTTTTAGTTCACCCAGTTCATCATGCACTCGTTGCATAAAACGATGAAAATGAACACGCATTTTTCTTTCTGTAGGTAATGCATCATAAAAGGTATCGACTAAATAAGTTTTACCACGGCCTACTCCGCCCCAAAAATAAAGTCCTTTTTCAGGCACGAGTTTTTGTGGCTCGTTTTTTTTAAAAAATCGTTTCCAAGACTTTTTTATTGGTGTTTGAGGAACTTTTAATTCTAAAAACCGTCGATATAAATCATCAAGATGTTCTACAGCATTTTGTTGAGCGCTATCATGCATAAACCCCTCTTGATTGAGGTCTTGCTGATATTTTTCTAATGGTGTCATCACTTTTAATCTTTTCTTTTGTTGATTGACTCCCTTCATAGTAGCATGTTCTCAACTCACACTATGAGTGGGCTAACTCACAGTTATACCAATCTGAATATGCAGTTAATAAGATTAGT
The DNA here is from genome assembly GCF_028765525.1 of Aliivibrio sp. S2TY2. NCBI lineage: Bacteria > Pseudomonadati > Pseudomonadota > Gammaproteobacteria > Vibrionales > Vibrionaceae > Aliivibrio > Aliivibrio sp. S2TY2. The sequence goes on along the minus strand of NZ_JARACS010000007.1, from coordinate 128,121 downwards.
ATTAAGTCGACCCATATTAATAAAAACGGTAAGGAGTACTTCATGGCGTGGACATACGCTTTAATTGGCTTAGCTATTGGTATCACCATTGGCTTTATGATTTCTCGTTTTACAGTTCCTAGTATCAAAGATCAAAAATCATTAAAACAAGATTTAGAAAAATCTAAGTATGAGTTGGAACAGTATCGTCAAGAGTTGGTGGACCATTTCGCGACAAGTGCCACCATGCTAGAAGCATTAGCAAAAGATTTTAATAAAATGTATGACCACATGGCGTCAACATCTAAAGAATTAATGCCAAACTTGCCAGAGCAAGATAATCCATTCTCAGCTCGCTTGGATGAGATGACTCTTTCACCAGAGTTAAATAAAAAAATGGCTCATGTAAAAGATGAAATTAATAGCCCACCAAAAGACTATGCGAATGGTGCAAGTGGCTTATTAAAAGATGAACCACTTAGCGATGTAAGCGCAAAAAAAGAAGATAAAATCGCTTAAAATTTGCATTTACTATGAACTTTTATAAAGGCTTTTGAGTCGAATAAGTACACTTTGTTTAACTAAGAGTACATTATCGATGAAAAAGCCTTTGCTTGTTTTAAGTGCTTTAACTTTAAGCATCAGTGCAATTCTTACCCCTATTCAATCTCAAGCGGCCTTACCCCTTGCGGTCAACTCTCAGCAACTGCCTAGCCTTGCACCTATGCTGGAAAAAATCACACCAGCAGTAGTCAGTATCTCCGTTTCTGGAACTCAAGTATCAAAACAACATATACCTGAGCAGTTTCGTTTCTTTTTAGGGCCAGACTTCCCTGCTGAACAAGTTCAAGAGCGACCATTTAGAGGTCTTGGTTCTGGTGTCATCGTTGATGCTAAAAAAGGCTATATCGTAACGAACCATCACGTTATTAACAGTGCGAAAGAAATCCTTGTTCAATTGCATGACGGTCGTGAATACACTGCTGAATTGATTGGCAGTGATGAAATGTCCGATATTGCTTTATTAAAGCTAGAAGAAGCCAAAAACCTAACTCAAATCCAATTAGCTGATTCTGATAATCTACGAGTTGGAGACTTTAGCGTTGCTATAGGTAACCCATTTGGTTTAGGGCAAACCGTGACCTCAGGCATTGTTTCAGCCCTTGGACGTAGTGGATTAAACCTCGATAATTTTGAAAACTTTATTCAAACCGATGCAGCAATCAACAGCGGCAACTCCGGTGGCGCACTGGTGAATTTGAATGGTGAACTTATTGGTATTAATACGGCTATTTTAGGACCTAATGGCGGTAATGTAGGGATTGGATTTGCTATTCCATCCAATATGGTTCGTAATTTATCAGAGCAAATTTTAGAATTTGGTCATGTAAAACGCGGCATACTTGGCGTTCAAGGTGGAGAGCTTACTGCTGAATTGGCAGAGGCCTTTGATTACGACACCAATCACGGTGCCTTTGTTAGTCAAGTAATACCAGACAGTGCAGCAGATAAAGCAGGAATTAAAGCGGGTGATATTCTTATATCGATTAACGGTAAAAAAATTCAAACCTTTGGTGAATTACGCGCTAAAGTCGCCACTCTAGGTGCGGGTAAAAAAGTGACCTTAGGGCTAATCCGTGATGGAAAAGAAAAAACCGTCACAGCGACACTGAAAGAAGCGGAACAAGTAAAAGCGAAAGCCGAAAAACTGCATGATGGTTTAAAAGGCGCCGAACTAGAAAATACATCCCATTCGGATCCTGTTAAAGGCGTGAAAATTAGCAGTATTCAAAAGGGATCTATGGCTCAACGTTATGGTTTACAAAAAGGAGATATCATTATTGGTATTAACCGAAGCCGCGTGACTAATTTACAACACTTTAGAAAGCTATTAGAAGATAAACCACCGGTACTTGCTCTTAATATTCAGCGTGGAGAGCAAACGCTTTACCTTGTGATTAAATAATTAAAGCCTAAAAAGAGAATAAGTGTTCAGGTGAGCGCTTATTCTCACATCTACTTTTTTTAAACGTTCAATGTTATCCTAGCCCACTATTTTATGATTTTTAAAGGTTAGGAAGGCAATGCTTTCATTCTTATTGCGCTCAGCTATTATCGGAACAGCGACCGCTGCCGTTCTGCTATTTGCATTCCCTAATCTTCGCTCATCCATTACGACAGAGCAACTTCAAACAAACCAAGCCCCACAGCAAATAAGTAATCAAATCTCATTTAATTATGCAGTTCGTCGAGCGGCACCTGCGGTTGTGAATATTTATAGCCGAAAATACAATAATGAAGACCGCCTTCGTTTAGATACAGAAGGTTTAGGTTCTGGCGTTATTGTAAGTGATAAAGGCTATATAATTACAAACTATCATGTGGTTGCCGATGCTGACCAAGTGATTGTAGCTCTGCAAGATGGCCGCTTATTTAACTCTCAGTTAATCGGTAAAGATAAGCGTACTGATTTAGCCGTATTACAAATTAAAGACACTAACCTTCCTGTTATCCCATTAAATCCAAGCTATCAAGCAGATATTGGTGATGTGGTTCTTGCTATCGGTAATCCCTATAACTTAGGACAAACCACCACGTTTGGTATTATTTCAGCAACTGGCCGCGCGGCATTAAGCTCTGATGGAACACAAGGTTTAATTCAAACCGACGCTGCAATTAATAGAGGCAACTCAGGTGGCGCCCTAGTGAATACACGGGGAGAGTTAGTTGGTATTAATACCGCCTCTTTCCAGCAGGCAACTGAGCTTGAAACCTATGGCATTTCATTTGCTATTCCTTATGCTCTGGCTGATAAAATCATGCGCCGCTTAATTGCAGATGGACAAGTTATTCGTGGTTATATAGGCATTGATGGCCGAGATATCAACCCGGCAATGGCTCGCTTAATGAATGCAGATAACATTAATGGTATTTTAGTTTTAGGCGTTGCACCAAATAGCCCGGCAGAAAAAGCTGGGATCATCACTCAAGATATTATTACGAGTATTGATGGGAAAAGTGTCATTAATCGACAAAATGTTACGGATATTGTGACCGAGTTACGTCCAGAAACTGAAGTCGATGTTGATATTATTCGTAAGGGCAAAGCGAAGACGATTAAAGTTACCATTGCTGAAGATCCTTCAAACTGATCAACTTCAATACTATCGACATAAAAAAATAGCGCATTCACCATGCGCTATTTTTATATCGAAAAACGACTAAGGTTATTCACTCTCTTCAGTTACCGTGCACTCACCATTAATATCAATGCGAGTCACTCGTTGCAGACCTCTTGGTAATAAGCTACCACGACGACCACGCTCACCACGGAAGTTATCTAAATCCGTAGGTTTCAAACCTAATTTACGCTTACCCGCATACAAAGTAATAGTTGCACCTTGAGGCAGTGGTAACAAGTGAGACAAGAACTCTTCACGAGACTTCGAACGCGCTGCTGGAATATTGATGATCTTATTCCCTTTACCTTTACCTAGTTGCGGTAAATCTTTGATAGGGAACAGAAGCATTCGGCCTTCATTGGTGATTGCTAAAATCTCATCATTGTCCAAATCTAACACCGTTTCTGGCGGCATAACTTGAGCATTTTCAGGTAGAGTTAGTAGCGCTTTACCATTCTTATTTTTAGACAGTAAGTCAGATCCCTTACAAACAAAACCATAACCCGCATCTGAACTGATTAGCCATGTTTGCTCTTCTTCTCCCATAACTACATGAGTAATTTGACTGCCAGCTGTGACATTCAAGCGACCCGTAATAGGCTCACCTTGGCTTCTTGCTGAAGGCAAAGTATGTGATTCCAATGCGTAACTTCGGCCGTTGCTACCCATAAATACCGCAGGAGCATTACTCTTACCACGAGCATGAGCTAGGTATTTATCACCCGACTTATAGTTTAAGGTTGTTGGGTCAACGTCATGCCCTTTCGCATGACGGATCCAACCTTTATCAGAAAGAACAACCGTAATCGTTTCGCTTGGAATTAAATCACGCTCGGTTAATGCTTTTGCTTCTTCACGCTCAACCAATGGAGAGCGACGATCATCACCAAACTTCTCAGCGTCCGCTAAGATTTCTTTCTTAATTAACGTATTTAGACGACGCTCAGAACCTAATAACGTCTCAATTTGATCTCGTTCTTTCGCTAACTCATCTTGCTCACCACGGATCTTAATTTCTTCCAGTTTTGCTAACTGGCGAAGTTTAATCTCTAAGATGGCTTCCGCTTGAATTTCAGTTAAATCAAAGCGTGTCATTAATTCGTGTTTTGGATCATCTTCGGTACGAATGATTTCGATAACTTCATCGATATTCAAATACGCAGCCAATAGACCATCTAAAATATGCAAACGTGCTAAGATTTTATCAAGACGATGCTGTAAACGCTTACGAACCGTCGTGCGACGGAATTCAATCCACTCATTAAGAATGCTAACTAAGCCTTTAACTTGCGGACGTAAATCCAAACCAATCATATTTAGGTTCACACGGAAGCTTTTTTCAAGATCCGTAGAAGCAAATAGGTGGTTCATTAACGGTTCAGCTTCAATGCGATTTGAGCGTGGAACAATCACGATACGCGTCGGGTTCTCATGATCTGACTCATCACGAAGATCGTCTACCATTGGTAGTTTCTTCGCTCGCATTTGACTTGCAATTTGTTCTAATAACTTACTGCCTGACACTTGGTGTGGTAATGCAGTAATAACGATATCGCTGCCTTCTTTATGCCACACTGCACGCATTTTAATGCTGCCACGACCAGTACGGTAGATCTTCTTAATATCGGTATGAGATGAAATAATTTCAGCTTCAGTTGGGTAATCAGGCCCCTGAATGAAATCCATAACTTGATCTAAATCTGCTTTTGGATTATCCAATAAATGCACCGTCGCATTCGCAACTTCACGCACATTATGAGGAGGAATATCCGTCGCCATACCAACCGCGATACCCATGATGCCATTCAGCAATATATGAGGAAGACGAGCAGGTAAGATCTTAGGCTCTTTCATCGTACCATCAAAGTTTGGCTGCCATTCAACCGTACCTTGGCTTATTTCACCAAGTAATACGTCAGCAAACTTCGATAATTTTGATTCGGTATAACGCATTGCGGCGAACGATTTCGGATCATCCGGCGCACCCCAGTTACCCTGACCATCTACCAATGGGTATCGGTAAGAGAAAGGCTGAGCCATTAGTACCATCGCTTCATAACACGCAGAGTCACCGTGTGGGTGGTATTTACCTAATACATCACCAACCGTACGTGCTGATTTTTTGTATTTTGCATTCGCAGATAAACCCAGCTCTGACATCGCATAAATAATACGACGTTGAACGGGTTTCAAACCATCACCAATATAAGGTAATGCGCGATCCATGATTACGTACATGGAGTAATTTAGATAAGCGTCTTCTGTAAACTTGCGCAGCGGCAGCTGTTCAACACCTTCCAAGGACATTTCTGAACTCATATATTATACCTCTGCCTGATCGCCATTAGATTGTAGCCAAGCACGACGATCGTCTGCACGTTTTTTACCTAAAAGCATATCCATCATTTCATTGGTTTGCTCATCATCATCAATGGTTAATTGCACCAAGCGACGAGTGTTTGGATCCATTGTCGTTTCACGAAGTTGAAGTGGGTTCATCTCACCCAACCCTTTAAATCGTTGCACGTTTATTTTTGCACGTTTATTACTTAAACGATCTAACACGCCTTCTTTTTCTGCTTCATCAAGGGCATAAAATACCTCTTTACCACAGTCAATACGATACAGTGGCGGCATGGCTACATAAACGTGTCCAGCACGAACTAAAGAAGAGAAGTGCTTCAGATATAGCGCACATAGAAGAGTCGCAATGTGAAGACCATCTGAATCGGCATCGGCAAGGATACATACTTTACCGTAACGTAACCCTGATAAATCATCTGAGTCAGGGTCAATGCCTAACGCAACAGAAATATTGTGAACTTCTTGAGATGCTAAAACTTGGTCTGCAGAGACTTCCCATGTATTTAGAATTTTACCACGCAGTGGCATTACCGCTTGGAATTCACGATCACGCGCTTGTTTGGCAGAGCCGCCCGCCGAGTCCCCTTCCACTAAGAAAAGTTCGGTACGAGCTAAATCTTGAATTGAACAGTCTGTCAATTTACCAGGCAGTGTAGGGCCTGATGCAATCTTCTTACGGACGACTTTCTTAGCCGCTCGCATACGACGGTGTGCATTCGCAATACAAGCTTCGGCAATCAATTCTGCTATTTGTGGTTTTTCATTCAACCATAAGCTGAATGCATCTTTCACAACACCAGAAACAAATGCTGCACATTGACGTGAAGATAAACGCTCTTTAGTTTGGCCTGCAAATTGAGGATCTTGCATTTTAACCGACAAAACGTAAGCACAGCGATCCCAAATATCATCTGCTGTTAATTTAACGCCACGAGGAAGTAAGTTACGGAACTCACAGAATTCACGCATTGCATCTAAAAGTCCTTGGCGCATACCATTGACGTGCGTACCACCTTGAGCGGTAGGGATAAGGTTTACATAGCTTTCAGAAACAAGCTCTCCGCCTTCAGGTAACCACGTTACGGCCCAGTCGGCAGCTTCGCCTTTACCTAAGAATGCGCCAGTAAATGGTTCTTCTGGTAATAATGTATAACCCGCAACACCTTCTAAAAGATAATCTTTAAGGCCATCTTCATAACACCAGTTATGCTCTTTATCGTTAACTTTATCTTTAAAAACAATTTCTAAGCCAGGGCAAAGTACTGCTTTCGCTTTTAAATTATTAATCAGACGGCTAACCGAGAATTTTGCTGAATCAAAATAGCTTGTATCAGGCCAAAAATGAACACTGGTACCGCGATTACGGCGACCACAAGTGCCCGTTACCGTTAAGTCCGATACTTTTTCACCGTGTTCAAACGCAATTTCATATATTTGACCATCACGACGGACAGTAACTTCGACGCGTTTTGAAAGGGCGTTTACAACAGAGATACCAACCCCATGCAAGCCGCCTGAGAATTCGTAGTTTTTACCTGAGAATTTACCACCCGCGTGTAACTTACATAAAATAAGTTCAACGCCTGATACTTTTTCTACTGGATGGATATCAACAGGCATACCACGCCCATCATCAATAACTTCAAGTGATTGATCGGCATGTAAAATTACTTCAACTTTTTTCGCGTGTCCGGCTAACGCTTCATCAACACTGTTATCAATAACTTCTTGGCCCAAATGGTTTGGGCGAACAGTGTCGGTATACATACCAGGACGGCGACGAACGGGCTCAAGGCCATTTAGAACCTCAATGGCTCCTGCATTATATTGTTCAGTCATATCTCGGAAGGCTTCTTAAAATTTGTCACATAGTCTGAAAGGGAGAGAGGAAAGTCAAGCAAACGCCCCTATTCCACTCTAAATATGTGGCTTTGTATTAAAGATTGTATAGATACTGTGTCTCTATCGTAGAGAAACGGTAACTATAAATTTAGAAATTGAATAATTTGTTCAGGGTAACGCTCAAAATCAACAAAACTGTGGTCGCCGTCTTTTTCTATTGTTTGCTTACAGGCTGAATATTTGTCTACCGCTTGTCGATAATCAAGCACTTCATCGCCTTCTTGCTGTAATAACCACAAAGAGCTCGGGGTATCAATCAAATCAACACGCAATGAAAAGAGTTCTTTCATGTGTTTTTCTTCAAGGAAGTACTCTTCTTGTGTATACGGGTTCACTTGAGTTCCTAAATAATCCTCAAGCAACTCATAAGGCTTCACGGCTGGATTAACTAACACCGCTTTTAATCCATAGCGATGGTTTAACCATGTTGATAAATACCCGCCTAGCGAACTGCCTACTAAACCTATTTGGTAGTCAGTTTGGTACTTTTCGACCAGTTGAGTTAAATACTGAGCGGCTTCTTTTGGATAAGAAGGTAATCGAGGTGTTATCACTTTAATGTCTGGACGTTGCGCTTCACAATAACGAGTCATGACTTGCGCTTTATGGGATAACGGTGAGCTGTTAAACCCATGAATATATAAGAGTAAGCTTGGCTTTTTCACTTAATAGCCTCCAGCATTACTGTCAGCAGAAAAATCACAATTCTCTAAACGGTGTACTTGCGTCTCAATTCTTCCATCAGGCAGTAAATCCAACGTTCTCCAGCCTGGTGCTTGTGAGTCTAAGGCAAAATCATCTGAATCTGGAAGAAATTGTACACACGTTGAAGGCGTTGCAAGTAAACGGGCACCATTAACAATACGGTCAAGTTCTTGGTGAATATGGCCACATACAATGCCACTGACATTGTCATGCTGACCAACGACACTCCAAAATTCATCATTGTCTTTTAACTGATGCTGATCAAGCCATGCACTACCCGCAGGCAGTGGGTGATGATGTAATAGCACCAAGGAATGACGGTCTGGATTTTGGGATAACACGCTATCAAGTAAAGCTAATTGCTCTTTTGATAATGCCCCATGAGGCACGCCTACCACTTGGCTATCCAGAATAATTAGTTGCCAGTGCTGACCTATAAATAAATGTTCACAAGCTTGGATTTGAGAGGATGGCAGTACTCCCCCCATACTAGGTTTATAGTCATGATTACCTGGTAACCAATAACATGGCTTTACTAATGGCTTAATTCCATCAACAAAATGTTGATATGACGACACGGTATGATCTTGAGAGATGTCACCCGTTGCAATTATCGCATCAAAATTTGGCGTACGCTGTTGCACCTGTTCAACAACAGTTTGAAAACTTTTTAATGTAGGTACACCAAGAAGCGCCCCATCTTCAGGCGCAAACAAATGCGTATCTGTTATCTGTAACAACCGAATTGGGCCGTTTTCGTTATTTAGTAATGTTTCCGAGAGCAAAATAGCTACAACCTTTTAATTCTTTTCTAAAAAAATGGGCTCTTGGCTTATCCCATTTTTCAAACAAAACGTTAGCCAGTCACTTAAAAACTGGTTTAATTGATGCTTTTCATCTTTTTGAAGCATCTTCCCATTTGGGTAATCGTATTTCGCTTTAATGTAGGCAAGTTGCTGGCTCGCACACACCTCTGCAACTCTCGCATCATGATAAAGCCTTACTGTTAACTTCGGAAGTGGATAAATTGGTTTCTCATCTATCTGATAAACTTCAACTAATGTTGTATATACTGTCACTTCTAAAACTTTGATCTGATACTGTTGCTGACAAACTTGATAACGAGTTAGTGCACCTATTTTTTCATTCTTTGGTAAAAGTGACACCAATTTAGCGTAGTTAGTTTCATACACCCTCATCAAACTTGCTAAATCTACATGGTATTTACGCATGTTATTGCGTGTTCCACTGTGATCGTAAGCGCGAAACATTTAATTCTAACCACTGAAGCGCAATAATTGAGGCAGCATTCTCAATTATGCCACGAGTCACTAATGCGTAAGCCTCTTCTCTGGTCACAACATGAACCCGAATGTCTTCATTTTCTTCTTCTAAGCCATGAATACCAACCGCTTTAGAGGCATCAACACAACCGACAAATACATCTAGTTGTTCTGTGCAGCCACCAGAAGAGGGGTAAAAATGAGAGATTTTCTCTAAATGAGAAACGTCAATACCGGCTTCTTCGTTGGCTTCTCGAATGGCTACCTGCTCTGCGGTTTGATCTTTATCTATCATTCCAGCAACGATCTCATACTGCCAAGGAGAATCAGATTCTAGTGCACCAACTCGAATTTGCTCTATTAACACGACACTATCGCTTATCGGATCATAAGGCAGTAACGCTACAGCATGCCCGCGCTCAAACAACTCCCTTTCGATTATCTCGCTCCAACCACCCTGAAATAGTTGATGGCGAAAGCTCACTTTTGTCATTTTGAAAAAGCCATTGTAGAGCGATGCTTTCGACAAAATATCAACATCACCTGAACTAAATTGGCTTTCTAATTGTGTTTTTGATGATGAATTCATTTTGCTCTCCGCATTTTGTGGCTCAGTTTTATCACTCATTGAAGACGGCAACAATTTTTTAACTCAACTTTTTTGATAATGCTTACATTTTTTTTAGATGCTTTCCACATTATTAAGATACCAGAAGTCGATAAAACGTAAAAAAACGTAATCTTTACAGCCAGAGTGCTGAGAGTTAAGGTACACTCTATGTACTATATTATATAAAACAATTTTTGCAGGACAAACCACCATGAGAAAACTGCTTCCACTCTTAATTGGAATGGCATTAGGTAGTTTCAGCTCTTTAGCTGCTGCCGATGACCTTGCGCAAGTATACAATCAAGCTAAAGAAAATGATCCTCAACTTCTAAGAGCTGCTGCGACTAAAGATGCCGCTTTTGAAGCAGTGAATTCATCTCAAAGTTCGTTATTACCACAAATTAATTTAACTGCGGGCTACAATATGACCCGTAGTAACTACGATTCTAATGAGCAAGATGTATTAAACGCAGGTATTTCACTATCCCAAGAACTATACCAACGTTCTAGCTGGGTAAGCTTAGATATCTCTGAGAAAAGTGCTCGCCAAGCTGATTCTGCGTATGCAGCAGAACAACAAGGCGTAATTTTGCGTGTTGCTCAAGCATACTTTGATGTATTACGCGCTAACGACAACCTTGAATTTGTTCGTGCAGAAAAAGCAGCGGTTGGTCGCCAACTTGAGCAAACAAAACAACGTTTTGATGTGGGTTTATCTGCAATTACCGATGTTCATGACGCACAAGCACAATACGACAGCGTATTAGCAAATGAAGTATTAACAGAAAACCAATTAGTAAACAGCTATGAAGATCTTCGTGTTATTACTGGTCAAGGCCACACAAAACTCAGTGTATTAGATACTGAGCGCTTCTCTGCTAGCCCTTCAGCACAAAGCTCTGACAGCCTAATTGATGAAGCACAACAAAAGAACTTAAGCCTATTAGCTGCTCGTATCAGCGCTGATGTTGCAAAAGATAATATCTCTCTAGCAAGCTCTGGTCACATGCCATCACTGACTTTTGATGCATCTTACGGCTACACAGATATTTCAGGAACAAATTCTCCACGAACTGATTATGATTCTAATGATTTAAAAGCTGGTATTAATTTAGTTGTGCCTATTTATACTGGTGGTAACACGAGTTCATTAACGAGCCAAGCTGAATTCCAATACGTTGCAGCAAGCCAAGACTTAGAAGCGACTTACCGTGATGTGACGAAAAATGTTCGTGCATTTAACAACAACATCAATGCGTCAATTGGTGCATTAAAAGCGTACGAGCAAACGGTAATCTCGGCAAAATCAGCATTAGAAGCAACAGAAGCAGGTTTTGATGTTGGTACACGTACTATTGTTGATGTATTAGATTCAACGCGTCGTTTGTATGATGCAAACCGTAACCTAGCAAACGCTCGTTACGACTACATCTTAAGTGTCCTTCAGCTAAAACAAGCGGTTGGTACATTAAGCGAGCAAGACATCATGGATATTAACGCGGGTTTAAAAGCAAACAAAACCACGCAAGCTAAATAATCCAATACCCATCGTATACATTTTATGATGGGTATAGCACAAACAAAAAAGCCACATTACTATAATGTGGCTTTTCTTTTATGCATTACGGATGATATTAACCGCGACCGCCTTTAATTGCTTCAATGATGCCTGTTGTTGAACAACCATCTTCAAAGTTTAATACTTTCACTTCACCGCCAGCAGCAATCACTTCTGCACCACCCGCAATGTCTTCGATTGCGTAGTCACCACCTTTTACAAGTAAGGTTGGCAATACTTCAGAAATAAGACGCTGAGGTGTATCTTCAGAGAAAGGAACAACCCAATCAACCGCACCTAGCCCTGCTAATACCGCCATACGACGATCTGTTGGGTTGATAGGACGACCAGGGCCCTTCAGGCGCTGTACTGATTCGTTAGTGTTAACCGCTACAATCAGGCGATCGCCTAATTCTGCTGCGTGGTTTAGATAAGAAACATGACCTGCATGTAAAATATCAAAACAACCATTGGTCATTACTACTCTTTCACCACGATCACGAGCTTGTTTTACCGCATTAACCAAAGCATCTTCACTGATAATTCCAAAACCAGAATCTTGGCTACCGTGAATCGCTTCTGCCAGTTCAATGGTTGATAGCGTCGATGTACCCAGTTTACCAACAACTACACCTGCAGCTGCATTCGCTAATGCACACGCTTCATCAAGTGGTTTGCCTGTTGATACTGATGCAGCTAAAACAGAAATAACCGTATCGCCAGCACCCGTTACATCAAATACTTCGCGAGCTTGAGTAGGCAAATGTAATGGCTCCATATTACGACGAAGTAATGTCATACCATGCTCACTACGCGTAACAAGTAACGCTTCAAAATCAAATTCTTCGATAATCTGTTGGCCTTTGGCAACCAAATCGTCTTCGTCTTTTACTTTGCCAACAACCGTTTCAAATTCAAGCATGTTTGGTGTTAATAATGTTGCACCACGGTAACGTTCAAAATCGGCGCCTTTAGGGTCGATAAATACAGGAACATTCACTTTGCGTGCTTCTTGGATCATTAACTGAACGTGCTCTAATGCCCCTTTTGCATAATCAGATAATACAACCGCTTTTACTTTTGATAACGTAGCTTGCATACGACTGATTAAAGGCTCAGCAGGAACATCATGGAAGCTTTCTTCGAAATCCAAACGGATAAGCTGTTGACCACGGCTCATCACTCGTAGTTTGGTAATCGTTGGAAACTCAGGAAGAGAAACAAAATCACAATGCACTTTTAATGACGCTAATGTCGCTGTTAATGCTTTTGCTGGTTCATCATCCCCAACAAGACCAACAAGATGAGCATTACCGCCTAACGCAGCAATATTCATGGCAACGTTTGCTGCACCACCAGGACGCTCTTCAATATTATTTACTTTAACCACAGGCACTGGTGCTTCTGGTGAAATACGATTCGTTGGACCACCCCAATAGCGGTCAAGCATTACATCACCAACAATCAATACACCGGATTGTTCGTAATTAGGAAGTGTCGGTTTCATTCTTTTCTCCGGGTAATAAACAGCAAATCATCTACCATTATTGGTTTGTGCTATCTATCAAAATTATCTGCTATAAATGGTAGCATTTACGCAAGTTCTGCGCCAACTTAGAAAGAGTAAACTCTAGGTTTAGTAAAACTTACTCACCAAACCATTGATTCCAAGCAGTTACTACTGTTTTTCTCTCTTCATTAAAACCTGTATCGGCAACATCGGCATCAAAACCTAATAAATTGCGATGATGGATTTCATTTCTCATTACGCAATAAGCATGAATTAAGGATTGAGATAGCTCCTCACTCATGACGTCCTGCTCCGCAAAGCTTTCAAATATACGAACATTGTCAGACCATCGGGTGAGTTTTGGCGCTTGGTTAGCGTGATTTAACACTAAGTATTGGGCTAAAAACTCAATATCAGTAATACCACCTGCATCTTGCTTCAACATAAAGCGTCCTGCTTTCTTTCCGCCTAAATGATCTCGCATTTTCTCGCGCATCTCGACAACGTCTTGTTGTAATTTTTGTTCATCTCTCTCTAAGCAGAGAATATCATGACGCGTTGCATTAAATGCAGACTGCAACGTCATATCTCCATAAATCATACGAGCACGAACCAGAGCTTGGTGTTCCCATGTCCATGCCTCTTCTCTTTGGTATTCATCAAATGCTTCACTGGTGCTCACCAATAAACCCGATGCGCCTGATGGGCGTAAACGTGTATCGACTTCATATAAAATTCCAGAAGGGGTTCGCACAGAGAAAATATGAATAATTCGTTGTGCTAATCGCAAATAAAACTGACGACCATCAATCTCTTTTTTGCCATTAGTATAGGTATTCACATCACAATCATGCATGAAGACGATATCAAGATCAGAATTATAACCAAGCTCCCAGCCGCCAACTTTACCGTAACCAATGACCGCAAAGCCTTTACTGTCTCGCCCTTCAAGGTGCGTTGGCTCACCAAATTTTTCAGTGACTTGTAACCAGGCTTGATTAACCACCGCTTCAACTATCGCTTCTGATAAGTAGGTTAAGTGATCACTTACTTTCATTAATGACAAACCACCCGCGATATCGGAGGCTGCAATTCTAAGTAAACACACCTGCTTAAACTGACGTAGCGCCTCCATCTGCTGTTCCATGTCATCTTCAGGAATGCGGGCAAGAAATTCATTCAATTCAATTTTATATTGGCTCAACTCAATTGGGTTATAGAGTTGATTAATATCCAATAGTTCATCCAACAATATCGGATAACGAGTCAGTTGCTCAGCAACCATTGGACTTGCTGCACACAAACGAACTAAATGTTGTAATGCGCCATTGTGCTCATCAAGCAATTCTAGGTACGTGGTTCTCGTGGCAATTGCTTGGATCAATTTCGTTAATCGAGGCAAAGTGTCACTTGCGTCTTCTCGGCTAATCACAATGCTGAACAATTTGGGCATTAAATGTATGATCGCTTCACGCCCTCTTGGGCCTAGCGTTTTCTTTTTAAGTTCACCTTTAAACTCAATAATATGACGAGTGAGCGACTCTGCTTGTTCAGCATTCAACTCTTGTAAGATACTCTCAAGTACTTCAGGGTTATGTGCCATATCCCATAATTCGACATACGACTTATCAATGCTATTTTCTTGCTCTTCTTCATCATGACCAATCAAATTTTCAAACACAGAATGTATACTACTCATGTGCTTTTCTATCGCGCTATATAGCTCATCCCAATTAGCCATTCCCATCGCAAAAGCCAAGCGGGATTGATCTCTTTCATCCATGGGCAATGTCTGAGTTTGCTTGTCTCCAATTGCTTGTAATAAGTTTTCTAAACGACGTAAGAAACAATAACCCACGGTTAAATTATCGACTTCTTGGATTGATAATTGGCCTAGTTCTTTAATTGCTTCTAACGTTTCTAATAACCCGCGACCACGTAAAGAAGGCTCTCTACCACCACGGATTAATTGAAATACTTGAGCTATAAATTCAACTTCTCGAATACCACCAGGACCAAGTTTAATATTATCATTCAAGCCACGGCGACGAACTTCGGTGGTAATCATTGATTTCATTCGACGTAAGGCTTGGATTGCACCAAAATCAATGTAACGACGAAAAACAAATGGGCGTAACATTTGGCGAAGTTCTTGATAATGGCTGTAAGTTTCTTTGCCCATCACTCGCGCTTTTATCATCGCGTAGCGTTCCCAATCGCGACCTTGTTCTTGATAGTAATCTTCTAACGCCGCATAGCTCATGACTAATGGGCCACTTTCCCCAAATGGGCGCAAACGCAAATCAACACGATAACAGAAGCCATCAAATGTGGTTTGGTCTAATGCTTTAATGATCTTCTGACCTAAGCGAGTAAAGAATTGTGCATTCGCTATACTTCGACGAGCGCCTTCGGTTTCTCCATTTTCAGGATAGGTGAAAATCAAATCAATATCTGATGAGAAGTTTAATTCTCCACCACCTAGCTTCCCCATCCCTATGATCAACATAGGTTGCGCCTCACCTTGTGCGTTTCTTGGTGTTCCCCAATCAATGCACGCCTGCTTGTAAAGCCATTGATATGACTCGACAATCAAAGCTTCAGCTAATAAAGAAAGATGAGATAAACTGATTTCTAAAGACCAATGATGGCCCTCCTTCTCATGGGCTAACGTGAAGTCACGCCACGCGATATAGGCCATTTCACGTCGTCTAAAATAGCGAAGCTCCCGCATCAACGCATTTTCGTCATTACATTGAGATAAACACTCTTGTAATCGAGAACGATAATCTTCACTACGATCAATCACTTCAAACATTGATGGGAAGCGTTGGCATAATACTTCGTCTTGCTGAAATGCCTCATGCAGGAAATCACTGCACCCTAAAGCTATCGAGAGCTGCCCCTGTAATGTATTAGGCCACTGCTGTATATGGGAAAGGTGAGTTAACTCTTGTTGACGACGTTCTGCTAATGACGCTAATGAGGATGGCAAAGACATGATATTCCTTATCGAAAATTCCTTATGACCGCCAAGTACGATCAGACTTTTGATACTGTGCCAAATTTTGTTTTTCGCCGCAAATAAAAACGCCTACAACTGAGTGTAGGCGTTAATTAAATTAAGTTAGTTTGTCTTAAAGTTTAAAGACTTTCATTTTTGCTTCTAACTCTTCTGCGTTTTTCTGCATTTCTTCGGATGTTTCGGTTAGCTCTGTCATCACAACAACAGACGCATCTACCAATTCACGAACATTGGTTAAGTTTTGATCCATCTCTTCTGCTACTGAACTTTGCTGATCTGCTGCACTTGCGATTTGGAAGTTCATTTCATTAATATGGTTTACTTGATTAACAATGCTGTCTAACTCTGTGCCTGCATTGGTTACAAGCTCTACACCTTCCGCAGCTTCAACCACACTTTTTTCCATCAACTCAACCGCTTGGTTTGCACTGTTTTGTAATTGAGTGATCATCTCTTGAATTTCAACCGTAGCACCTTGCGTGCTTTGTGCTAGGTTTCTTACTTCATCGGCAACGACAGCAAAACCACGTCCTGCATCACCTGCTCGAGCCGCTTCAATCGCTGCATTTAATGCAAGTAAATTGGTTTGCTCAGAGATACCACGAATCGTTTCTACCACCGAGCTGATTGACATCACTCTTTCTTCTACTTGATTAACCACCTCAGCAGAAGCAGCAATATCACCTGATAATGCTTGGATCTTAACTATCGTACCTTCAACAAATTCTTGACCTACTTTTGCTTGAGTTTGTGCCTGCTCGGTACCAATAGAAGCATTACGCGCATTCTCAGCCACATTCTGAACCGTTGAATTCATTTCACTCATGGCTGTTGCTAGCTGATCAATTTCAGCAAACTCTTCTTGAGCCGCTTCTTTTGTTCCTTCCATACTGATGGTCATGATTTCCGTCAACCCAGCGAGCTCTTGAGATGCTGATAACTGAGTTTCAACCACAGATTTAAGTTGTAATCGTGTTTTATTTAGTTCTCTTGCCAAATCACCAAACTCATCTTTGCAGTTCATCTCAACAGGCTCTGAAAGATTTTGAGCGGCAATCTGTTTCATTGAAGCATTTAAATACTTCATTTGACGCAGCATAATGCTTGAAGCGCTCAATAAAATAACCATGAAAGAAACGATCATCGCTAATGTTTGCCAGATCACTTGCGTTAAATACTCTTGATAATATTGTTCAGCAACATTTGAAGATTGTGAAGCCACAACGACCCAATCATGGTTTGGAACTTTTACTGCCGATTCAAAACGAGAATGATCATTTAATGAATATGCTTTTTGAGAAGATAACCCACGGAATAACTGCTGCAAAGAGGCCCCATCATCCAGTGTATTATTAAAAGAAGAAAGTGAACGGATAGATTGATGCCCAAAAACCTCACCACTTTTACGATCAATCACATAAATATAATTACCGTCTTTCCAGCCTTTTGATTGACTGGTGATTGCTTCAGCGACTAAATCGTTTCCTTCTGAGTTATAATTTAAAAGACGATTTACTAATTCAGCATTAGCAATGGCTGACTCTTGTGCTCGTTCTTTCTGAATAGTAATAACAGATTGGTAAAAGTTATTCGCATCCCACAATTGTTTTGTTACTAACAGAACCGTACTAAACACCATTAACATGACCAACTTTGGCACCAATTTAATATCAGTGACCAATCTTTCCCATGGCTTAAAGGTTATTGTTGACATCCTCACTCCCTGCTCGCTTTCAGAATCAATTTTTTTAGTGCATGATAAATAGATATCTGCACAAAAACTACGCGTATCAATATTGTATCGACGGATAGGTATAAATAATTAACATGAATCATAACAAAATTGACCTAAGACCCTTGAGCTTAATGTCACTGATACTTTCCTTTTTATCACTAATTGTGATCTCAAGCCTGCTGTTCGTACCACTAGATCACGCGAGCCGCACCATGCTAATCGCACTCGACACTATTATATGTGGTCTCTTTCTCTTTCAGCTTAGTCTTGATTTATTTCGCAGTAAGCACCGTCGCCAGTATTTAAAAGATCACTGGATAGATTTTATTGCGAGCATCCCCATTATCGAACCTATTCGTTACGCTAGGATTTTCCATATTTTACGTATATGCCGTTTACTTCGCTCTAGCCAATCTTTGTTAAAACAAATTCAGTCAAATCGAAAAGAAGCCACTATTGCTTCAATTTTAGTATTAATGGTGACACTTATTTCTTTGGGTTCTGTCTTTATGTTGATGTTTGAAGGATCAAACCCTGACGCAAACATACATACTGCAGGAGATGCGATATGGTGGGCCTTTGTTACAATATCAACCGTCGGTTATGGTGACCATTATCCAGTGACTGTTGCAGGAAAAGTGCTAGCGGTGTTGATTATTTTATCTGGGGTTGGCATCTTCGGTATGATCTCGGGGTTGATAACCTCAATTATTACAGAGCCTGCAAAAGTAGAACAAAGACGACACGAGCAGAAAGAAAAACACGATCGAGATGAAAAGCTTCACTTATTATTACAACAACAAAGTGAAATACTAAAAAAACTAGAACAAATAGAAAATAAAAAAGAGAAGTAATCAAACAGGGTTGTTTGCTAACTTCTCTTCTTGTTACCGCTTAATCTAAATCAATTAAGAGTAATATAAATACTATTGCCAGTATGGAGGGTATTCAAGCCCAGCTCTGCGAGTTTGTTCCATTGCATGTAAGATCGATCGTTCTTGGCGAAGTAACCAGCGCTGTAGTTGCTCTCGCTCTTCTTCATCTTCAAGCGACTGCACTCGTGAACGAAGTGGCTCCAAACTCATTAGATCACCAATACCTTGTAATAGATCTAACCAAGGTAAGCGAAAGCCTTTTCTTCGCTCATCATCATAAATTAATGCAAAACAGGTTCCTGTCATTAGATTTCGACGTAAACGCATTTTTTGCTTAAAATAATCAGTAGGTAATAACTGATTTGATGTTGAAAACGCTGAATCTAATGCTTCCCATGTTCTATCTAATAACGTACCTGAATGGCCATCAATAGATTCTTGTAATATTTGACGCTTCTTATCATCTAAAAATGGCTGCCAATCTCGCGTTAAGATCCAACGACTCAAATCAAGCAACAAACCACAGTAGCGAGCTGACATTAATAAAGAAAGCATTTCATCTTGGCTTGGTAGACTCGCTGCACTCTCTTTTAAACTTGCAACAAGAAATTTACGAGCATCCAGTTTTCTCAGCACATTCCCTTTTTCTTCAATTAAGTAAGCAAGGTGCTCTGATTCATCTAACCAATGTAACTCATCTTCTAGCCATTTCAGTTCTTGGCGTAATAATTCACTCGCACGTTTTGGTACCATTTCACCAAAGACTAAAAAGATTTGTCGTAAAAAGGCAATCGCAATACGAATTTCTTGTAATGCTAATTTATCTTGAGTGTCGATATAAATCTGCTCATGATAATGCCAGTGCGATAATGCGTGTTCTAATGAATTAACAAAACACGTTTCAACGCTGTCTGTTGATTCTGTTCTTACTAATGTTAGCGGTTTTACATTATCCGCTGGTGTATCCATGGCTAAACGGTAGCCTTTTGCCGCTTTACTTTGGTTACCTAAACGCATTCCACCAGAGCTGCATAAATCTCTAGCAAGTGTAAATAATGCATCGGTTTGACCCGATTTAAGTTCAAGCTCCACTTCACAAATTGGCGTAGTTTTATCGCCAGCAATAACCTCTCCTTGATCAAAAGCCAATTCAATTTCACTGCCATCAGGCATGGCAACCAGCCACTGTTGACGAACAAAATTGGTGGAGAATAAAGGATACAGTTGTGCTTGGAGATCATCTAAAGCGATGTCATTTGGCCATGCGTCTTCAGGGTGTAAATGCACATTTGGAGTGTCTGAATCATGCTCAGCATTGTATTCTGGTCGCTGATGTAATCCTGCTACAACACGCCCTGCTGTCTTTAATGTTTGCACTCGCTCATCATTAAAGCGTCGGATTCTAAGCCCGGTATCATGCTTACGAAGATGCTGCTCAGGAGTATCAAAATAGATGTTTCCTAAGTGAAGACAACTCTGCTCTATGACTCTTGCACCTGAAATTTTGTCTATAATGGTGTCTACAAACTCAGGAAAAACAAAAAATTTTAGTTCTATTTCAGTTTCCATAATGACCTCATAACCGTTGTCTTTCCAAGGATATGGCTTAAACTGTCCGGTATCAAGCTAGAAATAATGCCAAAACCATGATCTAAAGTAGTTTTATTGATAGTGGGATTGGGTTAACATTCGCGCCTTTATGGCCATCGTCTAACAATTCACCATTAGGTGCTACTTGTTTTATAGGTTAAGAAACCATGCCAGTAAATACTATTATGGGGTTATTCGCAAAGTCCCCAATGAAACCTTTGCAGCGACACGTTGTTTGTGTCAATGAATGCTGCTCACTGCTTGTTCCGTTTTTCGAAACGTGTGCAAAAGGTGATTGGGAAAAAGCGAACGAACTTCGTGCACAAATTTCTCATTTAGAGAAAGAAGCGGACGTACTAAAACGAGAAATTCGTTTAAAACTTCCTCGTGGTTTATTCATGCCTGTTGATCGTACCGATATGCTCGGTCTATTAACTCAGCAAGATAAACTTGCAAACCTGGCTAAAGACATCGCAGGTCGCGTTGTTGGTCGCCAACTTGAAATTCCAAGCTCTATGCAGGATGCATTTTTAGCTTATGTTCAACGTTGTTTAGATGCGGCTAATCAAGCGCAAGAAGTGATCAGCGAATTGGACGAGCTATTAGAAACCGGCTTTAAGGGACGTGAAGTCACTTTGGTTGCTGAGATGATCAATAAATTAGATATCATTGAAGATGATACTGATGAATTGCAAATTCAACTGCGCCAGCAACTCATGAGCATCGAACACAAGTACAATCCGATCGATGTTATGTTCCTTTATAAAATTCTTGAGTGGGTTGGCGGCATTGCCGACCAAGCACAGCGTGTTGGTTCTCGTTTAGAACTAATGCTATCTCGCTCATAAGTTTGTGATTCAGTAACAGGTAATACAATGGATATTCTTGCTAACTACGGCACGACCCTAATTTTAGTTGCGGCCTTCTTCGGCTTCCTTATGGCGATTGGTATTGGTGCAAATGATGTTGCCAATGCAATGGGCACCTCTGTAGGGTCTAAAGCTCTAACAGTAAAACAAGCAATCATCATTGCTATGATCTTCGAATTTGCAGGGGCATACCTTGCAGGTGGCGAGGTTACAGATACAATTCGTAAAGGGGTAATTGATACCTCTCTTTTCGCTCATCAGCCTGAAGTATTAGTTTACGGCATGATGTCAGCCCTTCTTGCTGCTGGTACTTGGCTATTACTTGCCTCTTACATGGGGTGGCCTGTATCAACAACTCACTCTATCATCGGTGCAATCATCGGTTTTGCGTGTGTTGCTGTGGGTACCGAAGCGGTTGATTGGAGCTCAGTACAAGGTATTGTTGGTAGCTGGCTAGTTACCCCACTGATCTCTGGTATCTTTGCTTATATGATCTTTATCAGTGCTCAACGACTGATATTTGATACTGACAAACCACTCATGAATGCAAAGCGTTTTGTTCCTGTTTACATGTTCATTACGACAATGGTTATCGCTCTAGTTACTATCAAAAAAGGCCTAAAACACGTTGGTCTTCATTTAAGTAACGGTGAAGCATGGGTTGCCTCTGCTGGTGTGTCTGCTTTAGTTATGGTTGGTGGTTACATCTATATCTCTCGTAAATTTGCAAACACAGTAAATGATGAAAAAGACAGCCGTGGTTTTACTGGCGTTGAAAGCATCTTCAGTACATTAATGGTTATCACTGCGTGTGCAATGGCATTTGCTCATGGCTCTAACGATGTTGCTAACGCGATTGGTCCACTGTCTGCTGTTGTTTCAACCGTTGAACATATGGGTGAAATCACAACGAAAAGTACAATTGCTTGGTGGATCCTTCCTCTAGGTGGTATTGGTATCGTTGTTGGTCTTGCAACATTAGGCCATAAAGTAATGGCAACCGTAGGTACAGGTATCACTGAACTAACACCAAGTCGTGGTTTTGCTGCTCAACTAGCAACAGCATCAACGGTAGTATTAGCTTCAGGCACTGGTCTTCCTATCTCAACAACGCAAACTCTTGTAGGTGCGGTATTGGGTGTGGGCTTTGCTCGTGGTATTGGCGCATTAAACTTAGGTGTGGTACGTAACATCGTAGCATCTTGGGTTGTTACTCTGCCTGCTGGTGCTCTATTAGCTGTTGTTTTCTATTACCTAATGCAAGCTGTCTTTGGTATAGGCGCTTAAGTAAGCCTAATCAATTTTGAAACAAATGCACAAAGAGGAGAGTAAAATCTCCTCTTTTCTTGCATCTGGGCCCAAATATTTTTAGTATCTATACCTTCGTTTGAATCGCGATTAATACATAGATAAATTTTTTACGTAAGCGATTCAGGATCCACTTTTCAAAGGAATATTATTGTGAAGCATTTTATTAGCCTGATTCTACTTGCTTGGGCTATTGCTGCGCCAGCGCAAGCTCAAACTCGTTATATTTCTGATAACCTGTTTACCTACATGCACTCAGGTCCAAGTAATCAATTTAAAATCATTGGTAGTGTGAATGCAGGTGATCGTATCACTCAACTAGCAGCAAATAAGAACACTGGCTTTACTCAAATTGTCGATACTAAAGGCCGTAAGGGTTGGATTGAGTCTAAATTTGTTTCTCGCCAAGCAGGTCTAGGCGAACGCTTACCAAAAGTTGAAGCTGAACTTGCCTCAGTTAAAGCACAATTAGCTAACGCTCGTAAAGCGGCAAATGATGAAAAAGCAGGACTTGCTGATAGTTTGACTCAACGTAATCAACAAATTCAAAATCTAGAAAAAACCTATAATGATGTGAACAATCAGCTAGTGAGTTCTCAAACTGAAGTTCGTGAACTACGCGCTAAGCTAGATACTCAAAAAGAAGACTTATTACTTAAGTACTTCATGTATGGCGGTGGCGTTGCTGGTATTGGTCTGTTATTTGGCCTTCTACTTCCTCACATGATCCCAAGCCGTAAGAAAAAACAAAACGGCTGGGCTTAATCGACGATAAGTCCATTAAGAAATAATCAATTCAAAAAAGCTCAGGATTTCCTGAGCTTTTTTATATCTGTTCGAATAACCACTGAGTTTGATTACCCTTTCCATTCATACAGAGCAGGAACTTCGATTTTCTGTCCTTTAAACTCAATCACAACATCCCTCGGGTTAATCTCTAGTAACGTGATTGAAGGAGTAATACTGCCACCAATATTAACCTCTTGACCATTAACCTTTACCCACCGACGACTCGGCTTAGAGGTGTAATTATGAGTTTGGAAATTAAGAGGAGGCAAACGCCCTGAGAGTTGTGAACCATTTTTATCTAACTCAAGATAACCGTTACTTTCTAATGGCTCATCCTCAATAGCCTCATGATCGTCATACTCAGAGGGATCATTCAAAACTGATTCAAACCGTGCAGCCAACTCTGGTGATAACCCTGATAAATCGAGCTTATTGATATCTAGTGATGAAGCAGTGTCTTCAATTTGTTTTTTCACTTCAGCCCTATTGCTTTGGGGTTGAGTAACCGAAGTATTGCTTGGTATTACTGTGATAGCATCAGCGTCAGTTTTATCACTCTGTGATGATCGCTGTAACGCTAACTCTTGAGCACGTATGGGTAACTTATTGGTCGTAATGCTTGGGAAATCCAATTGCGTATATGACAACTCAGGTAAAGGGGTTTCCTGCTGGCTGGCTTGATAATAAGGAAAGGCAATATATGCTGATACCGCTAATGGAGGTAATACCACAATCGCCGACAATGATTTCCATGATAAACGAGATAGTGTCATATTATTCACCTCCTTGTAATAAAGGAGCATCAACATTCACAATGGTATCAAGCCACATTTGTGTACTCGAACCAACGATGCCATCCATCTTAAGATCAAAAATTTCTTGGAATTCTTTCACTTGTTGTTCAGTCTCTTTGCTAAATAAATCAGAGCTATTGATTGGCTGCTCTAGCGCAAAAGAAAGTAAGCGATTTAATGCTAAAATAGCGTCTCCTTGATCACCTAGTTTCATTGCTCTCTCAGTAATAATCGGTTTTTTCCAAAGCTGTGTATACGCGCCATTCCAATGTTGCTCAAACCATTGATGTGATACTTTTATCCTCTTAGAAGGTAATAATAATTCAGCTCCCTTTGAGTTTACGCGGTAAAGGATAGCCAACAACCCCTCTCCAGAAGTTTGTTGTAACCAAACCAGTGCAGGGCGATTTAGTGCCAATAAATCAGTCAACGTACCATTGCTCTCCACACAATATAATTGCGCTCTTTTGGCATTAGTGCAATTCGCTTGAAACTCAGTTACCGAATATCCCCAAACCGATAGTAAGGTTTGAAAAGCACTGGATTGCGAAGAAAAACCGTCTAATGGTTTCTCAATAATCGGTTTAACTATTGGATAATTAGCTTCTAAATATTGAGGTAGGAAGCGATAGCTGCCAATACTCAATAATAAAGATACACCTATGGCAATGAGCGAAGGGAACCATAACTGTGGTGTCGTAGGCGCTACACTTTGCGTCTCTACTTGCCAATCAAGTACCAGTTTACACGCTTCCTCAACGGCTTGATGATCAACCCTCTGTGTTCCTTTTTGGTAGCTAATCCATAGCGCTTTATCACACAATAAGTTAACGATACGAGGTATGCCATTTGAACGACGAACAATCGTCTTTATCGCCGAGGCAGAGAATAAGGATAACTCCCCTTCAGCAATGCTCAGACGATGCTTTATATAAGACTCAATCTCTTTCTGTGTTAAAGGCAATAAATGGTATCGTGCCGTAATACGTTGAGCGAGTTGACGTAAGTTTGCTTGCTGCAATTTTTGTTGTAACTCTGGCTGGCCAATCAATAATACTTTTAATAACTTATCACTGTCGGTTTCAAAGTTGGTTAATAAGCGCAGCTGTTCTAAAACATCAGGACCCAAATGCTGCGCTTCATCAATAGCAACAATAGTTTGAAAACCATTCTCACGCTCTGTTTTAAGAAAGTGAACAATACGGTCTGTTAATTGCTTTAACGGTGCATTTTCAGAATAGCTAATCTTAAATTCATCACAAATTGCCTCTAATAACTCTTGGGCACTGAACATCGGATTTAAAATTAAGGCAAGATGTACATTGCTATCTAATTGAGAAAATAATGCACGCGATACGGTTGTTTTACCCGTACCTACCTCTCCTGTTAATAATGCAAACCCACCACCTTGCCCTAACCCAGACAATAAATAATTCAGCGCTTCTTTATGGCGTTCACTCAAATAGAGAAAACGCGCATTAGGCGTCATTGAAAATGGAAGCTCATTAAAGCCAAAAAAATCTTGGTACATAAAAATGCAATGTGTCCTATCAGGATAATTCTAAGAATAAATAGAGAATAAAAGTCGAAAAGCTATGATTGCACGGTATCATTGGAACTAAGAAAGTAAAGAAAGTTCTCTTTATCTTGGTAGCGAGTAGGGCAAAACGTGGAAATTTATTTAGTTGGTGGCGCAGTTCGAGATTCACTTCTCAATATTGAGGTAAAAGATAAAGACTGGGTTGTTGTTGGCTCTACACCAAACGAAATGGGTTCACTTGGCTATCAAGCGGTTGGCCAAGACTTTCCTGTCTTTCTTCATCCCAAAACCAAAGAAGAATATGCCCTAGCAAGAACAGAACGTAAAAGTGGTCAAGGGTATAAAGGATTTACTTGTTACGCGGAACCCGATGTTACGTTAGAAGAAGATTTACTGCGCCGCGACCTTACTATTAATGCGATTGCTAAAGCCGATAATGGTGAGCTCATCGATCCTTACAATGGACAAGATGATTTAAATAATCGTTTATTACGCCACGTATCTGACGCGTTTGTCGAAGACCCACTGCGGGTATTACGTGTCGCTCGATTTGCTGCTCGCTTTCATTCTCTCGGTTTTACTGTCGCACCAGAAACTATGACCTTAATGAAAACCTTGGTAGAGAGTGGAGAGTTATCTCACCTGACTCCAGAACGTGTATGGCAAGAGTGGGAGAAGTCACTATCGAGCCAACACCCTGAGGTCTTTCTTTCCGTACTAAAAGAATGTGGTGCTCTAGCGGTTGTATTACCTGAGTTGAATGCATTGTTCGGTGTGCCTCAACCTGAAAAATGGCATCCAGAAATTGATACGGGTGTTCATACATTAATGGTGGCTCAACAAGCCACATTACTAAGCCAAGACTTACCGACTCGTTTTGCAGCTCAAGTCCACGACTTAGGTAAAGGCATTACGCCAGAGTCAGAATGGCCAAGCCATAAAATGCATTGCCATACTGGTATTAAAATCATTAAGCAACTATGCAATCGTGTTCGGGTTCCCAATGAATATCGAGATTTAGCGTTACTGGTTTGTGAGCATCACACCAATATCCATCGAGCTTCTGAGCTTCGTGCTCAAACCTTTATTAAAATACTCGATAAAATGGATGTATGGCGTAAGCCTGAGCGCTTAGAACCTATTTTACTTTGTTGCCAAGCTGATCATGCGGGACGGTTAGGACTAGAGTCAGAACCTTACCCACAAAAAGCGCGTTTTGAAATGGCGTTTGAAGCAGCAAAAAATGTGGAAGTAAAAGAAGTGGTTGCGGCAGGATTTAAAGGACCAGAGATTAGGGATGAGTTGAGTAAAAGACGAATTGAAGCGGTGAAGTCAGCATTAAGAATTAATTAAAGACCAAGTAGAGTTCAGATCGCTTCGCTAGCAGAATTCAGAGTCAATCGCGGTAATTTATTCTATCACCGCGATCACCTCTGAACCCTTTAAGGGAGCTTGCGACCGATCTGAATCCTGCTTTTAAGCGAAACTTAACCAAGCAAACAAGCCGACACCTAACAACAAACGGTAGATAACAAACGGCGTCATTCCCATGCTTGAAATCAGCTTCAAGAAAAAGTGAATACAAATGTAAGCACTGATAAAAGAAACCACCACACCGGTACTTAATAGACCAAAATTAATAGAGATATCACTCATCGCCAATTTAAGACCAAGATAAGATCCGGCAAGAGTAATGATTGGGATCGACATTAAGAATGAAAAACGCGCAGCCGCTTCACGAGTAAAGCCTAAATAAAGAGCAGCAGTAATAGTAATGCCTGAACGAGAGGTTCCTGGGATCATCGCCATCGCTTGAGCAATACCTAAAAATAACGCTTTTTTCCACGTCATTTCATACTCGTCTTTAACTAACTCTGAGTTTTTATCAACCCACCAAAGTAAAAGGCCAAATACAATCGTTGTAGTTGCAATCACCCACGCACTACGTAAATACACTTCGATAAAATCTTTGAACAACAGGCCACAAAGTGCAGCAGGAATAGTCGATAAAATGATTAACCAAGCTAATTTAGATTCTTTGTTGTGCTCTTTTTTAACCATAGAACCAACCCAAGCACTTAATAAGCTCACTACCTCTTTTCTAAAATAAATAATCACCGCCGCTAAAGTACCCACATGAACAGCAACATCAAAGGCTAACCCTTGATCTGGCCACCCAAGAACAGCGGAAGGAAGAATAAGATGAGCGGAGCTCGAGATAGGTAAAAACTCAGTAAATCCTTGCAGCAACGCAAGAAAAAATGCTTCAAGATATGTCATGATAGTCCATTAGAATGTTAAGTTTAATAAAGCTGGTTTTAGTGATTGAGAATAAGGGAATTCAGCCCAAATTTCACTGATGGTACGTTGTGTACTTGGGATAATCAGATCTGGATTCAGTTCTACCATTGGTAAAATAGTAAAGGCAAACTTAAACAGATCCTCTCGAGGTAATTTGGGATCCGACTCTGAAACCAAATCACCGTACAAAAGAATATCTAGATCTAATGTTCGATCTTGGTTCTTCTTCGCATTGACTTCTCTGCCCCATTTAATTTCAATCGCACGCAATAGAGTACCAAGTTCACCCAGTGAGTGATTCACCTTTAGCTCAACGACTAAATTGAAAAAATTATGACCAGAAAAACCCACAGGCTCAGCTTCATATACCGTTGACACTTTTGTTACTTCACCAAGTTGATGTAATTCATCAATGGCTATTTTTACATTTTTTTCAGGAGAAATATTGGAGCCAATACCAATATAAGTTGTGATCATTTGCTTCCTCGCTCAATCACAACCCCAACACTGTGTGCATTTACCACTGCACCTGGTTTAGATAAATGAATGCGGATCCAAGGCACTGAAAAACGCGTCATAATAAGATCTGCGATCTCCTCTGCAACACGCTCAACTAATAAGAAGCGACCGTTTTGAATATGAGCCGTCACCGCCTCACTCACTTCTGCGTAGTTTAAACAATGTTGAACATCATCAGATGCTGCTGCAGGTTTATTGTCATGAGCCATATCAATATCTAATACAAGCTTTTGTTTAATGCCTTGTTCCCATTCATAAACACCAATGGTTGTAATAACTTCAAGCTGTTTTATAAATACTAAATCCATCTTTGATCACACTTTTTATTAAGAGGTCGGATACCCATCAAAAGAAAAACAACGTAATATTGATATTACCTTGCTCGATATGTTCAGCAATATACTATAAAAATGATTTTTGTTCGCTCCTGATCACTTAAATAAAGGCTCATTCATGACCCCTCTTGCACTAATTATGATCATCATCGCCTATCTGCTAGGATCGATCTCTAGTGCGGTTTTAATTTGTCGATTGAAAGGGTTACCTGACCCTAGAAAATACGGTTCTCATAACCCTGGCGCGACCAATGTCTATCGTCTCGGTGGTAAAGGTGCCGCTGGTTTGGTTCTTCTCTGTGATATATTAAAAGGTATGCTACCGGTTTGGGGAGGCTACTTTCTTGAGATTAACCCTCTTCTATTAGGCATCATTGCTATTTCGGCCTGCTTAGGTCACATGTATCCGTTATTTTTTCATTTTAAAGGGGGAAAGGGAGTCGCAACGGCCCTTGGCGCACTTGCTCCAATTGGGTTGGATTTAACAGGAATGTTATTTGGTAGTTGGGTTATTACGATATTAGTCACTGGCTACTCTTCTTTAGCCTCGATGCTTACCGCGTTACTTGCCCCTTTATTCACTTGGTTTGTAAAACCTCAATACACGCTACCTGTTGCTATGCTTTCTTGCTTAATCGTTCTCAAGCATCATGAAAATATACGCCGCTTCTTTGCCGGTGAAGAAAAGAAAATTTGGCAAAGAAAAAGGGACTAACTAGCCCCTTTATATAGATAACGATCTTTTATGATCTAAATGGATCATCTTATTTTTTAATTGGCTCTAACTGATCTATTGGCCAACGAGGTTTAGCTTGAACCGCCAAATCCGTTGTTTCACCATTCTTCAGACGTTGCATACCCGCATAAGCGATCATCGCACCATTATCGGTACAAAATTCAGTTCTAGGGTAGAACACCTCTCCACCAATTTTTTTCATCATCACTTCAAGCTCTTGACGTAAGTATTTATTCGCACTGACACCACCAGCCATTACTAAACGTTTCATGCCCGTTTGTTTTAATGCACGACGACATTTAATTGCTAATGTATCAACAACCGCTTCTTGGAAAGCAAACGCAATATCAGCACGAGTTTGTAAATCATCATCATTCGCACGAATCGTATTCGCAGCAAATGTTTTCAAACCAGAGAAGCTAAAATCCAAACCTGGACGATCTGTCATAGGACGAGGAAACTTAAAGCGTCCTTTTGTACCGCTCTCAGCCAGTTTTGATAATAACGGTCCGCCTGGGTAATCTAGCCCCATTAATTTAGCTGTTTTATCAAACGCTTCACCAGCAGCATCATCCACAGATTCACCTAAAATTTGATATTCACCAATGCCCTTTACTTCAACCATCATGGTGTGACCACCAGACACAAGCAAAGCAACAAATGGGAATTCCGGTGGTACATCTTCAAGCATTGGTGCAAGTAAATGACCTTCCATGTGGTGAACTGGAATCGCTGGAACATCCCACGCATATGCAATGCTTCGACCAATCGTAGAGCCAACTAATAATGCACCAACAAGCCCAGGACCTGCAGTATATGCAATACCATCGATGTCATCTTTAGTCAGACCTGCATCATTTAATGCCGCTTGAATCAAAGGGATCGTCTTTTTAACATGGTCACGAGAGGCCAATTCAGGTACGACACCACCATAATCTGCGTGCAGTTTTACTTGGCTATACAGTTGATGAGCTAATAGCCCTTTTTCATCATCATAAATCGCAATACCCGTTTCATCACACGAGGTTTCAATGCCTAAAATTCGCATATTTTTCTCAGTTACCTGTTAATTTATCGCCATACTACCTTCATCATTACACGACCTCAAGCGACCTGATCGCTAGAGAAGACAAAATAAACAAAGAAATTACTCAATTCTTAATCAAGAGTACTTTACAAAACGTCTTGATCGGATTAAAATTCGGCACCAATTTGAATAATAGCTGGTTAATTATAACTACCAGCGAATTGACTAACACCTGAGGTGAAAGGCATATGCCAGTAGTTAAAGTACGTGAAAACGAACCGTTCGACGTTGCACTACGTCGTTTCAAACGCTCTTGCGAAAAAGCAAGGGTTCTTTCTGAAGTTCGCCGTCGTGAGCATTACGAAAAACCTACTACAGTACGTAAACGCGCTAAAGCAGCAGCTCAAAAGCGTCACGCTAAGAAGCTGTCTCGCGAAAACGCACGTCGCGTTCGCCTGTACTAATAACTTACCTAAATTTAATTAGGATTAAGTTATGGCTCTAATTGAACAACTCAAAGACGAGCAAAAGTTAGCGATGAAAGCCAAGGATAAATTACGCCTTGGCACTATTCGTTTAGCTTTATCTGAAATAAAACAACGTGAAATCGATGGTCATACAACTTTGTCTGACGATGATATTATCGCTGTTTTAACTAAGATGGTTAAACAACGTCGTGATTCAGTATCGCAGTTCTCTGCCGCTGGTCGTGATGATCTTGCTGAAAAAGAAAGTGCTGAAATTACAGTGCTTGAAGATTTCATGCCACAAGCACTTACCGATGAAGAAGTTGCCGAGTTATTAGACAAAGCAATTGCAGAATCAGGTGCTGAAGGAATGCAAGATATGGGCAAGGTGATGGGCGTGTTAAAACCTCAAATCCAAGGCCGCGCTGACATGGGTAAAGTAAGCCAATTAGTTCGTTCTAAACTGGCTTAATAATACTCTATTTATAAAGCAAGCCGTGCTATCTTTAGATATGCACGGCTTGTTTGTATCTACAGGAAAAGAAAAATGGCTGGACATATCCCTCGCAGTTTTATTGATGAGCTTTTAAATCGACACGACATTGTCGATATTATTGACGCAAGAGTAAAACTGAAAAAACAAGGGAAAAACTACGGTGCATGCTGTCCATTCCATAATGAAAAATCCCCTTCTTTCTCTGTTAGCCAAGAAAAACAATTCTATCACTGCTTCGGTTGTGGTGTTCATGGCAACGCAATTGACTTCCTTATGGAGTTTGACCGCTTAGAGTTTGTTGAAGCCATCGAAGAACTTGCTTCTATGCTGGGTCTTGATGTTCCTCGCGAACAACGCAGTGGATTTAATGCCCCTTCAGGCCCAACAGCCAGTACTGAACAAAAACGTAGCCTCTACGATTTAATGGGCGGTATCAGTCAGTTTTATTGCTCCCAATTAAAATCCGCCGCTAATATTCATGCCATTAATTATCTAAAAGATCGTGGACTTTCTGGTGAAATAGTACAGAAGTTTGGTATCGGCTATATTGCTGATGAATGGGAATTAGTGAAGAAAAACTTCGGCCGAGATAAAGCGTCACAAGATGCTTTAGTCAGTGGTGGGATGTTAATTGAAAGCGATAATGGCCGCCGTTATGACCGCTTCCGTGGTCGAGTTATGTTTCCAATTCGAGATCGTCGAGGTCGCGTAATTGGCTTTGGTGGACGAGTAATTGGTGAAGGCACTCCCAAATATTTAAATTCACCTGAAACACCTATTTTCCATAAAGGCAAAGAGCTTTATGGTTTATACGAAGCACTGCAAGCTTATAAAGATTTACCACAAGCCCTTGTTGTCGAAGGCTATATGGATGTGGTTGCATTGGCCCAATTTGGGGTGGATTATGCGGTCGCCTCTCTAGGTACTGCAACTACTGGCGATCACATGCAACTTCTTTTCCGTCAAACAAGCACCGTTGTTTGTTGTTATGATGGAGATAGAGCGGGCCGAGAAGCAGCATGGCGAGCGATGGAACAAGCACTGCCATACTTAAATGATGGTCGTCAGCTTAAATTTATGTTCCTACCGGATGGTGAAGATCCTGATACTTATATTCGCCAACACGGTAAAGCTGCTTTTGAACAAGAAATAGCCAGCGCTGAATCCTTAATTGAATTCATGTTTAGAACCTTAGTCGACCAAGTTGATACTGGCAGCCGAGAAGGGAAAGCCAAGCTGACGACACTTGCGGTTCCTCTTATTGATAAAGTACCAGGCGGCACCTTACGCCTCTATTTACGTGAGCAACTTGGCAAAACGCTTGGAATTATGGATGAAAGTCAATTACAGCAACTAATATCTAAACAAGGTGCTCCAGAAACAAAACGACTCGCACAACCTGAGATAAAACGCACACCAATGCGTGAAGTAATAACTCTCTTGCTACAAAATCCAAATTTGACTCAGTTGGTGCCAGATTTAGACAGTGTAAAAGAAATACCACTTCCAGGATTAAGTTTATTTCTTCAATTACTTGAAAACTGTCGACATAATCCCCATATAACTACAGGCCAATTATTAGAATATTGGCGTGGTGATAATAATGAGAAATTATTATCACGCTTGGCTGCTTGGGAACTCCCAATAGACCAAGATAACATACAAGATTTATTTATAGATTCATTGGACAAAGTATTGGCCCAGTGCATCGAAAAGCAAGTGGAAGCTTTACAGACTAAAGAAAGAAGCGTCGGCTTATCAGTCGAAGAAAAACGAGAGTTAGCTGAGTTAGTTATTAACCGTCTCGTCTAAATACCTCTAGTCCTGTTTAAGCCATACACCAAGATTATGGTGTGATAAATGATTACTCAGTAGTCATAAATAGATACATTTGCTATTATTAATGGTTTGCATTTCGCATACTAATTCCTTCACACAGACCAGAAGTAGGATACCGTCTATGGATCAAAATCCGCAGTCACAGCTAAAATTACTTGTAATCAAAGGCAAGGAACAAGGCTATCTGACCTACGCAGAAGTTAACGATCACCTACCAGAAGAAATTGTAGATTCTGAGCAGGTTGAAGATATTATTCAAATGATCAATGACATGGGTATCAAAGTGGTAGAAACCGCACCTGATGCTGATGATATGTCATTAAATGATGATGATGCCGTAACTGATGAAGATGCAGCAGAAGCCGCTGCAGCCGCACTATCAAGTGTAGAAAGTGAAATTGGCCGTACAACGGATCCGGTTCGTATGTACATGCGTGAAATGGGTACCGTTGAACTTCTTACTCGTGAAGGCGAAATCGACATCGCCAAGCGTATTGAAGAAGGCATCAATGAAGTTCAGTGCTCTGTTGCTGAATTCCCAGGCGCTATTTCATACCTATTAGAACAATTTGATAAAGTTCAAGCTGAAGAGATTCGTCTTACTGATATCATTTCTGGTTTTGTTGATCCAAATGATGATGGTTCTGCAGCACCAACAGCAACACACATCGGCTCAGAACTGAGTGAATCTGATCTAGACGATGAAGATGATGATGGTGAAGAAACTGAAGACGAAGAAGAAGAAGATGTAGGTATTGACCCAGAGCTTGCTTTGGAGAAATTTACAGAGCTTCGTACTTCTTATCACAATATGCAGCTTGCTTTTGAAGAGCATGGCCGTGATAACGCAAAAGCACGCGAAGCGATTGGCGAGCTTACTGACGTATTCCGTGAATTCAAGCTGATCCCTAAACAGTTTGATTACCTAGTAAAAGAAATGCGTGGCAGCATGGATCGTGTTCGTACACAAGAGCGCTTAGTTATGCGTATGTGTGTGGAATACGGCAAAATGCCTAAAAAATCATTCATTTCACTTTTCTCTGGTAACGAATCATCGATTGAATGGTTTGATGAGATCATGGCTTCAGACAAGCCATACGTTGAGCGTTTAAAGCGTTACGAAGAAGACATTCGTCGTTCAATCTCTAAACTAGACAGCATCGAAAAAGAAACAGGTTTACCTGTAGAGAACATCAAAGACATCAGCCGTCGTATGTCTATCGGTGAAGCTAAAGCTCGCCGTGCGAAAAAAGAAATGGTTGAAGCAAACTTACGTCTTGTTATCTCTATTGCTAAGAAATACACGAACCGTGGTCTTCAGTTCCTAGATCTTATCCAAGAGGGTAATATTGGTCTAATGAAGGCAGTAGATAAATTTGAATACCGTCGTGGTTACAAGTTCTCTACTTATGCAACATGGTGGATCCGTCAAGCGATCACTCGTTCAATCGCTGACCAAGCACGTACGATCCGTATTCCAGTTCATATGATCGAAACGATCAATAAACTGAACCGTATCTCGCGTCAAATGCTACAAGAAATGGGCCGTGAACCATTACCAGAAGAACTTGCAGAGCGCATGCAAATGCCTGAAGACAAGATCCGTAAGGTTCTGAAGATCGCTAAAGAACCAATTTCAATGGAAACACCAATCGGTGACGATGAAGATTCACACCTAGGTGATTTCATCGAGGATAACACCCTTGAACTTCCAGTTGATTCTGCAACTTCAACAAGCTTGAAATTTGCAACTAACGACGTTCTTGCAGGCCTAACTCCTCGTGAAGCAAAAGTACTTCGTATGCGTTTTGGTATCGATATGAATACCGATCATACTCTTGAAGAAGTAGGTAAGCAGTTTGATGTAACGCGTGAGCGTATTCGTCAAATCGAAGCGAAAGCACTTCGTAAATTGCGTCACCCAAGTCGTTCAGAAGTATTACGTAGCTTCTTAGACGAATAATTAAACATAATTATTTGTTAATAGAATCAAAAAGGTGGGCTTAGGCTCACCTTTTTTCGATCTGGATGCATATTTTCAATCAAGTGATTAAAAAGCAGACGCCTTATGTCTAGACACTGTTTTCATCTTCCCCTATAATCACCACCTACAACGGCCCCTTAGCTCAGTGGTTAGAGCGCACGACTCATAATCGTTCGGTCCCCAGTTCAAATCTGGGAGGGGCCACCAAATTAGAAAAGGCTGATAAGTATTTTTACTTATCAGCCTTTTTGCTTTTTTAATTTATCTTCTTTTTCTTGATGATTAATAAATAGCCCACCAAGAGTAAAAATATAGATAATTCTATTGCTGCTCTCATCAACCCTGAAGTACATACGGCTGCAATAATCAATGCAATAACAATCGCTAATAATCCTTTTTTATTCATATACTCCATCCTAGAAATTATTCGAATACTATTATTCAAGATCTCTCGTTCAATGAAAAATAGCAAATAGCACTATCAAAGAACCAATTGCACTATCAATGGCTCACAAAAAAGCATTAATAATTTGGATATTCAATAAAGCTACCTATACTGATTGATAATTACTTTGATCATGGAGCTATCAATGAAACGACTACTTTTATCCCTTCTTATCTCCAGTACCTCTTTTTATGCTCTTGCTAACGATCAACCTAAAGTTAATGGCTTTTATGTTGGAGCAGGTTTCGGCTCATTTGGTTATTCAGAGGAAGACGCTTGGAATGACAATAATAATAACCTTCTCTCTGCAGAAGCTGATGGCAACTCAACAAAAATTTATCTAGGCTATCAATTCAATAAAATAGTAGGTATTGAAGGAACGTATACTGACTATGGTACAGCCAAAGCGAAAATTGGTAGTTATTCAATGAAGCCAACGTCTATTTCCTTAGCAGCAAACTTAGGATACACCTTTGATAATGGTCTTAGGCCTTTTGGTTTAGTTGGTATGTCGAGTTTAGATTTAAATCAAACTGAAGATCAATTAACCGACGATAACGGAGCGGCCTTTAAGTTTGGATTTGGTGTTGAATACACACCAAAAGCATTAGGCGGCGTTCAAATTCGAGCAGCTTATGAAATGGATATGTATGCGGTTGAATATGAGTCAACGAATGGGTATGACTCAGAGACCAATCTCTATGCATTAGACTCTTTATATCTTGGTGCTTCTTATAAGTTCTAGTCACAAAATGGAGCATTGGTCTCTCAACCTTTGCTCTTATTCTTAATAAACGAATAAAATGTTTTTTTCCTCTCTGCTTTTATTTCTTTCTTGATATACACTTCCAGATATTCAATATTTACTAATAACAATAAAGGTTAACTATGTACAATTTAGCCAATAATCTTGAGCGCAACGCCACTTTTCGTCCAAACAATATCGCTTTAATCCTTCAAGATCAGAAAATTACTTATCAAGAATTAAATCAAAAAGTGAACGCCATTGCGGATCATCTAAGTCAGTTAAATATTAAACCAAATGAAAAAATCGCCCTCTCTTGCCCTAATACGCCAGAATTCGTTATTGCCTATTATGCGATTCAAAAAATAGGCGCTGTTGTCGTTCCTTTAAATGTCATGCTAAAAGGTGATGAAGTTGCTTACCATTTAAAAGACTCCGATGCCGTAGCTCTGATTTCATATCAAGGTTCTGACGCAATGCCTATCGGCCAATTTGGTTATGAAGGCTACACAAAAGCCGATTTTTGTGAACACTTTATCCTTATCGAAACCACACCAGACTCTCAAAAACCGACAGCTGCGCACTCTTTTAATCAATGGTTAGAAACAGGCAGAAAGACCTTTGAAACGGTGTATCGTTCTGCAGAAGACAGTTGTGTAATTCTATACACATCAGGAACAACCGGGGCTGCAAAAGGGGCGGAATTAAGCCAAAGTAATATGTTATGTAATGCACAGGCTTGCCAAGCATTAACCAACCAAAAGGGCACTGATGTTAGTATTGCTATACTTCCTCTTTTTCATACTTTTGGTCAATCACTGATAATGAACACCTCCATCCTTGCTGGTAGCGCTTTAGTTCTTATTCCTCGCTTTGTACCAAAGACAGTTATTCAACAGATACATGAACATAAGGTGACACACTTAGCAGGTGTTCCAACCATGTTTATCGGTCTATTAGCTTATGCAGAAAAACACCCAGGTGCTTATCTTAAAG
The DNA here is from genome assembly GCF_028765525.1 of Aliivibrio sp. S2TY2. NCBI lineage: Bacteria > Pseudomonadati > Pseudomonadota > Gammaproteobacteria > Vibrionales > Vibrionaceae > Aliivibrio > Aliivibrio sp. S2TY2. The sequence continues at coordinate 90,613 of NZ_JARACS010000007.1, read as the reverse complement.
AAATAGCACAAACTCTGAAGGTGGCAATCTCAGGTGGCGCCTCTATGCCTGTAGAAATATTGAAACAATTTGAAGAGAAGCTACAAGTGCCTGTTATTGAAGGTTACGGTTTATCAGAATCCTCACCTGTTGCTGCATTTAATCATCTAGAGTTTGAACGTAAGCCGGGAAGTATTGGGCAACCATTACCTGGTGTAACCATGAAAGTAGTCGATAAAAATGGCCATGAAGTTCCAACAGGCCAAGAAGGTGAATTAGTTATCCGTGGCCATAATGTAATGAAAGGTTATTACAAAAAACCACAAGAAACAGCGAAAACAATAGTAGATGGCTGGCTTCATACCGGTGATATTGTTCGCTTCGATGATGAAGGCTATATCTATGTCGTTGACCGTTTAAAAGAATTAATTATTAGCGGTGGCTACAATATTTACCCAAGAGAAGTAGAAGAAGTGTATATGAAGCACCCTTCAGTTCACCTTGTTGCTGTGATTGGTGTTGAGCATCCTCGTTTTGGCGAAGAGGTTAAAGCATTTGTGATTTTAAAAGAGGGTCACTCTATTTCAGAAAAAGAGTTAATCAAGTGGAGTAAAGAACAGCTAGCTGATTATAAATGTCCTAAACATCTTGATATTGTTGAAGCTCTGCCAATGACAGCGACAGGAAAAATCTTAAAAAGAATGCTGAAATAAACATCACAACTTCGCAAGTATATTCCCATAATAAAAATAAGGTATATACTTGCAAGTATTCATTTCATTACTGGACAAATATTATGTCAAAGAAAACAGATAATGGTATTTGGTTTGCTTATATCGCAAGCCTACTAACTCCAATTACTCTTATGGCTTCAGGTATTGTTGCGATTATTTATGCAGGCTACCAAATGAATAAGGGCACAAATGATGAAGTCATTGATAGCCATTACTACGCGATCATTAAAAGTTTTTTTCTTTTCCTAACATTTTTCGTTGTTCTAGCAGTAACAGCTGCAACAATGAGTGGTATGGCTGCGGGTCTTGATTATTGGGTAGACAGCTCTGTCCTTGATAAAGTTTATGCTGCAATTCCAATTGTTGGTGCAGTAATCTCTGTCCTTGCTATTGGTACTTGGTTCGTTAAGTTAGCTAAAGGTATGCAAAAACTTAAAGCATATCAACCAATTGAAAATCAATAATATAAAGGCGCTTAATGCGCCTTTTTTATTTCGAGTAATAAAATAAATATTTGCCAAAGATCATACTAACTAGAAAGTGATCTTCACGACTTTTGCTGTTAGAATTTGCGTCAAAATAGATAGAAACTTACGAAAAAGACATGTTCGAAATTATGTCGAGTAATGTAAATTTGTTTTTAATATTGTGATTAAAGTACAAATTGTTTACCTGAATCAATAATCCATTACTCTTTTCGAGCTAAAATACAGGTAATTATTGAATTTCAATGCTTAGCTATCGTGTTTTATGAAGAACAAACTGTTGTAATTTTTCAACACTTCAAACATTGGCTGAGCATTACTGCGTTTATCATTTTAAATATACTCATCTGGAGAGATTTCTCACATGAAAAAGACCAAAATCGTTTGTACGATCGGCCCAAAAACTGAATCTGTTGAAAAACTAACTGAACTAGCAAATGCTGGCATGAACGTTATGCGCCTAAACTTCTCACACGGCGACTTCGCAGAACACGGCCAACGTATTGATAACGTACGTCAAGTAATGAAAAACACTGGCAAGCAACTTGCTATTCTTCTTGATACTAAAGGTCCTGAGATCCGTACAATCAAACTAGAAAACGGCGACGATGTTGCTCTAGTTGCAGGTCAAGACTTCACATTCACAACAGATACTTCTGTTGTTGGTAACAAAGACGTTGTTGCTGTTACTTACCCAGGCTTTGCTAAAGATCTTGAAGTTGGTAACACTATCCTTGTTGATGACGGTCTAATCGAAATGGAAGTTGTTGCGACAACTGAAACTGAAGTTAAATGTAAAGTTCTTAACAACGGTGACCTAGGCGAAAACAAAGGTGTTAACCTTCCTGGTGTTTCTGTTCAACTTCCTGCTCTTTCTGAAAAAGATAAAGCTGACCTTAAATTTGGTTGTGAGCAAGGTGTTGATTTCGTTGCTGCTTCTTTCATCCGTAAAGAAGAAGACGTTAAAGAAATCCGTGAACTTCTTGTTGCTAATGGCGGCGAGAACATTCAAATCATCTCTAAGATCGAAAACCAAGAAGGTGTTGATAACTTCGATTCAATCCTAGAAGCTTCTGACGGTATCATGGTTGCTCGTGGCGATCTTGGTGTTGAAATCCCAGTTGAAGAAGTAATCTTCGCTCAGAAGATGATGATCGAAAAATGTAACCGTGCACGTAAAGTTGTAATCACTGCAACTCAAATGCTTGATTCTATGATCAAAAACCCACGTCCAACACGCGCAGAAGCGGGTGATGTTGCTAACGCAATCATGGATGGTACAGATGCAGTAATGCTTTCTGGTGAATCAGCTAAAGGTAAATACCCTGTTGAAGCGGTAACTATCATGGCTCAAATCTGTGCTCGTACAGATTCAGCACTAAAAGCAGAGCTAGGCTCTCGTCTAGACAGCCCACGTCTACGTATTACTGAAGCTGTGTGTAAAGGTGCAGTAGATACAGCAGAGAAACTAAACGCTCCTGTTATCGTTGTTGCTACTGAAGCTGGTAAATCAGCTCGCTCAATCCGTAAATACTTCCCAACAGCTAAAATCATCGCTGTAACAACTAATACTAAGACTGCTGCACAGCTTTGTCTTTCTAAAGGTATTACACCAATGGTTGTTGATTCTATCGACAGTACTGATGCATTCTACCTACGCGGTAAAGAACTAGCTCTTGAGTCTGGTATCGGCGCGAAAGGCGACATCGTTGTTATGGTTTCTGGTGCTCTAGTTCCATCAGGCACAACAAACACAGCATCTGTACACGTACTATAATTCGACTATTTAGATCGCTTTAACAATACGTTCAATAAAAGAGGGCCTTGGCCCTCTTTTTTTATGAAATTTATTGCGCCATAGATACAACACGATATACTACAAATAAATAACAGTATTTGTGACGGTATGTTGTTTTACATGTCTTTCATAAATAATACGAATTTATAAGAGAGCCTATTGTGTCTAGTCCAACCCTTACAGATAAAGTATCAAAAATGATCTATCAAGATATCCTTAATGGCGATCTTATACCTGGTCAAAAATTAGTTGTTGCCGAATTAAAAGAACGTTACCACGTTGGAGCATCCCCTATTCGTGAAGCTCTTGTGCAGTTATCTTGGAATAAATACGTAACATTAGAACCTCAAAAAGGCTGTTGGGTAGCCTCTATATCCGAAGAAGAGTTAAAAGATCTATTTGAAGGTTTACGAGTTGTTGGCAAGGTTTTACTTGAAAAATCTATTTTAAATGGTGATGAAGCTTGGGAATTAAACATTCTTACTAGCTTTCATAAATTAAGCAAAGTAAGTCTAGAAGAGTCATCAGTTAATGTATTGAAAGAATGGGAAGATCGCCATTCAGCATTCCACAGTGCGCTCATTGAAGGTGCTAATGCGCCTATTATGTATAAATTTCATCAAGAATTAACAAATCAAATTAAGCGCTATCATCACCTACAATCTGATAACCAAAGCATTTATCAATCACAAATCAACTACCTAGAAGATCATGAAGCTCTAATGAAGCTCGCTTTATCTCGTAATTCAAATAGATCCATAGAACTTCTAGATAATTACTATTTAAAAACAATGGATATGTTATCAGCTTCTTTTTCGGCTTAAATACAAAAATAGAAAGAAAAAACCAGACAATGTCTGGTTTTTATTACCATCCGAAAAATTCTTTATTATGAGTGCTAATTAATAGCACCATTAATAGGAAGTAAATCGCACTCAACTTAAAACCTAAAACAGCCAAACTTCCTACAGTAAGCCTTACTAAAAAGTCAGTAAACATAGAAACCTCACATCATACTTAGCCTGTTGAGCTCTCCTTTTTATGCTTTCATACCAATGATGAGTTGATATTAGTATCCTACTACAGACTTATTTATTGATGAAAGTAAGTATAGACAAACTTAGACTTTAGTCTAATGAGTAAATCGTAAACTTAGGCTAAATCAGCCACGCTTGTACACACTGAAACCTTATTTCTTCCATTCGCTTTTGACTCGTACAAAGCAAGATCTGCGCACTTGTAAGCGTTTTCTCTAGAGAGATTAATGTCCGTTAAACCTCCGCTAATGGTTACTTGGTACTCATCTAAACGAGAAACGGCAATACGAAGTCGGTTAATGACCATGTCTGCATCTTTTAATTCCGTATGCGGCATGATAATCGCAAATTCTTCACCACCTATTCGAGCCACAAAGTCAGTTTCTCGGCTGCCATCTTTCAATACTCTGGCAACCAACCTAATGACTTCATCACCAATTTCATGTCCAAGAGTATCATTAATACGTTTAAACCAATCAATATCTAAAATGGCTAAACAGCATTGGTGTACAGGGTTATAACGATTGGTTAATAGCATCTGATTTTCTAATTCAAATTCAAATTTACGTCGATTCCAGCAATCAGAAAGTGAATCTTTTTCACTTAGATAACGTAGCTCTTTTTCTAATATTTTTCGCTGTGTAATATCAATATAAGAAATAATATAATACTGAACTTCGTTTCTTTTGTTCATAACTGATTGTATTCTAACTAATAAACTTAGTTCTTCTTGGTTCTTTCCTAATACATCAATTTCACCTTGCCACGCTCCAAGTTCTTCCACTTGTTTCCAATTATTCAGTCTTTTCTGAGATTGTTCACAGTGTGACACCAATACATCAAAAGTACTTTTCCCTATAGAATCATCTGATGTAAAACCAGAAATTGAAGTGAATGCCGTATTTACTTTAATAATACGCTGATGTTTATCGGTGATAACAACTGCTGACATCCCCTCCAATGCCGATTTTGCTAACTGGCTATCTAGGTTTGACCTATCCCATGACGTTAATAAGATCCCTAAAGGAATAACAATTAAACCGAGCAATAGAAAAACAATGGCAGCCTCTTCTACCACCTCTACTTTTAGGTAATAAAAAGACTTTTCAAGCGCCTTCTCAGGATAACTAAGTAAAAAATAAGCGCCTTTATTAGGGTACCTTTTATCAATAGAAAAACGATAAAAAGAATAAATGCTACCGTTTAAATAAGTGCTGCCAACTTGCACCTCTGACATGATATTCCACAGTTCTGGTTTTTCTTCTTTTAGTGTTTTGTCTTCTCTACCATTAACTAAATGGCCAAATATCTCTTCAGGTTTATCACTTAAAAGATAATAACCATCTTGATTAACAATAGAAGGTGAGATACTAAGTGTTGGTGAAAACCTTACTACATTAACGATACTAGAATCACTTAACTCTGCTAATACATACCCCTTTCTTACACCGGAGATATCAATAGGGATAGATATCTGCATCATTGGTTTATATATTCCTGAGCTTGCTAATTTATGATTAAGAATAACCCCTTCAGAAAAAATACGCCCTTCAGGTAGCTGGGTAAGTGTCTTTAAGTGTAAATCGTTAACTGCTTGCTCACCGGTTATCTGTTTTATGGTTTTTCCAGTATCCACATCATAAGTAAATGAAAATAAACTGTCTCCATTCTCATTGACTAACTCCAACGTTGAAAAGAACTTTTCAACTTGCATAAGACGAAGCCAAGAGGATTCAACCGCTTGCTGAACACGTGAGGAAGGGTATAAAAAATAATCATATAAAGGACGACTTTTAGAAACGAGATCTAATGTGTTAGCTATACGATTAGTAAGTTCATTGAATTCATGATGGCTATAAGCCAATTGTCGAGTCGATTCTTTTTTGATTTGCTCAATAGCAACTGTTTTTTTCTTCAGGAAATCATTATAAAAAAACAGTGCTGTTATTATAGAGAAACACAAATATACACATGCGGAATACACTGTTATTTTTACTTTCTTGTTAGGCATATATTATTCCATACAATCACTTTACAACTTTCCATTTTATGTAGCTTTATAGCATTAACAATAAAGCCTTCTTGTATGATAAAAGAAGGCTCTATTAAACAATGGTAACTAAATAAGGGAAACGACTACAGGGTTACACTCTTAGTGATTTTTCTCCACGAGCAATGCCAACGACGCCACTTCTTGCTACCTCAACGACTTCAGTTACCTCTGCGACGGCTGTAATAAATGCATCAAGCTTCTCTGACGTTCCAGCAAGCTGAATGGTATATAGAGAACTGGTTACATCAACAATCTGTCCACGAAAAATATCTGCTGTACGTTTCACTTCTGCTCTTGCAAAACCACTGGCTTTCACTTTAACCAATAATAACTCTCGCTCAACATGTTCAGTTTCCGTCACTTCTTGAACTTTAATTACATCAATTAATTTATGTAATTGTTTCTGGATCTGCTCAAGTTCCATCGCATCACTTGCTGTCGTAATATTTAAGCGAGAAAGCGTTGGATCTTCTGTTGGTGATACGGTTAACGATTCAATGTTATAACCACGCTGAGAAAATAAGCCTACTACGCGTGATAAAGAACCTGATTCATTCTCTAATAATAGTGAAATAATATGTCTCATTAGGTTCTCTCCGTTTTGCTTAACCACATTTTATCCATTGCCTCACCTTTGATCTGCATAGGATAAACGTGCTCTGTTTCATCTACATTTATATCAACAAACACCAGGCGTTCTGTTAATGACAGCGCCTTCTCTAATCCAGATTCAAGCTCATCAGGATGGTTGATTCGAATACCAACATGACCATAAGCTTCTGCAATCGCAGCAAAATCAGGTACTGATGTCATGTAAGAATTAGAGTGACGACCTTGATAGATAATATCTTGCCATTGCTTAACCATACCTAAGAAACGGTTATTTAAGTTGATAATTTTAACTGGAATATCGTATTGCAATGCTGTTGATAGCTCTTGAATGTTCATCTGAATACTGCCATCACCAGTGACACACACAACCACTTCATCAGGATGAGTAAACTTCACACCTAATGCGGCTGGTAAGCCAAATCCCATGGTGCCAAGGCCACCAGAGTTAATCCAACGACGTGGTTTATTAAATGGGTAATATAACGCAGCAAACATTTGGTGCTGACCAACATCAGACGCGACATAAGCATCACCATTCGTTAGTCGATGTAAGGTTTCAATCACTTGTTGAGGCTTAATACGGTCAGGTGAGGTTTCGTAAGATAAGCATTTTTTATCTTGCCATACTGAAATTTCTTTCCACCATTGTTCTAAAGCTGCCTCATCATTACTTCCACCTTGCTCAACAAGTAATTTAAGCATCGACTCTAAAACGACCTCTGCCGAGCCAACAATAGGTACATCAACTCGAACATTTTTAGAAATAGATGAAGGATCGATATCAATATGCATGATAGTGGCATCAGGACAATATTTTTCTAAATTATTGGTTGTTCTATCATCAAAGCGCACCCCGACACCAAAGATTAAATCAGCGTTATGCATCGCCATATTCGCTTCATAGGTACCGTGCATACCTAGCATACCTAATGCATTTTTATGTGTGCCAGGAAAAGCACCCAAGCCCATAAGCGTACTGACTACAGGTAAATTAAGTGATTCTGCTAATTTAATAACGTGTTGTTCTGCTGATGAGATAACAGCACCACCACCAATATACAGCACTGGTTTTTTTGCAGCTAAAAGGGTTTTAAGGCCTTTTTTAACCTGACCTTTATGCCCTGTTGTCGTTGGATTATAAGATCGCAATGACATCGACGTCGGATATTGATAAGGGAATTTAAACGCAGGGCTCATGACATCTTTTGGGATATCAATAACAACAGGTCCAGGACGGCCTGTTGAAGCAATATAAAATGCTTTTTTTATAATTTCAGGAATGTCTTCGGCTTTTCTAACTAAAAAGCTATGTTTAACTATCGGACGAGAAACACCTACCATGTCACACTCTTGAAAAGCATCAGTTCCAATCATGCTGTTTGGTACGTTTCCAGAAAGCACAATCATCGGAATAGAATCCATATAGGCGGTTGCGATTCCTGTAATCGTATTGGTTGCTCCAGGGCCTGAACAAACAAGAACCACACCCGGTTTACCAGTTGCTCGAGCAAATCCATCAGCCATGTGCGTAGCGGCTTGCTCATGTCTTACCAACACATGCTGAATATCCTCAGATTTCATGTGTAGTGCATCATAAATGTCTAGCACTGAACCACCAGGGTACCCAAAAATGTGCTCAACACCTTCATCAATCAGAGACTGTACGATCATCTCTGCGCCAGATAACATTTCCATATTTATCTCCAGACATTTAAACCCTAAACTTATACGAAATGAATTATCGATAAGTTCATGGTTTACATAGTTAGGGCTTATTTTTAGCCTAAACCGATATTAATTAAATTAAAATCCTATGTAGATAACAGTTATTGATAACAAAAACCACCATCACGAAACAACTTTAACCTTTTATTAGCACGTTGGTCTAGAGGTGTTTTATTAAAATCATCGATATATTTAAGGTTGAAAACTAAGGCTCTGATTTTATATAAAATAAAATTGATGAAATGGTATTTTTTTTATATAAAAAAACCAGCCTATATAAGACTGGTTTCTTTTATTATTCAGAAGGATAACGATTAGTTATGATTTATCTTTCTTTCCTTTTTGATCTTTTTTCTCATCGTACATTTCTTCAATCTCGTCTTGATAACGCTCATTGATCACTTTACGACGTAGTTTTTGAGTTGGCGTCAGTTCGCCTTTATCCATCGAAAATTCTTTAGACAACAAAGTAAACTTTTTCACTTGTTCAAAACGAGCTAATTCTTTTTGTAAATTTGCTACGCGTTTTTCAAGCATCTCTACGATTTCACTGTGTTTTATTAGTTCCATGCGGTCATGGTAAGCAATATTTAGTTCTTTCGCGTACTCTTCTAGAGCGTCATAGCAAGGAACAATAAGTGCAGATACAAATTTACGAGTGTCGGCAATAACGGCAATTTGTTCAATGAAGTGATCTTTGCCTATCGCACCTTCAATCACTTGTGGTGCAATATATTTACCACCAGACGTTTTCATTAACTCTTTAATTCTGTCAGTGATATATAAGTTACCTTCTGCGTCAAACTCACCTGCATCACCGGTTTTTAAGAAGCCATCTTCAGTAAAGTTACTTTCTGTCTCTTCAGGTTTATTGTAATACCCCTTCATGACCATTGGGCCACGAACAAGAATTTCACTGCTCTCACCAATTTTAACTTCGGCACCAGGCATTAATGTTCCGATAGAATCCGGATGAAATTTACCATCTTCCCAGCATGAGATCGTTGCTGTGGTTTCTGTCATGCCGTAACCTAATTTTACATTTACGCCAAGTGCATGGAAGAAACGCCCAATTGTCGCATCTAATTTTGCACCACCACATGGCATAAAGTTGATCTTACCGCCTAAAATCATGCGTAGCTTTGACAATACTAGTTTATCTGCAATCTTATGTGATTGTTTAAGTAGCCATGATGGTTCACGCTGTTCTTGCTGGCACGCTGACATTTTCGCGCCCATGTTTACAGCCCAAGTGAACATCACTTTGCGATGAGCGGGGGCACGAGATACTTTTTCATGAACCGTTGAGAAAATCTTTTCATAAAAACGAGGAACAGCACACATGACTGTTGGTTTGACTTCTATCAACGCTTCTTTGATTAAGTTTGTATTTGGTAGGTAGCAATTTGTTGCGCCTTTATAAAGCACATAGAACGTCCATGCACGCTCAAACACATGAGATAAAGGTAAAAAACACAGTGACACATCTTTTTCTGTTAATGCTAAATTTGTGTTATGCGCCTCTAGCTGTGAACCGACATTAATATAATCTAACATCACGCCTTTTGGCTCACCGGTTGTACCTGAGGTATAAATCAATGTCAGTAAGTCATCCATTTCAGCGCTATCTAGACGAGCTTGAAGCTCCTCTTTATGTATATCATCAGCTTTAGAAACAAAATCATTCCACGAGATACCCGCTTGATGATCATTTAAATCAATATCATCACTCAATGCTACAATATGAGTCAATTGAGGGCATTGCTCAAAAATAACCACGGCGGCATTATATTGAGCTTGTTCACCAACAAATAAAATACGAATATCAGCGTCATTTATAATGTAAGCCGCTTGAGTTGGTGTATTTGTTGGGTAAATAGGTACAGGTACAGAACGCAATTGCATCGTTGCAAAGTCGGCAACCGTCCAACGAGGCATATTATTTGAAAATATCCCTACCTTTTCTTGTACTTTCAATCCATGAGCTAATAGGGCTAATGATAATGTATCCATTTGCTCACCAAATTGCCCCCAAGTAATATCACTCCACGCTTCGCACTCAGTATCAATTAAAATACTGCACTTACGTTCACGCAATGCGGTAGTATTTGGCTTATTAGCAATATGTTGGCGGATCTCTTTTACAATATGTGGGTTTTGGATAGTCATCTCGAATTCACCTTTAGGCTTACACTTGTAAGCTATAATCTGCACAAAGTGTACAATTGGTGGCAAAAAAGGCAACTGTTTCTCTGTATAAAATGTAAGTATTGTTGTGTGAAACCCATTTCACGAGTGTGCTATTAACAATTTAATTATTTAAAAGCTACATTTTATTTATATCGTATGAGCACCGACAAAAAAGGCAGTGTAAATACACTGCCTAAAACACTTATACTATTTCTAATACCGTAAACTAAAACATCATTCCTTTACTTGATGCTACGACTTCTTCACCACAAATAAGCATTAGTTGGTCACGCATCCAAATATGCCCTTTGTCCTTTTGGTATGAATCGTGCCAGCTTAAGTAACCACTGATACTTTTTGATTCTAATGGTAAGTCAAGAATCGATAACTGAGCACGATTTGGCATTGAGTTTACTAGCCATCGTGGTGCTACGGTAATCAACTCTGATTGAGAAACTACATAAAGAATATTGCTGATACTGGCCCCTTTATAAGCTTGCTCATAAATTGGGTCCATGTAAATATGATCGGCAAAACCTTTGGTATTCTCAAGACGAGCTGGCACGGCATGTTTCTCACTCGCCAACTGATCTTTTGTTATGCTTCCTTGAATTCGAGGATGATTTACAGAGGTTACAACCACAAGTTCATCAGTAAATAACTCGGTACTCATGTATCCCGGCTGATCAAAGCGCACATAATCAATAACGAAATCGACTTCTTGGTAACGTAATTTTTGAGCGATATCAGATTCATGCTCACCAGATAGCTTAAGGTTTATATAGGGCGCTTTTTGTTGAATATCTCGCATAAGGCGCGGAGCAAAACGAATGTCCGATGGACTGCAAATAGAGAGTTTAAATTGTCTTGCTGATGTTTCAGGAGAGAATGTAGAGCTTGGCAATTCATTTTTGACTAATTGTAATGCCTGGCGCATTGGAGCAAATAGTTGGCGAGCTCGTTGTGTCGGTTGTATGCCTCTTCCATGACGAATAAATAATTCATCATTAAACATAACTTTTAATCGAGAAACCGCATTGCTTACTGCTGGTTGTGACATTCCTAAATTGTGAGCCGCACGTGTAATATTTTGCTCTTGCATCACAGCATCAAATACAGTTAATAGATTTAAATCGACACTTCTCAGCACCTGTTCTGAACTGACACTATTTCCTGCTATATCTCCAAGCATTGGGGTAATTTTGGGCGTATTCATTATGGTTCTCTCAATCGGCAGTGAATCAATTAATTCAAAAAAATTAATAGCTAAAGAATGAGTGGCTACGCTTATTATTGTTATGTTTCGAACTATTTATCGTATATATGTTAGCCAACTCAGGGCCATCATCACTGAATAGATTTACAAAATCCATAGCATGCAAAATATTTTAATTTTAATTTATGCTTAATTTAACTTAATTGCAGCTAAGCCCCTATAAAACAAGGACCTGATAAAAAATATAAAATAACCTAAAAACGTGTTAAATCCGTTTGTTCTTACAATGAGTACAAAAAAGCCATGTTATATAACATGGCTCAAATAATAAGACGGTTATTTAAGGTATTAAAAAAGCGCAGAGATACGATTTAAATCTGACTGAATAGCTCCGGCTGTTACCTCTCTTCCTGCCCCAGGACCTCGGATAACTAATGGGTTATCTTTATACCATTTACTTTCAATAGCAAAAATATTATCGCAAGGTAATAAATTTGCTAAAGCATGATATTCAGACAAGGCTTCAATGCCTACTGTCGCACTGCCATCTTTATTTAAACGAGCAACATAACGTAATACTTTCTGTTCTTTTTTGGCTTTCTCTAAGCGTTCGAGCAACTCTATATTAATGAGTTCTCCTTTTGATAAGAAATCGTCTAAGCTGACATCTTTTAATTCAGTAGGCACTAAAGATTCGACTTTAACTTGAGTCGGTTCAATTTTTAACCCTGCCTCTCGAGCTAAGATAACTAGCTTTCTCATGACATCAGAACCATCTAAATCGTTTCTTGGATCTGGTTCAGTCAATCCTTGTTGCCATGCGAGATCAACTAACTCTGTAAACGGTACATCACCATTATACTGCTGAAATAACCAAGATAAGGTGCCTGAAAAAATACCGGATAACGCAAGGATCTCATCACCACTTTCTCGTAAATCTCTTACTGTGTGATTAATCGGAAGGCCTGCACCAACGGTTGCATTATATAGCCAATGACGACCTGTTTTAGCAAATGCATCAATCACAGCTTGATATTCATCGCTTGGTGCTGAGCCTGCAACTTTATTAGCAGAAATAAGATGAATACCTTGCTCTGCAATTTTTGTATATTGCTGTGATAGCTCGGCACTTGCTGTGACATCTAATACCAGCACATCATCGTAACCCTGTATTGCACCAAGCTGTTCTATCCAAGAAAATTCTTGATAAGCAATTGCTTCATCATCAAAGCATTTCGTTATCGCAGCGCTCTCTAATCCATCAAAATCCAGCCAATGGCGGTGACGGTCAATTACGCCAACAAGAGAAAACTGCATCCCATGACGCTTTTCAAGATTACGTTTTTGTTGAGTAAACAGAGATAACCATTGAGATCCAATGTTGCCATGCCCACATAAAACCAGTGCAACCCGCTTCTGAGCCTGAAATAAATGCGTATGAATGCCATTGATCACAGGCGTAGTATCTAGCGTGCGTAATATCGCCACCAAACTTAACCCAGATTCAGATTCGCACACAAACTCAAGTGGACAGTTTTTTAGCTGATGATAGAAACCATGGCTATGAATAGCATTGCTTGTCACGCCAGCCCCAACGGCAGCGATCATCGAATAGCCTTCTTTGAGTTTAATCTCAGCATGAACAGCAGAGCTCTGTAATACGTCTAATGCTTCATTGACGACTTCAGAGGTATAAGCAAGTAATAATGTAAATTGATCCGCTTGTGCTTCTAAAGCCAAAGGCTGAAGCTGAGAGCGAGTAAGAAGGGAAAGGACCTCTTGTTTTGCACGTTCAAAATCTTGCCCTCGACCAAAGCCTAATTGAATTAAGTACACTTCTTCAAGTGACGTAACAATTTTCGCTCCACGCCCAGAAGCTAATACTCGTTCAATTCGAGTGGAACCTGATTCTGGTTGATAACTGCAGCGTAAACTTAAATCAAGCGCACTCTGGGCAACAGGTTGCAATGTTCGACTGTGCAATACAGGAGCAGCTAACCGAGCTAACTCACTCGCTTCATCTAAACGAAGTAATGGCAATAAACACGCATCGTCGACTTTACGAGGATCGGCACTAAATACCCCAGCGACATCGCTCCAAATGGTAACGCGAGAAACTTCAGCTAATGCGCCTATGACTGTTGCTGAATAGTCTGAACCATTACGCCCAAGCAGAACGGTTTCTCCTTTTTGATCGCAAGCCATAAACCCGGTTATCACAATACGCCCATGAGGATGCTGAGCAATTTGCTCTTTGAATAATGGCCAAGAATGTGTGCGATCAACCTCTGGCTGAGCAGCTCGCTCTGCGCGTAAAAAAGTACGAGAATCGAGCGGAGTAGCTTGTAGATCAATTTGATTTAAATAAGCAGCAAGTAATCTTGAAGACCATACTTCACCATGACCAAGTACATCCGCTTGCTGAACTTCTGTCAAAGGTGCATGTAATTGACCAATAGCGACCAACTCCTTATGCAGATCCTCAAGCAATGGCTCTGCATTTTCAACGGTCAATAATTCAGAGACTAAACCTTGTTGGTATTGTCGTAAGGATCCCAATACTTCATGCGCAAGGCGACCATCTTTTGATAGTGCCTCAAACCATTCTAAAATTCGGTTCGTTGTATTACCCGCAGCAGAGACAACCACTAAATCATGATCATGAGAATATTCTTTTAATATGGTAGCTACACGACGGTAACACTCCGGATCAGCAAGGCTACTACCACCAAATTTATGTAACTGGCGCGTGACGACTCCTATCATTATTTCACTCCTGCTGCTACAAGGAAGGCTTGTTTAAGATCGGCAATCAGATCTCGGCTGTCTTCTAATCCAACGGAAATACGTAATAGTGTTGGAGCCAATCCGGCTTCTGCTTGCGCTTCATCAGACATCGCTCTATGGGTCATGGTACCCGGATGGGCTATGAGACTTTCTACTCCACCAAGTGATTCAGCTAAAGAGAAATATTTAAGCTCTTTTACAAACACTTTTAATTGCTCTAATGACCCATTTAGCTCAAAGCTTAACATTGCACCAAATCCTGATTGTTGGCGTTTAGCAATATCATGGCCCGGATGTTCAGGTAAACTTGGGTGATAAATTGTGCCTACTAATGCTTCCTCTTGAAGGCACTTCAGCACCTCCATTGCATTCTCTTCATGCACTCGCATACGCGCACCTAAGGTACGAATACCACGTAAGGTTAAGTAGCTATCAAATGCAGTGCCTGTTGCACCAATGCAATTCCCCCACCATGCGAGATCATCTGCGTGCGCTTGTGTTTTTGCGATTAATACGCCACCAACAACATCAGAATGACCATTAATGTATTTAGTTGTCGAGTGAAGGACAAAGTCAGCACCAAGCGTTAAAGGTTGCTGTAAGACAGGAGAAAGGAAAGTGTTATCAACAGCAACTAAAGCACCTACTTTTGCGGCTTTTTGACAAATTTCAGCAATATCTACCACTCGAACTAATGGGTTAGAAGGGGTCTCTAATAAAATAAGTTTAGGCTTTTTAGCAATGGCGGCATCTAAAGCCTTAGTATCCGATTGATCAACAAATAAGGTTTGGAAGTCACCTTTATTAGCGCGAGTGTTAAATAAGCGATACGTTCCGCCATAACAGTCATGAGGGGCAACAATAAGATCATCAGGACCAAGCAGAGCTGAAACCATTAGATTAAGAGCTGAAGTACCGCAGTTTGTCACAACCGCACCAGCACCGCACTCTAAATCAGATAAGGTGGTCTCTAGTTGTGTTCGAGTTGGGTTTCCTGAGCGAGCATAATCGTACTTTGGTACATCACCAAATTCAGGGAAGCTATAGTTAGTTGATAAGTAGATAGGAGGCACAACCGCATTATGTTGTGAATCGCTTTCAATGCCAGTACGAACTGCAATAGTTGCCGGTTTTCTCTCGCTCATAATTTCCCTTCCAAACTGCTAAGCAGTGGTATAATCTAATCCATAAGTTATATTCTTCTACTTTACCACCACAAAATGAGACGTCAATACTTCTAGACGTCTATATATCTTTGCTTATAGCCGTAAATATCGCTAGAATTAGAGACTCTAACTCAACATCAATAATTCTGAACGAAGGTGAACAATGGCTGATTGGAATGGTGACTATTTAAGTCCTTATGCCGAACATGGTAAAAAAAGCGAACAAGTAAAAAAAATTACTGTTTCTATTCCAACAAAGGTACTGCAAATCCTTACTGATGAACGTACGCGTCGCCAAGTAAGTAACCTACGTCACGCAACGAATAGTGAACTATTATGTGAGGCTTTCCTTCATGCTTATACAGGCCAACCTTTACCTACAGACGAAGATCTACGTAAAGACCGCCCTGATGATATTCCTGCAGAAGCAAAAGCATTAATGACCGCAATGGGCATTGAATTCGAAGCGTTTGACGACGAGTAAATAACTTTCATCTCCGCCTCCTGTCTCCTCCTCATTTTTTATAAATCAGGAGGATTACATTTCTACTTGCTTAATAAACAATCACAGTGCCCTACTATAAATATAAAGGATTAACTGTGAAAAATAACATAGCAAAAACAGCGATAGCACTCGCTATTACTTCCCTACTGAGCGCTTGTAGTTCAACCTCAGAAACAACACAAACAACCTCAGCCTATCAATGTAATCCACAGATGATGGAAAAAAGTAATCATTTACGCATCTATCAAATTATGGTGGAAAGCTTTGTTGATGGTGATCCAAACATTGGTCACGGTACTGGCTATGGTCCGAGTCATCATAATGGCGACCTGCAAGGGATCATTGATTCATTAGACTATATTCAATCACTTGGCATGAATACCATTTGGATGACGCCTATTTTTGAATCTGCTCCAATTGAGGGGCAAGATCATTGGGCAGATAAGCTCGATGCTACCGGTTATTTTGCTACTGACTTTTTTAAAATAGATCCACGATTTGGAACACTCGAAAAAGCAAAAGAATTAGTAGAAGAAGCGCATAAACGTGGAATGTATGTCTTATTTGATGGTGTATTTGGTCACCATAAAGAAGGCCTCATTAAACCATCACCATCAGGCTTACTACCGAGTGGCAGCAATAATCCAGTTGACTATCCTGAGAGCGAAGACTTTTACTCTGAAGTCGCAGCTTATTGGATATCCGAATTAAAGATTGATGGTTGGCGATTAGATCAAGCTTACCAAGTCCCTACTGAATCTTGGATAAACATTAGAAAAGCCGTTGATAACGCATCACAAAACACGACGTATATTAATAATAAAGGCGAACAAGTTAACCCACTCGGTTACATGGTGGCTGAGATCTGGAATAACGAAAGCTATATTACAGAAACAGGTTATGGTACTGAGCAAAACCCAGCGCTTTGCTCTGCTTTTGATTTTCCTTTACGCTTTCGTGTCGCTGAAACCTTTGCCGTCAATGAGAGTGGTGTAGGAAATAAAGGAGGTGATTGGCTTAATGAAGGAATGCAAATGCATGAACTCTATCCTTCACACGCAACGTCAAACCTAATGCTAGGCAATCATGATGTCGTTCGCTTTGGTGATTTATTACAACGTGGTGATATTGCAGAACCAAGTGACAGGAATTATTGGTTACGTCATAAAGCAGCCCTTTCATTCCAAGCAGCTTATACCGGCCCTATCACTCTTTATTACGGAGATGAAATTGGCGATCAAGTTGATGGTTTCTCTAACAAAGAAAATAAAGACATTTGTGCTATTAAAGGAGTATGTGATGACCACATCGCTCGCTCATCCGCCAAAATTCATGGCCTTACTGCAACACTAACACCTGACCAACTTAACTTAAAAACCTACGTCTCAGAGTTAATGACTTTACGTATTGAAAACCCCGCGTTATCGGAAGGTGTCAGAACCAATATTATCGCTAATAAGGCGGTATATGTAGATCATAAGCAAGCAGAAAATAATACGATTTTATTCATGGTTAGCACTCAAAAGCAGAACCAAACGCTTTCTCTTAAAGCTGAACAGATAGGTTCACAAGGTAATTTAGTCGACTTATTAACTAACCAAGTATTCACTCCCATTGAAGGAATATATACCATTTCGTTATCTAACTTCGAAAGCCGATTTTTAAAGATAGAAAAACCAAACCCTACAGGCCCGAAAGTAGAAGCAAAAGAAATTACTCTATATGGCACCGGTTTTATGGCCCAATGTGATAATCCGACAATGCCTATTACTAATGCGCCCATTAAAGACACTCTATACCTTGTAGGTGATTTCTCAGATTCTCGCTGGGGCCACAAAGAACCTAGATCCTATCAATATAAAGGAAACGGTATCTATCAAGTAGTGATAAACGAAAAACGAGGTCCTTATAAAATGCAATACGCAACAAAAGACTGGGGAGCTCAATACACTGTTGATGGATTATCACCAAAACTAGGCCAATCGAATGCATTGATTAACGGTGGCTACGGCCAAGATACCGCGATCTATCTTCCTGAAGATGGTAATTATGTATGGAGTTTAGAATTTAATCCTCAAGGAAAACCAAAATCAATGATGGTTTCTAAATGTAAATAATCGAATATAAAGTGAACTATTTCTAGCTAATGAGGTCAATTATTAGCTAGATCACATTTCTGATTATTTCCTATTTTCTTTATTTTCTCTATTTTTACATTAATTCCTATTTTTAAATATCTTCTCACGTGAGCACTATCTCATTTATATTCTGAATACACCCTACCAAGTGTGATTATTATCAACAGAAGACCTATCGCTATTTTTTCTCATCCCTAGCTCTACGCCCTCCCTTTTATAAAAAGAGGAGGAGTTAAACATTGTGATTTATTTTTAATCTGCTTCCCGTTCAATAACGAGAATAAATGTTTACTTCTCTTTCCTACACTGCCTTGTTTCGGAATTAAATTTGGGAGTAAACATTTTCAAATCAAAATATCCTCTAAAAAGGAAATAGGATTTTAAGATGAAAATGAATAAATACACATTGCTTGCCGCTGCTGTTTCTACCGCATTGCTTTCTAGTACTGCATTCGCTGACAACAGCTTAGCGTTAGACGTTACCTCTGGAGATGATGCCGCGGCACCTAAAATTGAAAAAGTGAACGGGACTGATGTAATTTCAGATGGCTGGGAAGTACACGGTTACGCGTCAATGAATTTTCGTATGGTAGATGGCGAAACAGTAGATACCGAATTTGGTAAGCCAGATTACAAAACAGCAGGTACGCACGGAAAAAGTACTAACCAAGTTGAATTCGTAATCAAAAAACACACTGAACATGCTAATGGTGTTTGGTCTGACTTTGTTGTTCGTTCTGAATACGGTAATGGTAACTCTTACGCTTACTCATCTCCTGGCAGCCAAAAAGCCAACACAACAGCACAATTTGAAGTAAAAGAAACTTATGTTGAAATTGGTGGCTTATCTTATTTAGGTGAAAATACGTCTATCTGGGGTGGCCAACGTTACCTAAACCGTTCTGCAAGTGCATTATCTGGTGAATTCTGGAAACAATCATCAGGTGTTGGTGCTGGTATCCAAACTAAACTTGCAGGAAATACTGCTGGCTTTGCAATTGTTGCTGCTGATACGGATGGCGATATCAACAATGGCCCAAGTGCAGATGGTCGAAATACATTAACGTCACATGATTTATACTACTACGGCGTTGATGTTGGCTTTGGTAGCTTAGACTTTGATTTGAAATACATCACTCAAGCTAACGTAACGCATGATGATGGTATCGGTGCAGCTATTACCTTAAATTCCAGTTATTATGGCTTAGATGGATGGTCACAAACAGCAATTTCTTATGGTAAAGGCGCAGCGCAAAACCGTGGTGTTAACTTTGGTAGTTGGTCTGGAAATGCTATGAATCCTGCAGGCACAGATACAAAAAATGACAACGCTGAATCAATTTTCTTCACTTCTGGTGGTGTGGTAAATATTTCTGAAAACTGGCAAATGGGTTCTGAAATAACATACTTTGCTGCATTAGATGAGCTATTTGGCGCTAAAGACCTTAAGCGCTACATTGTTGCCGCACGACCATCATACAAAGTAAATGAGAATCTTCGTCTTGAAGCAACTGGCTCTTACGCTCACGAAGAGGGCGCTGAAGGTTACTGGGGACGTACAGGTGATGATCTGAAGAGTGACATTATCAACGTTGAATTGGCTGCAGCATTTACCGTTAACGCTGATTACTTTGGTCGCCCACAAATCAAACCATACGTGAGCTACATTACAGCTGACGATGAAGCAAGTGCTAAACAAATTGGCATTAAAGATGGTAAGTCAGAAACAATTATCGGTGTTCACACTGAAATCTGGTTCTAATTACTTTAAAATTAAAGGCAGCCACATCGGCTGCCTTTTTGCGTTTATTTGTCGAATCATGGAGAGTCTTGATGAACACCAAAAAATTATTACTTAGCTTATTTATCGGTCTTTCTTTAACCGCCTGCTCTTCGACTCAAGTTATTCAAGAGCCAATGGTTCCAATTACCTCGTCAGAAGTGTGTTGCTCTGATTTTTCACAATACCCTTGGATACAACTGGCGACAACGGAAGATATCGATTTTCAATTAGATAAAGATTCACCTATTGGTCATTTTTCTGATGGAAACAGCTATTTTAATGCCTTTAAATTATCCGACCGTTCAGGAAAAGTACAATTACGTCTTTCAAGTTTAATGATTAATGACTCGGTTGTTGCTCCTAAACTCATTGCTCTCGATCATGAGTTTAACGTTGTAAATACAACAAGTTTAGACCAATTTAATATTAAACCATCCGATGCGTTTACTCGTACTCAGTTTCAATTAAATTTCCAACTTGATGCAACTAAAACCCCTTATTTTATTATCTATTCTTCTAATGAATATTTAGGTCAATCTATTAAGGTGAAGCACCCAGCGAGGATCAGAGCAGAAGAATTAGGTGAACCGATGCCAATGGTGACGGATCCGACTTATGCTTATGAACGTTTTGGTAAACTAAAGCTATCGATAAAAACGCTTTCATTACAAGCGCATAAACAAGCACCTCAACAACCTAAAGTAGCAATAAAATCAGCACAACCAGAAACGCATACTTTCTATAAAGAAGCCATTGCTGAAGCAGTAAAAACAAACGACATACCTAAAGCACTAGCACTACTAGAAGAAGCTAAAGCATTAGGAATTAAAGATGCTGAAACTATTTTTGTTAACGCATTAGAAAATAAAAAATAATATTCAACGATAATATTAAATTATCAAGAGCCTTTAAGGATCACCTTAAGGGCTTTTAATGATACACCAAATAAACAGAATGATATTTCTTATAATTAAATAACTTCTAGTTAAGTCGATCACAATATGTACCAATTAAATAATATTATCCTTATATTAATTTACCACACCCGCTAATAAATATATGGACATAATTAACCATGAATAATATTAATAATGTATTTAAACGTTCACATTTAACAAAATCGATATTAACAATAATGGCCTCTTCTCTGCTTTTTGGCTGCAATTCTTCTTCTGATGACACCGGAAACCCAACACCTCCAAATACAAATGTAAAAGTCTATTTTAAATCGGCGACCAATACTTACGATAATGCAAGTTTATACGTTTGGAACAATGAGGATTGTGGTGCTTATGCCAGCGATACTTCTGATGCTAGTGATTGGAATAAGGGGTTAATTCCTGATGGTGAAGACCCAGAACTTGGCGTGTACTGGTCATTAAAGACAGATAAAGAAAATGCATCTCAATGTATTAATTTTATTCCACGAGTTGGCGAAAATAATGATAAACCACTAGCTGACTTTAACGGTAAGGTCGACTTATCTCAAACCAATGCTAATGGTGAAGTATTTACTCAAGAAGGGGTTGCTGCAGTTTACCCTGAACTGATACCTACTGGTGATATTCCAGCAAACCATGCTCGTGTATATATGAATACACCAGATGGTGACTCGAACGCGTTTCGCCTTCATGTATGGAATGAAGGAAGCTGTACCAACCTTGATGGTGATAATTCTGCATGGCCCGGCATTGAATCTTCAGGTATCAGTAATACTTATGGGGTGTACTGGGATATTCCTGTAAATGGAACAGACAACTGCTTAAATATCATTCCAAATAACAAAAGTGATGGTGATTACCAAACCGCTAATCTAAAAATTAAATTTGATAAAACAACGGCAATTGGTCACGCTGCGTTTATCTTTAAAGGAACCGATAAAATCTATTATGAACCTTTAGCGAATAAACCAAAAAATGGCATTGAGCTTTCTGGCGCAAGTGCTATTTTCGCAAGTGATGATATTCTCTTAATTAACAATAAAGACGCCACTAAAATCGAATTATATTATGCAAAAAATGCAGGGATGACCTTCGATAGCAAAATGAAAAAAGTCGTTGGTTCAGATGCGGTGATAACAAGCGAGGCATTAAGCAATTCAGAATATTGGAAAGGATCAGAGCAAAAACCTCACCTGGCGTCTGACTTTATTGCGTTTGATATCGATTTTTCTGACGCAGACATCAGTTTAAAAGAGGCTTTAAAAGGCCAATTGCTCCTAGTAGCATCAGATGCTACTGATGTAATTAAAGCGACCGAAGTTCAAACAGCAAGTGCACTAGATTCACTGTACGCTAGCCAAGCTGTGAATGAAAAATTTGGGGCTCTTATTAATTCTGATGGTACAACAACCTTCCGTTTATGGGCACCAACGTCTCAATCTGTTGCATTAGTCACTTACGATACGAATAAGAAAGAAAGTAAAAAGATCCCAATGATCTTTAATCAAGAAACAGGCAGTTGGGTTGCTGAAAATACAACGCTAGCACACGGTAATTTCTATAAATACGAAGTGACGGTTTACCACCCTGCGACAGATAAAATTGAAACTTATCAGGTAACCGATCCTTATTCATTAAGTCTTTCAACCAACTCTGAATTAAGCCAAGTTATTGATTTAAATAATGCTGAAGTGGTACCTGTTGGTTGGAATGATCTCACTCCACCACATTCTCAAGATAATCCTGTTGAATTTATTTTATATGAAGCTCATATCCGCGATTTTTCAGCACTAGATCAATCAACACCAGAAAATAGCAGAGGGAAATATTCAGCCTTCAACCAAGCCGATTCAGCCCCTGTTAAACACTTAAAATCACTGTCTGATTCTGGGGTTTCACACTTACATCTGTTGCCAACATTCGATATTGCTACGATTAACGAAGATCCGACTCAAGTCGCCAATATAGATGAACCCTTCACAAAATTATGCAGTTTGAAACCAACAATAAAAGACGATAAAGATTTTGGTAGTTACTGTAACAGTAGCGATAGTGTTGCTTCAGTATTTAATAAGAACTTAGCAAAAGACTCTCCAGAAAATGCTGTAGTACAACGCTTAAATAGCTATGTAAGAGATGTTGATGCCTTTAACTGGGGTTATGACCCATTCCACTACACCGTGCCTGAAGGTTCTTACTCAAGTAACCCCGATGGAATGACTCGAATTAAAGAGTTCCGTGAAATGGTTATGACTGTAAAAAACGACATTGGCATGAACGTCGTGATGGATATTGTGTACAACCATACCAACGAAGCAGGCGTTAGTGATAAATCAGTTTTAGATCGTATCGTCCCATGGTATTACCAACGCTTAAATGAAATAACAGGCAGTGTTGAAAACTCAACATGTTGTTCAAATACGGCGCCTGAAAATGCCATGATGGGCAAATTAATCGCCGACTCCCTAGTCGTGTGGGCAAAAGACTATAAAATCGATGCATTCCGTTGGGATTTAATGGGGCATCACCCTAAAGCACAAATTTTAGATACGTTAACAGCAGTAAAGCGTGTCGATCCAAATACGTACTTCTATGGTGAAGGCTGGAATTTTGGTGAGGTTGGTAACGATCGCCAATTTACTCAAGCAACGCAACCTAACCTGTACGGTGCTGGCATAGGAACCTTCTCTGATCGTTTACGTGATTCTGTTCGTGGCGGTGGTCCATTTGATTCAGAGATGGGATTACGCGAAAACCAAGGCTTTGGTAATGGCGCGTTTGTATTACCAAACGAACAAAATAAAACAAGCAAAGAAACAGCACTACACCTAGCTGATTTAACTCGTCTAGGTATGGCTGGTAACTTATCTGATTACCCTTTTGTTGATAGTAAAAATAACAGCATTAAAGGATCGGAGTTAGATTACAACGGCCAACCTGCAGGTTACGCAAAAGATGCTTGGGAAATTCAAAACTACGTATCAAAACACGATAACCAAACCTTATGGGATAACAACCAATATAAGATCGGTTATGACGTATCAGCAGAAATCCGAACTCGTATGCAAGCTGTTTCATTAGCAACCGCAATGCTAGGTCAAGGGGTTCCATTTACACATATGGGTAGCGAGTTACTGCGTTCTAAATCCATGCAACGTGACTCTTATGACTCTGGTGATTGGTACAACCGTGTTGATTTTACCGCACAAGACAATAACTGGGATGTAGGCTTACCTCGTGAAGACAAAGATGGAAGCAATTGGACTGTGATTCAAGATGTTGTAGATAACTCAGCTGAAAATGCTATGCCTACGACAGATAACATTCAAGCAATGAAAGCTTTCTATGAAGAGTTTGCTTCATTACGTGCATCTTCTGGCCTACTAACTCTAGGTCATGGTGAAGAGATCATTAAACGCGTAAAATTCCATAACACGGGCAGTAATCAAACCGTTGGTATCATAGTGATGAGTATGGATAACAGCGGAAGCAACTACGATGCTTCAATTGACCAAGATCGTGATGGTCTAGTGGTTGTAATAAATGCAACGCCAACAGCCCTGAATGAATTCGCTCTCTTTGACGCCACGGGTTATACGCTTCACTCAATCCAAGCAGCAAATAGCGTTAAATCAATCGCATATAACGGTTCAAAAAGCTCAAGTGTGACAAACAATAAGTTAAACACACCAGCATGGTCTGTGGCGGTTTTTGAAAAACGCCGTAACTAATATCATAAACTAACCCATAACAAAAAAGGCTTCTTCATCAAGCGATGTTAGAAGCCTTTTTGCTAAACTGAAAAACAAAAGCGAACTACGCTTCCATATATCCTTCAGGCATTTCAATACGAGCTACACCTGAATCAACCGCAGCCTGTGCTACCGCTTTAGCAACACGAGGAAGCAAACGAGGATCCATTGGCTTAGGAATAATGTAACCTTTGCCAAATTCTAGCGTATCAACCCCTGCGGCTTTTAATACTTCGGCAGGTACAGGCTCTTTTGTTAACTGACGAATCGCATCTACTGCCGCTAATTTCATCTCATCATTAATCACGCTTGCACGCACATCTAGCGCACCACGGAAAATGAATGGGAAACAAAGTACATTGTTAACTTGGTTCGGGTAATCTGAACGCCCCGTCCCCATGATTAGATCATCACGAACTTCGTGAGCCAATTCAGGTTTAATTTCAGGATCTGGGTTTGAACAGGCAAATACAACTGGCTTGTCCGCCATTAGTTTTAAATCTTCTGCATCTAATAGGTTCGGACCCGATACTCCTAAAAATAAATCAGCACCTTCAATCACATCTTGAAGTGTGCGCTTATCGGTATTGTTTGCAAAACGTTGTTTGTACTCATTAATGTCATCACGACGAGTGTGGATCACGCCTTTACGATCTAACATGTAGATCTTTTCACGCATTGCACCGCACTTAATTAATAGCTCCATACAAGCTACTGCTGCAGCACCAGCACCAAGACAAACGATGATCGCATCTTCCAATTTCTTACCTTGAAGCTCAATTGCATTCAGCATGCCTGCTGCTGTTACAATCGCTGTGCCATGTTGATCGTCATGAAACACTGGTACATCACAACGCTCAATTAAACGACGCTCAATTTCAAAACAATCAGGGGCTTTGATGTCTTCTAAGTTAATGCCACCAAAGGTATCTGCAATATTAGCCACTGTATCTACAAATTCATCAATCGTACGGTGTTTTACTTCAATATCGATAGAATCTAAACCTGCGAAACGCTTGAAAAGCAGTGATTTACCTTCCATAACAGGCTTTGATGCTAAAGGACCTAAGTTACCTAAACCAAGAATAGCGGTACCGTTAGAAATCACCGCAACCATATTACCTTTTGATGTGTATTTATAAACATCATCTGGATTCTTCGCGATTTCACGCACCGGCTCAGCAACACCAGGGCTGTACGCCAGCGCAAGATCTTCTACTGTGTCTGCAGGTTTAGTCAATGCAACTTCAATTTTACCCGGTGTTGGGTAGGCGTGATAATGGAGAGCTTGTTCGCGAAAGTCTTCTGACATGGTGATTTCCTGAATGCTAATAATTATAAGAGAATTGTTTCAAAACAGTAAATTGTATAATAGTTGATCTAGCTCAAACTTCATAGTCTTGGCTTACACATCGTACCAACCAGAATGTGGTATGTGATCACCCTCATTTTTCAGGCATAAAAAAAGGAGCCCTATAGGACTCCTCTTTTATCGGAAACTGGTAATTATTTCTTAGAACCAATTGCACCGAAACGTTTGTTGAAGCGATCAACACGGCCGCCAGTATCAACGATACGTTGCTTACCAGTGTAGAACGGGTGACATTCGCCACATACGTCTAGGTGGATTGTGTCTTTGCCTAGTGCAGAGTTGAATTCGAACTCGTTGCCGCAAGAACAAGTAGCTTTAACAGCTTTGTACTCAGGATGGATACCTGCTTTCATGGGAAAACCTCAATAATTTAGGCCGTGTCGCCATCCGATTCTAATGCCGGACACCACACGTAGTTTAACAAAAATAATAAGCATAATTAGATTACACTTACTTAAGGTCGCGTATAGTAATGAATCTGGAGCGATCAATCAACTAATCTGTTACTTTTTTCGCCGTTTTTTTTACTAGTTTGCGATATTTTTATCTAAGGGTAGACTATTCTCATTCTGATCTCTTATTAATGTTAGCCATGTCATACTCAATTGCCCACATTGCACTCCCCGTTCCTCTTGATCGCTCGTTTGATTATCTTATCAAACCGGGACAAGCTCCTGTGATTGGTGGCCGTGTAAAAGTGCCTTTTGGGCGTCAACGCTTAATCGGTGTGGTGGTTAAACTAAGCAATGAATCAGAATTCTCACGAGAAAAGCTCAAAGGGATTGATGCGGTGCTTGATAATGCATCGCTATGGCCTCCTCATCTCTACAAATTGCTTAACTGGGGCAGTACTTACTATCAATATCCCCTAGGTGAAACCCTCGCGAATGCAATGCCAGCCTGGTTACGCAAAGGTCGAGAGGCAGGTTTTGCAGCCTTAAAGGCATGGCAAATAACCGAATTAGGAAAAAACCAAGATCTTAATAAACTGACTCGAGCACCAAAACAAGCTAAAGCACTGAACTTAGTTCGTCATCAGTCATGCAGCCATGAACAAATGCTAGAAGAAGAGATCACCGCGGCAACATTAAAAGCGGTTATAGATAAAGGTTGGATTGAAGAAATCTCCCTTGCCCCAAAGCCAAGCTATTGGCAGCGCAATGTTGAGGTAACCCAAGAGAAACCACAGCTCAATGAAGAACAAGCTATTGCAATTGCAACCGTCAATGCAAGTCCTGAGTTCGGCTGTTATTTACTGGATGGTGTAACAGGTTCTGGTAAAACAGAAGTGTACTTACAATTATTAGAGCCCATTCTAAAAGCAGGCCGCCAAGCTCTGGTTTTGGTTCCTGAGATTGGCTTAACGCCACAAACCATCAATCGCTTTAAACGTCGCTTTAATGTTCCTGTCGATGTCATTCATTCAGGTCTTAATGACACTGAACGTTTAAATTCATGGCTAGCCGCACGAGACAATCACGCAGGCATAATTATAGGCACCCGCTCAGCTCTATTTACGCCTTTTCATGATCTTGGGATCATCATTGTCGATGAAGAACATGATGCCTCTTATAAACAACAAGATAGCATGAGATATCACGCTCGCGATCTTGCAGTGATGCGTGCCAACTTAGATAACATCCCTATTATTTTAGGCTCGGCAACTCCAGCACTCGAAACGCTGCACAATGCGAAAGTCGGTAAATACCACCACCTAACGTTATCCAAACGTGCAGGTACGGCAATTCCAGCTCGCCATGGCGTATTAGACGTAAAAGGCCTGTATTTAAATAGTGGTTTATCTGCCCCTTTAATTGCTCAAATGAGAAAACACTTATCTGAGGGCAATCAAGTCATGTTGTTTTTAAACCGCCGAGGGTTTTCTCCTGCACTCATGTGTCACGAGTGCGGTTGGATGGCAGAATGTAAACGTTGCGATGCTTATTATACTTTTCATCAACATAGCAATGAAATTCGTTGCCACCACTGTGGTTCACAGCAACCCATTATTCATCAATGTCAGGGTTGTGGTTCGACTCAATTGATCTCTGTTGGCGTTGGAACAGAACAGCTTGAAACACAACTCATGAATTTATTTCCTGAGTATAAAACCGTTCGTATTGACCGAGACAGCACCCGCAAAAAAGGCAGCTTAGAGAATTACTTAGACGCGATTAAAAATAACGAATACCAAATTTTAATTGGTACTCAAATGCTAGCAAAAGGCCACCATTTCCCCAACGTCACCCTAGTCGGCTTAATTGATGTAGACAGCTCATTATTTAGCAGTGACTTTCGTGCCCCTGAGCGTTTAGCTCAGCTCTTTATTCAAGTGGCAGGTCGTGCTGGACGAGCCAGTAAACCAGGTGAAGTAATTTTACAAACTCACCATCCAGAGCACTCGCTACTACAAAGCTTATTGCATCAAGGTTATGGACACTTTGCTGAGTATGCTTTACAAGAGCGAAAATTTGCTCAGCTTCCTCCTTATACCCATTTATCTCTATTCAGAGCAGAAGCAAATAATAGTGATAACGTAGAGCAATTTTTACGGCAAGTGCGCGACATACTAGAGAGCCATCCACAATTTCATGACGCCACGCCGGTATTAGGGCCCATCCCTGCACCATTAGCAAAACGAGCAGGTAAGTATCGTTGGCAACTGCTTTTTCAAGCGCCAAACAGAACCGTAATGCAGAGTATGTTACGAGGAGCTAAGGCAGCGATTGAACTGCTCCCATTAGCGAAAAAAGTTCGCTGGACGCTTGATATAGAGCCTCAAGACCTTAGTTAGTGTAAGGATTTTAATTCTATTTATTTTTCATTAAGGAGGAAGATAATCAGCCCCCATGTGAGGCAAGTCACAACGTAGATGTAATTTTTGTTAGATCGCCCGTATTTAATTCTTTATTTTACACATAAAATATCTTCTAAAATAAACAGAGCAATCGTTTACTTAATATTAGATTTTAGTTGGAGAGAATTATTATGGCGACAATGAAGGACGTTGCTCTATCGGCAGGGGTATCAACAGCTACGGTATCACGAGCACTAATGACACCAGAAAAAGTATCGTTAACCACTCGTAAACGTGTAGAGAATGCCATCATTGAAACGGGGTACTCTCCAACGACACTCACTCGTACTTTACGCCGTAATGAATCTAAAACAATAGTGACCATTGTGCCTGATATTTGCGACCCATACTTTAGCGATATTCTACGAGGCATTGAAGATACCGCCGTCGAGAATGGATATATCGTTTTGGTTGGCGACAGTAGCCAGCAACAAAAGCGCGAGCATTCTTTTGTAAATCTTGTTTATACCAAGCAGGTTGATGGCATGGTACTGCTAGGCTCGGATCTTCCTTTCAATGCCAGTCGCCAAGAACAAAAAAACTTACCCCCTCTTGTTATGGCTTGTGAATACGCGCCTGAATTAGAATTACCAACCGTTCATATTGATAATTTAACCGCTGCATTTGAAGCCGTGAATTACTTAACTAAACTAGGCCATAAACGTATTGCCGAGTTATCTGGCCCTGAAGATTCTGCCCTATGTCAATTCAGACACCAAGGCTACCAACAAGCATTGCGCCGAGCAGGAATCACTATGAACAGCGCCTACATTCATTATGGTGATTTCTCTTTTGAAGCAGGCGCGAAGGCAATTAGCCAACTACTCTCTCTCTCCTCACCACCAAGCGCCGTATTTTGTCACAACGACATAATGGCCATTGGTGCAATTCAAAAAGCAAAGCAAATGGGTTTTCGTGTACCTCAAGACATCTCCATTATGGGGTTTGATGACATTGAATTTTCCCAGTATTGTGAGCCGTCATTAACCACTATTTCACAGCCTCGCTATGAGATCGGACGTCAATCTATGCTTATGCTTCTAGAGCTACTTAAAGGTCATGATGTTCGTTCAGGATCCCGATTGTTAGAATCATCATTAGTAATAAGAGAAAGCACTGCACCACCAAAAAACCATTAATAATAAGAACTCTAAACATCAGCAAGAAGAATCCACAAAGCAAAGTCATTGATTGGGTCAATATTTTTCTCCAATTAGTGACTTTTTGCGTACTTTTTCACACAAATACTGGTATGAGTAGCGACAACTGATTACCATAAAGAACCTTCTTTGAATTCTGTATAAAGTAACGCACTGTGGCTAATAAAGATTACGTAAAACGTGGACGCACCCCCAAGAAACCGGCAAAAAAAACAGCCAAGAAAAAAGGCGTTAAGCAGCCGATATCACCGGGCTCTACTCCTTGGAAAGCCGTTGCCGTTGCAGGCCTATTGGTTGCAGTATTTGGCTATGCCCTTTACTTTTTAAATGACTCTCCAGCGCCAGAGCAAAAAGAAACCATAACGGAAGTCGCTCCAGCTAAACCCAAGAAAACAAGTTCTAACCAAGAAATTCCACCATTGCCAGAAGAGCAATGGAGTTATATGGATGAACTTCCAAATAAAGAAATTGAAGTAGAACAAAAAGAGCTAAAAGTATCTGAAGTTCCTTACATCATGCAATGCGGCGCTTATAAATCACGCTCACAAGCTGAAGAGCGCAAGATGAATATTGCTTTCCAAGGCATAACATCTACCGTTCGTCATGCTGACGGCAGTAGTTGGTATAAAGTGGTTCTTGGACCGTATAAATTTAAACGTGATGCAGAAAAAGATCGCCATAAGTTACAACGAGCTAAAATCGAACCTTGCGCTATCTGGAAAGATCAGTAATCACTCATCAATAAGTTCAGCGACTAAAATCGCTAATAGCATCACACATTTAAAAAGGAGCGCATTGAGTGCTCCTTTTTTCTATCTATTCAACTTGAAAAGCCTACTCCTTCCCCCCATTACAATAGTAATAATCATGAAGATGATGTCATGCTTTAATTAATGGCGTCGTCGAATAAGAGGTTTTACTCGTGACTACAATTGTTTCTGTACGCCGTGAAGGCAAAGTCGTGGTTGCTGGCGATGGCCAAGCATCTCAAGGTGATATGATCGCAAAAGGCAACGTAAAAAAAGTACGTCGTCTATACAATGATTCTGTTCTTGTTGGTTTTGCTGGTAGCACAGCAGATGCCTTTATTCTGTTCGACCTGTGTGAACGAAAATTAGAAATGCACCAAGGTAACTTAACCAAAGCTGCGGTTGAGTTAGCTAAAGAATGGCGTAGTGACCGAGCATTGCGTCGCCTTGAAGCAATGTTAATTGTGGCAGACAAAACCACTTCTCTTATCATCAGTGGTACGGGCGATTTAATCAACGCGGACAATGATTTACTGACTATCGGTTCTGGTGGCTATTTTGCTCGCTCTGCAGCGACCGCATTACTGGAGAATACCGATTTAGATGCTCGTGAAATTGCCACAAAAGCGTTAACTATTGCTGGTGATATCGACGTATACACCAACCACAATCACACCGTTGAAGAACTGAACGCTTAACCAAAATAAGGAATTCCCATGTCTGAAATGACTCCTCGTGAAATTGTACACGAACTAGATAGCCATATTATTGGTCAAGATAAAGCAAAACGTTCAGTCGCGATTGCACTTCGTAACCGCTGGCGTCGTATGCAATTGGAACCAAATTTACGTGCCGAAGTTACGCCTAAAAACATCCTAATGATTGGTCCTACTGGTGTAGGTAAAACAGAGATTGCACGTCGTTTGGCGAAGTTAGCAAATGCGCCTTTCATTAAAGTTGAAGCGACTAAGTTCACTGAAGTAGGTTACGTTGGTAAAGAAGTTGAGAGTATCATTCGTGATTTAACCGATGTTGCTATCAAAATGACACACCAACAGGCCGTTGAAAAAGTAAAATTCCGAGCTGAAGAGCAAGCAGAAGACCGAATTCTAGACATTTTATTACCACCAGCGCGTGATGCATGGGGTAATAACGAAGAAGGCGATAATGATTCTGGTACCCGTCAATCTTTCCGTAAAAAACTGCGTGAAGGCAAACTAGACGACAAAGAAATTGAAGTGGATGTTGCTGCACCTCAGGTTGGTGTAGAGATCATGGCTCCTCCTGGTATGGAAGAGATGACAAACCAACTTCAAGGTATGTTCCAAAACCTATCAGGCGGTAATACAACCAAAAAGCGTAAGATGAAAATTGTTGATGCCCTTAAAGCACTAACAGAAGAAGAAGGCGTGAAACTGGTTAATCCTGAAGAACTAAAAGAACAAGCCATCTTTAACGTAGAAAACCACGGTATCGTATTTATCGATGAAATAGACAAGATCTGTAAAGGCTCAAACTCTCATTCAGGTGATGTTTCTCGTGAAGGTGTGCAACGTGATTTACTGCCATTAGTTGAGGGCAGCACAGTAAGCACTAAACACGGTATGGTGAAAACCGATCATATGTTATTCATCACATCGGGTGCATTCCAGATGGCAAAACCGTCTGATCTAATCCCTGAGTTACAAGGCCGTTTACCTATCCGTGTTGAGCTTGAAGCATTAACAGCAAATGACTTCAAACGTATCTTAACGGAACCAAACGCGTCATTAACTGAACAATACATAGCTCTATTGGCAACCGAAAATGTAAGCGTTGAATTTACTGAAGATGGCATCACTCGTATTGCTGAGTCCGCTTTCCAAGTAAACGAAAGTACAGAAAACATTGGTGCTCGTCGCTTACATACGGTGATGGAACGCCTAATGGAAGAGATCTCTTACGATGCTTCTGAAAAACACGGCGAGAGCTTAGTTGTTGATGCTGAATACGTAAGTTCGCGTTTAGGCAAGCTAGTCGCAGATGAAGATTTAAGTCGCTTCATTCTGTAATTTTTAGCCTTTATGCTAAATAAAGCCTCGTTAATGAAAATTAGCGAGGCTTTCTCTTTAGGAAACGCATTATTTTAAGCCACTATTTCCCAAGAGTGTGTCATATCAATGCCTTCACCTAGCATTAAACATACTGAACAATACTTCTGTAATGAATCAGCAGTAACTTGCTCAACAATGCTAGGATCCAGATTATCACCACTCACTTCAAAATGAATATTCACATGAGTAAACAGCTTTGGCGCAGTTTCACGACGCGCGCTTGATAACTTAGCAATACAGCCTGTTACTTTTTGATTTGCAGATTTAAGTCCATCTACAACATCAACAGAACTGCATCCACCAGCGGCCATTAACACCATTTCCATCGGGCTTGGGGCTTTTTCACCACCATTTCCATCCATTACCACAGAGTGACCAGATTGAGATTGACCTAGGAAAGTAAATCCCTCAATCCATTTAACTTCAGCGTTCATAAAAGCCTCTTTACTACATAAAAAGAAAACTCGTGATCCATTTCACGAAATTGTGCCCTTGGTCGCACATTTCATACGATCAAAGTCAAGAAATCAACGGCGAAACAAGGTATGATTTTATCAATTATCTCAACGAACATGCAGCCTTGTTCCGATAACCATATTCTATAGGCCAAACTGATATTTGGCTCAGTTATTTTAAAATGGACATCGCCTACTTGGCAAACGCAGAGGAAGTATAAAGTATGGTTCTAGGTAAACCTCAGACAGACCCAACATTAGAGTGGTTCTTATCTCATTGTCACATTCATAAGTACCCTTCAAAAAGTACTTTAATCCACGCTGGTGAAAAAGCTGAGACACTTTACTACATCGTAAAAGGTTCTGTTGCTGTACTAATCAAAGATGAAGAAGGTAAAGAAATGATCCTTTCTTACCTTAACCAAGGTGACTTCATCGGTGAGCTTGGCTTGTTTGAAGAAGGTCAAGAACGTTCAGCATGGGTTCGTGCTAAAAGCCCTTGTGAAGTGGCTGAAATTTCATTTAAGAAATTCCGTCAGCTTATTCAAGTAAACCCAGATATTCTGATGCGTCTTTCTGCTCAAATGGCAACTCGTCTACAAATCACTAGCCAAAAAGTAGGTGATTTAGCATTCCTAGACGTTACAGGCCGTATCGCTCAGACTCTATTGAATCTAGCTAAACAACCAGATGCAATGACTCACCCAGATGGCATGCAAATTAAGATCACTCGTCAAGAGATCGGTCAAATTGTAGGTTGTTCACGTGAAACTGTTGGCCGTATCTTGAAGATGCTTGAAGAGCAAAACTTGATCTCTGCACACGGTAAAACAATCGTAGTTTACGGTACTCGTTAATTTAACGCTTATCTTAAACGAATAAAAACGCAGCCCTTGAGCTGCGTTTTTTTATGCCTAAATTTTAGAATTAACTGTCTGTGCTTTCAAAAATTTTATCAGCAGATGCCGCGACAAATCCTGTATATATCTTGCCATTAGGTAGCGAATAACGCTTAGCAAACTCATAAAATCCACCTGGGATGTCAAACTCACCCTCAGTAAAGCTCACTTTCACTTTATCGGCCATGGTTGATGACTGTTCTAAGTAAACCTCAGGAGAGCCTTTCACTTCACCACCCACTTCGTTCATTGCAAAACCAGCATCACGTAAGTGTTGGTTCACATCAACCACTTCAGCAAACGCTTCAAGCTGATTAATATAAACCGTAAAGTGATTAGCACCATAACCATGAGCTGCCAGCCAAGAAGCGTACTCACTCTCTTTTGCTAAGATTTGATATTCCTCAAAACTTAACGCCCAAGGGCGGCCCGCTGAAAGAAAATCGCTGGTCGCAAAATAATGCGCAGGCACTTGTTCAACCAAAGCATGAATAATGTTCTGGGACTCAGGTGATAACTCTTCGACTAAAATCTCACTAATAAAAACAAGTGGCGCATTAGGATCTGGATGCTCAAAATGCTGTGCTTTGAGTTTTTTCGCTTCAAAATCATACGTCTCACACGCTTTATACCCTATTGCTAAAAATGGGGCGGCTAACGTTTGCAAGCCAACCTTAGGCAAATTAAACGTACGTAATGCAATGTGATCGTTAATCAATTCATCGCCATTAGATAATAACTGATGAACCCTTCCTGCCGATGGGGATAAACGAGTAATATAATCTTGCCATAATGACGAAAATAAAGACGTTACGTTATTCATGCCTATTACCTCTTATAAAGTTAAACCCGGAGACAGTTGAGCGGGAATTTCACAGGCATCGCCTTCCATTGAGGCCATTGGGTAGGCACAATAATCTGCTGCATAGTAGGCACTTGGTTTCATATTGCCTGATGCCCCCGGACCACCAAATGGCGCGTCACCACTTGCTCCAGTTAATTGACGGTTACGATTTACAATACCTGCGCGAATATGCTCTACAAAATATTCCCACTCATTGTCATCCGTTGAAACAAGGCCTGCCGATAAACCATAACGAGTGTCATTAGCAAGCTCTACCGCTTCTTCTAACGTTTCATAGCGTACTATTTGCAATAATGGGCCAAAGTATTCTTCATCCGGTAATTCAGCTACATTAGTCGCATCGATAATGCCCGGAGAAACAAAAGCGTGGCCTAAGCTTTTCGCCTCAAGCAGTGATTCACCACCTAAAGCTTGTAAATTCTTCTGGGCATTTAAAATAAACTCTGCCGCAGCGACTGATATTTGCGGTCCCATGAATGGCACGTTATCAGCAAAAGGTTGGTCAACCACAATGCTTTTTGCGACTTCAACAAGACGCACAACTAACTCATCTCCAGCTTGGCCTTTTGGCACATACAGACGACGAGCACAAGTACAACGCTGACCAGCACTGATAAAAGCTGACTGAATAATGGTATAAACCGTCGCTTCTCGATCTCCAAAATTATGAGAGATCACCATTGGGTTATTCCCCCCCATTTCTAGGGCCAGCATTTTCCCTGTATCTCCTGCAAATTGGCGATGTAAAATATGCCCTGTATTCGCACTGCCGGTAAACAACAACCCATCAATCCCTTTAGCGCTAGCCAGTGCTTCACCCGTTTCACGAGCACCTTGTACTAAGTTAATCACTCCATTAGGTAAACCGGCTTGCTGCCACAGCTGCATAATTACTTCACTGGTCCATGGTGTTTGCTCTGAAGGTTTTAATACCACGGTATTACCCGCAAGTAACGCAGGAACGATATGACCATTTGGTAGGTGTCCTGGGAAGTTATACGGTCCAAAGACAGCCATTACTCCTAGTGGGCGATGTCTTAGTACAATTTTATTCCCTGCTGCTTCACGCTCTTTATGTGGCGTTCTTTCATGGTAAGCACGAACGGAAATCGCGATTTTCCCCACCATAGCTCCCGCTTCGGTTTTTGTTTCCCAGAAAGGTTTACCCGTCTCTTTTGCAATAACTTCAGCAACTTTATCAGCATTCTCTTTTACCAATTCAGCAAAGCGCTCGATAACCGCTTGGCGCGCTTCAAAAGGCTGTTTTTTCCACTCAATAAAGGCATGACGTGCCGCACTAACAGCTGACTCAACCTGTTCTTTGGTTGCGCTGTCTCCTTCCCACACCACTTCACTGTTGTATGGGCTTACTGATTGTATGGTTTCACCTTGTCCTGAAACCCAATCCCCTGCAATCCAATGTGTCATATCCTTTGTCCTCTATTGAGCTAATAAACGTACGTAATCATCCACTTCTACTTGCAATGCCGTTGCCGCTTCTTGCGTTAAATGAACGGTATCAGTCGCTTTATCATAAGCGGCGGTGGTTGCTGTTGCTCTGAAATTCTCAAACGATGTGTTTGCAATTAAATACTGCTGTGAGCTGTTATGCTCTGTGATGATAACTTTAGCTTTAAATGAATTTCGCACCGATTCAATGCTGCGTAAATCACATTCAACCGTTGGCCCTGCATCAAAAATATCGACATAACCTCGACAGCGGAAACCTTCATTTTCTAATAGTCTTAGAGCAGGTTTAGTGTTGTCATGCACCTTACCGATAACCGCCTGAGCCTCTTTACTTAATAAGCTAACGTAGATTGGTAGCTTAGGCATAAGATCAGCAATGAATCCTTTATATCCAATACCCGTTAGATAATCCGCTTCAGTAAAATCAATTGAGAAGAAGTGTTTTTGCAGCCATTTCCAAAATGGTGACTCCCCTTCTGCATCAGAAACACCACGCATTTCTGCAAAAATAGTGTCTGAAAAACGATGCGGATGTTCCGCCATCATTAAAAAACGCGCTTTAGACATTAAACGACCATTCAGGCCTTCACGAAACTCTGGGCGTAAGAAAAGCGTACAGATCTCAGTACTGCCAGTGTAATTGCTGCCAAAAGTCAGTACCTTCACAACATTATTAACATTGAGCTTACGTGAGAAATGAACCACTTTACTGATGTGATAATTATAGAAGGGAGAATCCAAACCAACCGCAGCTTCTATTCCTGTAGTTCCTGTAACCTCCCCCGTTACTGAATCTTGGCCAACCATTAGGTAACCTTCTGTTCCAGGCTCTTGAACTTCTTTTTCAAAACTATCTATGGAGTGATCAATTCGATTTCGTAATTGCTCTTCGTTAACGGGTAGCGAGGTGAAACCATGACCTGATTCCACAGCACACTGATGAAGTGCAGGATAATCTTCCTGAGTGATAGGACGAATAACAAGCATCAATATTCCCTCCGATGCGATGTTGCGTAGACTATGCTAAGTCCAATAGATAAAACTTCAAGACTATCTATTGGAGTGAGCACTAGATGATTACTTTAGATATAAAGAAAGGCAACCCTATCTACTGGTGTTGCCCAACTCCTTATGTGAATCTATTTATTTAATGACGCAAGTGCTTTATCTAGACGCTCAAAACCAAGCTCTACGTCTTCTTTAGTAATAACTAGCGACGGAGTAAATCGAACAACATTGACTCCAGCAACAAGAACCATTAGCCCTTGTTCGCCTGCTGCTACAAGAACATCGCGAGCACGGCCTTGCCATGCGTCATTTAATGCGGCGCCAAGTAGCAAGCCTTTGCCGCGGATCTCTGCGAACATATCGTATTTTGCATTTAACGCTTCTAGCCCATCGCGGAACCATTGCTCACGCTCTTTTACGCCAGCCAATGTTTCTGGCTTTGCTACTTCTTCCACAACGGCTTCAGCAACAGCACATGCTAATGGGTTACCACCATAAGTTGATCCATGTGTACCCACTTTTAAGTGTTGAGCCAGATCTGTCGTTGTTAGCATGGCACCAATTGGAAAACCACCACCCAGTGATTTTGCAGTACTTAAAATATCAGGCGTAACGCCTAAGCCTTGGTACGCGTAAAAGTCACCAGTACGACCATTACCCGTTTGTACTTCATCAAAAATAAGCAGTGCGTTGTATTTATCACACAGTGATCTAACACCTTCTACAAATTCTGATGTAGGAGAAATTAATCCACCTTCACC
The DNA here is from genome assembly GCF_028765525.1 of Aliivibrio sp. S2TY2. Classification (NCBI taxonomy): domain Bacteria; kingdom Pseudomonadati; phylum Pseudomonadota; class Gammaproteobacteria; order Vibrionales; family Vibrionaceae; genus Aliivibrio; species Aliivibrio sp. S2TY2. The sequence continues at coordinate 52,023 of NZ_JARACS010000007.1, read as the reverse complement.
TTGCAATGGCTCCATCATAATTGCACAGGTTTTTTCTGACATGTGCGCTTCAAGCTCTGCAAGATTATTGTATTCAAGATGAGAGATATCACCGGGCTTAGGACCAAAACCATCAGAATAAGCCGCTTGGCCACCGACGGTTACGGTAAAGAAAGTTCGACCATGGAAGCCTTGTTTAAATGCGATGATTTCACTTTTTTCTTCTCCATGAACATCGACAGCCCATCGTCTCGCTAATTTAAGAGCGGCTTCATTTGCTTCTGCACCTGAGTTAGCAAAGAAAACTTTTTCAGCAAATGACACCTCTGTGAGTTTTTTGGCCAAACGAATCGCAGGCTCATTGGTCATCACATTGCTAAGGTGCCACAACTTTTGTGATTGCTCTTGTAAGGCATTAACCATGATAGGATGACAATGCCCTAAGCAACTCACTGCAATACCACCAGCAAAATCAACGTACTCTTTGCCCGCTTGGTCCCACACTCGAGCACCTTTCCCTTTGACGGGAATCACTTCCATTGGGTTATAACAAGGTATCATTACATCATTAAAATCTTTACGTTCGACTTGTGAATTGGTCGTCATCACACTTTCCTTCTGCGTATGCCGTTTTTCAGCATAATATTTACAAACCATTAACCTTTTCAATAGCACAAAATTCTTTTTTTGAACTAAAAAAGTTCCATTCCCTATATCATATTGACTGATAAGTCAGTTTATTAGAATAGTTATAGAATAACGCTATAGCAGGTGAGTAGATAAGTAAACGAATTTATAAGAATAGAAGACACAAGGCTTATGCATAAATCTTCATATGAATAAGCAGAAAAAAAGACAAAAGAAAAAGTAAGAAGAGTGAACTAGATCGCTCTAGTTAACAGGGAAAATATTAATTATTTATTAATAAAATTAGAGAGGATATCGTGACCTTGCTCTGTCATTATCGATTCAGGATGAAATTGTACTGCTTCAATCGGCAGCGTTTTATGGCAAAAACCCATGATCTCATCCATTTCTCCCACTTCATTTTCTGTCCATGCAGTGACTTCAAAGCATGAAGGTAATGTCTCAGCTTTAACCACTAATGAATGATAACGAGTCACGGTAAGAGGATTATTCAGCCCTTTAAATACGCTTTGGTTAGTATGGATAATTGGCGAGGTTTTACCATGCATGACTTTTTTCGCACGTATCACGTCACCACCAAATACTTGAGCAATAGCTTGATGGCCTAAACACACGCCTAAGATTGGCAGTTTCCCCGCAAAATATTCGATTGCTTGTAGTGAAATACCCGCTTCATTTGGCGTACAAGGTCCAGGGGAGATAACTAAATGAGATGGATTAAGTGCCTCAATACCTGCAATGTCAATGTCATCATTACGAACCACTTTTACCTCTGCACCTAATTCACAGAAGTACTGATATAGGTTATAGGTAAATGAATCATAATTGTCGATCATTAACAGCATAAAGAACTACTTAAAAAGATGAATAAGAAATAAAAATTGCCCGCAGAGAAACCCTACGAGCAATCTATTTTATCAGAGCTAAAGACTATGGGCGAGTAACAAAACCAACCGCTTCAAACGCTTTTTTCAATGTTACAGCAGCACGCTCAGAGGCTTTCTCAGCACCCGCTTTCATTACTGAATCCATGTAGGCACGGTCTTCACGAATACGCTTGTATTCAGATTGGATAGGCTCAAGCATAGTAACAATCGCTTCACCAACGTCTTTCTTGAATGGACCGTACATTTCAACACCTTGGTATTGCACTTCGATCTCTTCAAACGTTTTACCTGACGCCGCAGAGTACAGACCCATCAGGTTTGAAATACCCGCTTTATTTTCCCAATCATGGGCAATACGCGGTGGCATTTCTGCATCTGTTTGTGCTTTATTAATCTTCTTAAGAATCGACTTAGGATCTTCTAGCAGCGTAATAACGTTCTTACGGTTATCGTCTGATTTAGACATTTTCTTCGTCGCATCTTGCAGGCTCATTACACGCGCATTCACTTGTGGAATGTACGGTTCTGGTACGGTAAATAATGGCGCTTCAGGGCTGTAGATATTGTTAAAACGATTAGCAATATCACGCGCTAGTTCTAAATGTTGCTTTTGATCGCTACCAACAGGGACTTGATGTGCGCCATAAAGCAGAATATCTGCCGCCATTAATACTGGGTAATCAAATAAACCTACGTTAATGTCATTTGCATAACGCTTTGATTTATCTTTGAATTGAGTCATACGATTCAATTCACCCATTTGAGTGTAACAGTTAAGAAGCCAACCAAGTTGAGCATGCTCTGGTACGTGCGACTGAACAAATAGCGTGCTCTTCTTTGGATCAACACCAACCGCTAGACAAATTGCCAGTGCATCGAGTGTCGCTTCATGCAGCGCTTTAGGATCTTGACGAACCGTAATTGCGTGAAGGTCTACTACACAATACTGACAATCATAATCGTCTTGCATCTGTTGCCATTGACGTAGAGCACCCAAGTAGTTACCGATACTTAGTTCACCTGATGGTTGAACACCACTTAATACGATGGGCTTGCTCATGGTTATGATTCCTTGTTTAACTGTAAAAATTAAATGATCCACGATGGGATCATTTAATGGTTATTCTATTGTATTGATAGTCTTTATTTGTACTTATCAATGAATACTATCTTGCCACACTCATCACGGCTAATAAATGATTAAATTCATCACTCACCACATCAGGCTGACTATCTGCGATAGGCTCGCCATGGTTATAGCCATAAGTTAAACCAAAGCTATGGCAACCGGCTGCTTGAGCTGCTTGAATATCATTTCTTGAGTCGCCTACCATCAGCATCTCAGAAGGCGTTAATTGGTGCTTATCAAGCAACCAATTAAGTGCAAATGGATTCGGCTTTTTCTCAACAAAGGTGTCACCACCGATCACATCGACAAAAAGATGAGCAAGCTGATGTTGTTCAAGTAATTCAGGAACAAATTGTGCGGGCTTGTTAGTAACAAGTGCTAATGCGTAACCTTGTTGATAAAGCGCTTCTAGCGTCTCTTTCACATTTGGATATAAGTGACTTAACTCATGACCACCATCATGGTAGTGATGATCTAAACGAGTGCGAGCTTGCTTAACCAATTCAGAGTCTAACCCTTCTCGAACTGTGACACTTTGGCTTAGTGCACGAGAAACAAGCACATCTGCACCATTACCAATCCAATGAGACGCTTGTTCTAGCGTTACTCTTGGGTAACCTACATCTTGCATAGCAAGGTCAACCGCACGAGCTAAGTCTGGAACGCTATCAAGCAGCGTCCCATCCAAATCAAAGGCGATCAGTTTGATGTTTTCAAACATGATTCTTAATTACCTTTTACTTTTGCTAGCTCTGCACGCATTTCATCAATCACTTCTTTGTAGTTTGGTTGATTAAAAATTGCAGAGCCCGCAACGAACATATCCGCACCCGCTTCAGCGATTTCACGAATGTTATCAACCTTCACACCCCCATCGATTTCAAGACGAATATCACGGCCTGACTCATCGATCAACTTACGTACTGCACGTAATTTATCTAGGGTACTTGGAATGAATGATTGACCACCAAATCCTGGGTTAACTGACATAAGTAGGATCATGTCTACTTTATCTAGAATGTAATCAAGGCAAGATAATGGCGTTGCTGGGTTTAATACTACCCCCGCCTGACAACCGTGCTCTTTAATTAATTGAAGCGTGCGATCAATATGCTCTGACGCTTCTACATGGAAGGTGATCATCGTTGCGCCTGCTTTAGCAAACTCAGGAACAATGCTATCTACTGGCTTTACCATAAGGTGGACATCGATTGGAGCCGTAATACCGTAATCACGCAGTGCTTTACAGATTGGTGCACCAAACGTTAAATTTGGAACATAATGATTATCCATTACATCGAAATGAACAACATCAGCACCTGACGCTAATACTTTTTCAACGTCTTCACCAAGACGAGCAAAATCAGCAGAGAGAATAGATGGTGCGATCAAAAAGTCTTTCATGTTGAGCCTCAGGTTAATAATTATTTAAGTATCGCCACAACGATATGGCGCAATCGATTAAATCGACGGCGCAATTCTACCTGATAATTATAAACCTGTCTTAAGCTCAATGAGTCTTTCGATGGGATTTTTGAAGGGTAACGATTAATTTACTCGCGGCACTCAGGCGCGTGGAATAACGCCATTAGCTCATCAACCTTATTACGGCCGGCGCCATTTCGACTGATCGTACGCTTCACCTTAATAGTATTAAGTGTGGCACCGTGGTAAAGACGACGAGTCAATGTGGTGTCGTGATTAGAGATCAATACTGGGATATCACGCTCAAACGCGGCTTTTTCCGCAATATCCGCCAATGCTGCTTGGTCATCAAGAGAGAAGCCATTACCTGCATAAGAGGTAAAATTCGCAGTGGTTGAAAGCGGAGCGTAAGGAGGATCACAATAAACAACGGCACCTTTGCGTGCTCGTTTAAAGGTATCGACATAGCCTTCACAGACAAACGTTGCTTTCTTTGCTTTTTCGGCAAAAAAGTACATCTCTTTCTCTGGAAAGTACGGTTTTTTATACGAACCAAAAGGCACATTAAAACCGCCTTTTTTGTTATAACGGCATAAACCATTAAAGCCATGGCGATTCATGTATAAAAACAATAAAGAACGACGATAAGTATCTGTGCATTGGTTAAATTCAATACGCAAATCAAGATACACTTCTTTTTGATTATATTCTGGTTGAAATAGCACTCGAGCGTCTTCAACAAAACGCTCAGGATCATCTTTAAGGTGATTGTAAAGATTGATTAAATCAGGGTTTATATCCGCAAGAAGATAATGATCATAATTTGTATTTAAAAATACAGAACCAGCACCAACAAAGGGTTCAATCAATTTTCTTGCATCAGGAAGATGACGTTGAATTTCTTCTACTAGGCTATATTTACCGCCAGCCCACTTTAGAAATGCGCGATGCTTTTTCATACGTCTTTTACGCCTTTTTACCTTAATTCAGAAAGCGGGGGATTGTACCCTATTTTTTCGCTAGGATCTGTTTATCTTAGCGCTTATTTTACAGAATCAATTTCACGATGCACTTGCACTAACGATTTAGCCCAAGGACCCAAAGATTGAACCGAACTTGGAAGGTTTTGTACCGCACCACGAGCAGCAGAAATAGACGCATAATCACCAAACGTAACGATATACCAAATAGACCCATTACGAAGTGTTTGGTAGATACGAGCCGAGCCTTCAATTTGATGCTCATTCAAAAACTCTTGTACTGCAGTTTCATTGGTTAACGCTGCCAGTTGAAGAATATAGCGCTTATCTGAGATCGCTTTAAGCTCTTTATCTGCGATAACAAAAGTCGCCTTCGCTTCTTCTGGTTTAGGCACATCCGATTGAGATATCTGACTCTTATCTTCTTCTACAATGGCAACCGTTGATTTCGTCGCTTCACCTACCTCTACTTGAGCTGAATTCGATAAGTCAGTGCTCATTTCAACTTCAGGCTCAATGGTCTCATTATCATCAATTAATGAGTCAACCAATTCAGATGGTACAACAACACGCTTTCCTTCTTCAACTTTAGAATCAACAACAATAGGCGTGTCGATTACTTCAGGCGGAATGGAACCCGTATCGTCTTCAGGCAAGTTGTTACTTTGTAATTCTTCATCATTAACCTGAACTAATTCAGCATTAAGTTTATCATCAAGAGTAACGACTAACGGGTCATCACCATCAACTAAAGTTTCAATAACAGGCAATTCTGATGATTGACTATTCAGCCACCAATAAGTCCCTGCTGCGCCTAGCAATAAAAGAGAAGCCAGGCCTAAAATACCAACAGGTGAATGCGTCACTGAGCGAATAATAATTCGGCGCTCTGCTTTTTTGTCTCCCAAAGCAATAAGCTCGGCAGGCAAATAATTACTTTTATCAACTAAATTACGGATGCGAAGTTTATCTTCTCTACTTGGAGCAAAACGAACAACCAGTATTTCAGTAAATGTCGCTGCCTCTTCTGCTGTCAGTGGTTCTATATCAATATCAACAGGTTTATTATCTTGGCCATAAGACATGCGTGCCAATCCAGGTGTTAATTTACCTGATTCTGAAAATAACAAGACATTGATTTGCCAATTTGGCGTTGATTGGGCTTTTTGAACTAATAGCCATAACTCACTAAGAAGCTCAGAAGAAAGTAAATGAGCATCATCAATCACTAATACGAGATTGCATTTTTCTCCCGCCAACATGCGATCGATACTATCAACAACCGTATCAGATTCATTAAATAACGGATCTCGAACGACTTGCTTTAAAATAATGCCACGTTGCTGCTGAATCGATTGATTAGAATGACACATCAATAGTGCTTGATTTGCATCATCACACCACTTTTCAAGATATCGTTGAGCCAGCCATGATTTACCAGAGCCTTTAACCCCTTCTACATGCACTAAATTAGAACCAAACCGAGAAACAAATTGAATGCGTGATAGCACATCCAACTGACTTTCTAATTCCAATACAGTTAAATCATGACCAATACTCATATCTTACGCCTTACATTGCTCAATTACTTCGGCAAGCAGATCTTCAGAAACACCAGTAACCACCTCAGAACTGCCAATCGATGTTGGTAGAACTAAGCGTAACTTACCTGACAAGACTTTCTTGTCACGCATCATGTGCTTCATAAATGCATCCACTGTCATTTCTTTTGGGGCTTTTAATGGTAATTTCGCTTTTTCTAAAATAGAACAAATACGTTCAACATCAGATTGTGAAATTAACCCTTCTTTTTGCGCAGTTACCGCTGCCATGACCGTACCAGCAGACACAGCTTCACCATGCAACCAATTACCGTAACCCATTTCTGCTTCAATCGCATGACCAAAAGTATGGCCTAAATTCAAGAGCGCGCGCATTCCTGATTCTTTTTCATCTTTTGCCACGACATCAGCTTTGATTTGACAACAACGGGAAATGGCATAAACCAACGCATCATGATCTAATGCATAAAGCTTATCCATGTTCTCATCAAGCCAATCAAAAAACTCGCGATCGACAATAATGCCGTACTTAATCACCTCTGCCATTCCCGCCGCGAATTCACGCTCAGGTAAGGTTTTAAGGCAATTAATATCAATAATAACAGCTTTAGGTTGATAAAAAGCACCAACCATATTCTTACCAAGCGGGTGATTTATCGCGGTTTTACCACCAACTGACGAATCCACTTGAGAAAGAAGGGTTGTCGGTACTTGGATAAAATCAACACCTCGTTGGTAACATGCAGAGGCAAAGCCAACCACATCACCAACAACACCACCGCCTAAAGCCACAATCGTTACATCACGGCTGTGGTTCTCTTCTAATAGAAAAGTAAGGATATTATTGAAAGTATCTAAATTTTTATATTGCTCACCATCGTCTAATTCAAGCAGTGATACTTGGCATTCAAACGTTTGTAAGGTGTCGATGATTTGTTGAGCATATAACGGCGCAACCGTCACATTACTGATAACGACAACACGTTTTTTGGCAGGTATTACAGATGAAAAATGCGCCGGGTTGCAAAACAACTCGGCGCCGATAGAGATGGGATAGCTACGTTCTGCTAAATCTACATGAATCGTTTCCATGATTCGTTCCCAGTATCTGTCTTAGTAAATAACTTGAATTAACGCTCTTCAAGCATTTGGATGATTTGATTTGCAACTACTTTTGCACTTTGATCATCGGTGCGAACAACGTAATCAGACACTTCTTCATAAAGTGCATTACGCTCTTTCGCTAGTGCTTCTAACACTTCACGAGGTTCATCAGTTTGAAGCAACGGACGTTTTTTGTCGCGTTGTGTGCGAGCTAGTTGCTTCTCAATTGTAGTTTCAAGATATACAACAACACCACGAGCAGATAAACGATTACGACTCTCTTTACTAATTACAGAGCCACCACCCGTTGCAAGTACAATACCTTGCTCTTGGGTTAAATCGTTAATTACACCTTCTTCACGTATGCGGAAACCTTCCTCACCCTCAACGTCGAATACCCAAGCGATATCTGCGCCTGTACGTTCTTCGATTACCGTATCAGAATCAAGAAACTCCATATGAAGTTGCTGTGCTAAGTGTCTACCAATTGTACTTTTGCCGGCGCCCATTGGGCCAACAAGGAAAATATTTCGTTTTTCAGCCATTTTTTAGAAATTATGCAAAGTTCATTAACGACATTGCCAACAGTTGTCTCTTTCATAGACGCTTGTCTGTGGCACCATATTCCTCACAGATATTTCGTGATCAGACCGAAAATTATCTCAGTTTATAGCTAGTGATTGCAATAGCTAGATGAAAAGTTCAGCATAATAAATTGTTTGACACTCAATTTTACTTACAATTATGTACATTAAGTTACGCTATCTTATTACTGTATAACAACTTTTGGCGTCACAAAGATCAATAATTCTTTTTTACCTATATTTTCAGAGCTACGACGAAATAAGGCACCAAGCAGAGGTAAGTCCCCAAGTAATGGTACTTTCTCTACACTATTGGATAAAGAATGCTGATAAATCCCACCCAAAACAACGGTTTCACCATTATCGACCAGTACTTGAGTTCCAATTCGCTGAGTGTCAATCGCTACTGCTTCACCCGTGCCTGTTTTAACCACTTGCCCAGGTCTATCTTGAGTGACCGTTAAATCTAAAACCAAGCGATTATCTGGCGTGATTTGCGGAGTAACCATTAGGCTCAATACTGCTTTTTTAAATGATACTGAGGTTGCTCCACTGGATGAGGCTTCTAAATAAGGAATTTCAGTACCTTGCTCAATATAAGCAGGTTTTTTATTGGTGGTAATTAACCTCGGGCTTGAAATGATCTCAGCTTTAGATTCAGCCTGTAAAGCAGAAAGTTCTAAATCTAATAATAAGTTAGACCCTAATTTTGCTACCTGAAAAGCAATACTTGATGCCGCAGGATTAGCCAATCCTAAATTTACATTTAAAAAATCATCAACGGGTAATCCGCCACCGCTACCGCCATCATAAAGACCTACGGCCGCTAAATTACTTTCAATTGAACCGCCAACCGTGGTGCTACCATTAGTATTGGTTATGCCCCAACGAACCCCTAACTCATCGAGGTTACCTTCATTTACCGTTACAATTCTTGCTTCTATTTGAACTTGTTTAATAGGGATATCCAAGGTTTCGATGATCTCTTTAATAACATCAATATTTTCAGGCAAATCTCGTAACAATAAAGAGTTAGTTCGCTCATCAACCGTAATACTGCCTCGGCTTGAAAGCATAGTTATCTCTCCTTCACCAACCAACAGTTCGGCAATATCAGAAGCTTTAGCATAACTCACAGAAATGATTTCAGAAGAGAGTGACCCCAACTCTGAAGCCATTTGAGCTTGCTCTAATACTTTTTGCTCTTGTGCATCCAACTCTGATTTAGGCGCAACTAAAACAACATTACCTTCCACTCGCTTATCTAGGTTTTTAACTTGTAAAATAATATCCAATACTTGTTGCCAAGGTACCCCGTCTAATCGCAACGTTAAGTTACCTTTCACAGAATCAGCGACGACCAAGTTAAAGTCATTATAATCTGCGATTAATTGTAAGACATGCCTAACAGGGATGTCCTGAAAGTTAATCGATATGGGCTTGCTCTCTTGAGCATCAGAGGTGTTAGTTGTCTTTGCGCTAACCTGTGGCTTTGAAATCACAACCTGTAAAGAACGATCTTTTAAAAAATAGTCATATTGAAAATCACCTTTGATATCTACTGACAGCAACGTACTTTTAGACTCTCGAAAGGTTTCAATTCGAGACACCAATGTCGAAAAATCTTCAACATCTAAAATAACTAACTTATCATTACTGACTTTCGTATCATGCAGCTCTATCAATAATTTCCCTTTTTCTTTTCGTAAATCAACCGTGGCTGCTGCCGAGGCAAGATCAACCGAAATCACTCCTTCTTTTTTCTTTGTCGACTGAAAGTTCACATTAACGAGTTGGTTAAGTTCTATATCTTCTGCAAACGAAGAGTGGCTGAAAAAACTAAATATAAACAGCAAACATAGCTGAATAGAAAGTAATTTACTGCTTGTTTTGCATCCTAGCAACATACGTATTCCTTGGTATCCCGTTAATGTTTTAGAGCTAATTTAACGTATCTTTTTTGCCAACATCCCATGCCATCAGGCAAGGTTTCCCTTAATGTCATGTACTGTGGTTTAATATCAACCACTTGACCATTATTGCTTCCCATGTATTGCCCTTTATGAACTTTCACTACGCTTCCCTTTGGCGTTTGTATTAATGCAGTAATATTATCGTTTGAGCCCATCACGCCTTTTAATCGTAATTTTCTCAACGCATATCGTTCAAGTGACCCATTTTTTTTCCTATATTTTGGTTGCCAACATGATTTTTTCTTTATTGGCTGTGTTGCAATTTCAGGTTGTTTTGGCAAGACAAATGGCGATCGCCCAGTGAGTTGAGCATAAGGAGTCACCGCAAATAATGTCACCTCCTCAAGCTGCTTAACATCGGCATCCCCTTGCTTTTTAGCCTCTACATAAAAGACATCAAGTGGATCGGTATTGGCTTTACATCCCACCAATAGAAAGACCATCACTGCTATAAAGCATCGATTTCTCATTCCTTCCCCTTAAATTGATAGGTATAAGCCATTACGCGAAAATGCAATGTACTACTCTCTGTACTGACTCGTTGCATATCAATATTTTCCAAACTCACGATCCTTGGAAGATCGGCCATTGCTTCAGAAAATGAACCTATATCGTGATACTGACCGGTTAACTCAATATTCAGTGGCAACTTATAAAGGAAAGCTTTATTTTGTCTCTCACCCCAATCAATTCGTGTAAATGTTAATTTATTTTGAATCCCAACTTGGTTAATACCTGAAAGCATGCTCGCTAGCTCTTTTTGAGCAGGAAGTTGTTGTGCTAAAAACTCATAACGCAAGTTCAATTCATTCAGTTGGTTTTCCATTTTTGGCATTGCTGCCACTTGGTTATATTTATATTTCACCGTGCTTTTTAGGCTAAGCTCTTTTTGCTTTAGCTGTTCAATATCTTGAATCATTGGTTTTATCCAAAACCAATAGCCCATTCCTTGAACTACAAAACATAAAATAACAATAACTAATAACTGAGGAAGCAATGGCCACTCAGTAATTTCATCTAACTCAAGATCTCTCCAATCACTCATGCGAGTCACCCTTAGCCATTGGAAGTAATTTAAATGAGAGTTCAAAGCTACTTACATCATGACCAAATATCTGTTTACCAGAGACAATTGAATGCATTTCTACTGACTCAATTTCAAGCGAACGTTCTAATTTATCCAATATGGTGGCTAAACGGGCATTACTATCGCTAAAGCCTTTTATTTCAATCGATCTTTCGTGCATTCGCACCTTATTCAAATAAATTCCTTCCGTAATAATCCCTGGAAGAAGATTTAATAATTGCGTCGTTTTGTTTCTATTTTGCTGTAACTCTTCAACAACCGCCAATCGAGTTAGTATTGCTTCGTGTTGTTTTCCAATCTCATTCAGCTCTTTTAATTCGCTATTTAACCAATTGATATGAGTATCTAATGATTGATTACGGCTTACTTGAGTTGAATGCTGTAAGCTTAAGTATTGAGCCCATCCCCATTGAAAAGATACTGATAAAAGTACCCCAAAAGATAAGATCAATAAAAAACGGCGCTTGTACTTCTCTCTTTCTTTCTCACGCCAAGCTAATAAGTTTATTTGGTAAGCCACTCAACACCTCTTAATGCAAGCCCCGCAGCTAATGCATATTGATTTTCTAATGTATTAAGTTGAGCCTCTCGCCTTTTCGTACCATGAAATAAAGACATAATATTGAGCTGCTCTGTCGGCAGAGATAGCTCATAACTCAATAAATCTGATAATTCAGGGAGCATTGAACCTCCTCCTGTTAACCAAACCCCATCAACTTTATGATTATGAATAGAGGAATATAACGTGAGTTGGCGGTGAATATGCTCAGCCAATAACGCAATAAATTGAGTGTATTTTTCTTCATTTAAGGGTGTTAACGGGGATAATTCAATATCACTCTTTTGATGTGAAGCCCCAAACAAAACCTGTTTACTATAAGCGTGCTGATTAGGCGAAGTAATACAGAAGGTGGTTTGGCAATGGCCAATATCAATCAACATCCAATTTTTTTTACTCGGAGATTGAGTGATACTTTGTCGCCACAGCGTTAATAATGCATGGGAATGAACCTCAGCAAGCACAGGTAAAAAACCCGTTCTCTTTAAACACCCTTCACGACTCTCAACCAAATCTTTTTTTGCTGCAAAAACTTGATACATTGATATTTGCTCGCTATTAACCCCTTTCTGCTCCATTGCAACAAAATCAATGTTCAATTCCTCGGCCAAAAAAGGCGTTTGCTGCTCAAATGTATGTATCACTGTGAATTCAGTTTCTTTTTCATCAAGCTGACTATCTACTTGGATAACCTTACTCATAATGCTGTTATCAGGAATTGAAAAAGCGACCTTTTTTTGGTTTCGTTTTATTCCCTTTTTTAAATGGCCTAGGTAAGGGATTACCTCTTCGATATGTAAAGTATTAACATCTAAAAAAGCAGATTCAGGCAGTAATACCTCATGGCTATCAATTAGTTCTAATTGACCTTTTTTTAACCTCGCTGACACAGCTTTAATGCTATGATGCCCGATATCCAAGCCTGTGATCGTGGGATAAATCATCCTGATTTAACTCCAAGTAATAAATAAATATCTCAAAATTAAGCGTTAATTTACGTTATTTTTTGTTGTGTTATATTTATACTACTCAGTTATGGGTTAGAAACGACAATACAGATTAAAGTAAACGGGAATTATCAGGTGAAGTTCATAAAGGCACTGCTTATAGCGACATTGGTTTGCATTATTCTTGGAGTCACAACAATTTTTGGTTTTTACCAATATGTGAAACCAGAATTACCAGACGTGGCAACATTGAAAGATGTACAACTACAAACACCAATGCAGGTATATAGCCGCGATGGTAAATTAATTGCTCAATTTGGCGAGAAGCGTCGTATTCCTCTAACATTAGAAGAGATGCCTCCTCATTTGCTTGAAGCAATTATCGCGACTGAAGACAGTCGTTTTTATAGCCATTATGGGTTTGACCCTATCGGTATTACTCGTGCTGCTTTTGCTGTTCTGGCTTCAGGCTCGGCAAAACAAGGGGCGAGTACCATTACTCAGCAGCTAGCTCGAAACTTCTTTTTATCTAATGAAAAGAAAATAATGCGAAAGATTAAAGAAATCTTTATTGCTGTCCATATTGAACAACTGCTCACCAAACAAGAAATTCTTGAGCTGTATTTAAACAAAATCTATTTAGGCTACCGTTCTTATGGCGTCGGCGCCGCAGCGCACGTGTACTTTGGTAAAGAAGTAAGCCAACTGACATTAGGTGAAGTTGCGATTATCGCAGGTTTACCAAAAGCCCCATCAACAATGAACCCTATTTACTCAGTTGATCGCGCAACTACGCGTCGAAATGTTGTTCTTTCTCGTATGCTTGATGAAGGTTATATAACTAAGCAAGAATTTGATGACGCAAGAGCAGAAATTGTTATTTCTAAATATCACGGTGCCGAAATAGAGCTTCAAGCGCCTTATATTGCAGAAATTGCCCGTGCATGGATGGTAAATAAATACGGTGAAGAAGCGGCTTATACTTCTGGCATGAATATCTACACGACTATCGATTCAAAAATGCAAGCGGCAGCAAACAAAGCATCAATTGATAATCTGCTGGCTTATGACGAACGTCATGGCTTCCGTGGTGCAGTTAAAACAGTGTGGGAACCAAAAGCCACACCGCTGGATGAAAAATCAATAGCTAAACACCTTAGAAGTGAACCTTCTTATGGTGAGCTAATGCCTGCTGTTGTTTTATCTGTTAAAGGAAAAACAGCAACGGTTGATATTAAAAACAACGGTATCGCTACCATTCCATGGGATGGCTTAAAGTGGGCTCGTCGCTTTAAAACAGACAAACGTCAAGGTCCTGCACCTCATCGTGCGGCAGATATTTTAGCGGCAGGAGAGCAAGTGTATGTTCGTCCATTAAGCCAAGAAACTACCGATGACGTAACAACGACGGTTTGGAAACTAAGCCAAGTGCCTGCTGCCAACACCGCTTTTGTTGCCATGGATCCAACAGATGGCGCAATAACGTCATTAGTGGGTGGTTTCAACTTTGTTCATAATAAGTTTAACCGTGCAACGCAATCTGTGCGTCAGGTAGGTTCTAGTATTAAGCCATTCATTTACTCTGCTGCGCTTTACCATGGTAAAACACTAGCAAGCTTGGTAAATGATGCTCCAATCAATACTTGGGATCAAAGCCAAGGTACGGCATGGCGACCAAAAAATTCGCCACCTACTTATGTTGGTCCTGCACGCTTACGTATTGGTTTAGCTCAATCTAAAAACGTAATGGCGGTTCGTGTATTACGTGAAGTTGGCTTAGATGAAACCATTGATTATCTCACTCGCTTTGGCTTTAAAAAAGAAGAGATCCCTCGCTCTGAAACCATCGCTCTGGGTGCTGGTAGCTTAACACCAGTTCAAATGGCACAAGGTTTTGCTGTATTTGCCAATAATGGCTATTACGTAGAACCTTATTATATTGACCATATCATGGGACCTTTTGGTGATGAGGTGTATAAAGCGACACCAAAAACCATTTGCCAAACAAATTGTTCGAATCAAAATGATGAAGACTCGCCTTATGCGAAGAAAGTGATTTCTGCACAAAATGCATTCTTAACTAAGGAAATGATGTACAGCAATATTTGGGGCGGTGGTAGCTGGCGTAAAGGTACAGGCTGGAACGGCACTGGCTGGCGAGCACAAGTATTAAAACGTCGTGATATTGGTGGTAAAACAGGAACAACCAATGACTCTGTTGATGCTTGGTATAACGGCTATGGACCAAATGTAGTAGCAACAGCATGGGTTGGTTTTGATAACCCATCACACCGATTAGGTTACACCACAAAAAATGACAACATGACCAAAGAAGAAATGTCCTTTGGTGGTGAAGCGGGTGGCAAAACAGCTATCTATGCGTGGATAAACTTTATGAAAGTGGCGCTTGAAGGTGTACCAGAAGAGCAACAACGCCTTCCAGCAAACATCATTAAAGTCAAAATAGACCGTGAAACAGGCCTATTGACCAATAAAAATGATGAAACTAGCATGTGGGAATACTTTGCTGGCGGCACTGAGCCGAAAGAGTACGTGAAACAAGATTTCCAAGACACAATCTACTCATCCAATGATGCGGATGGCGACGGAATGGAAGACGAAAGTCTCTTCTAATCTAGCTATCAGTAAGCAATAAAAAAGGACGCTAATTTAGCGTCCTTTTTGTTTCTTATAGATTAATACCAATATAATTAATTAGATGATCTATTTATTGGAATTGGTATTAGCAAATAACCTCTGCCATTTTCTTTTCGATCTCTTTAGCTAAATCTTCATAACGAGATCGCAGTGGTGAACCTGGGCGATAAGCCAATACGATTTGTCGATGCGGTACAGGATCTTTCGCTGGTAAATAGCACACTCCATCACGTACTTTTTCTTTAGGTACTGAAAGGTACGGCATTAATGTAATTCCACTGCCCGCGGCAACCATATTGCGCAATGTTTCTAAACTGGTTGCTTTGAAATGGTCATCATCCTTAGCTCCAGCAGCAAAACAAAACCCTAATGCTTGATCTCGTAAACAATGCCCATCCCCTAACATTAAAACTGACTCGCCACTTAATCGAGACATATCTATTGTCCCTTCATCCGCCCATTTATGATCTGTTGGCACCGCAAGCACCATTGGCTCGTCATAAACTGGTATTTCAATAAATGCGCTTGTCTCATCAACAGAGGCCAATATCATGCAGTCAATCTTGCCCTCTTCTAACATTTTAACTAATTGATGCGTTTGAGCCTCATGCAGGTACAGATTTAAGTCTGGAAATCTTTCTTTTAATGTTGGTACGATCCAAGGCAGTACATAAGGGCCAACCGTAGGAATAAAGCCAAGATGCAATGGCCCAGACATATCTTTACCTTGTTGGTTAGCTAATTCAGAAAACAGCTTAACTTCAGTTAAGATCCGCTTAGCCTGCTCTACTAATTGTAAGCCTGCATCGGTAAATAACACCTTACGACTGGTTCTTTCTAATAAGGTTAATCCAACTTCTTCTTCTAGCTTCTTTATCTGTCCACTTAACGTAGGCTGACTAACAAAGCAAGACTCAGCCGCTTTACGAAAGTGTTTATGCTCAGCAAGTGCGACCAAGTACTCAAAATCACGGATATTCATGTATTACACTCCTGATAGCTTTGATTCATAATATGACATTACCATTCGATAGATTTTAACGATTGAAACGATAACACCAAACGATTAGAACTATCAAGCAAGGTTTTGCATAATAGCTACATCAACCGGGAAGACCCCGAATAAGAAATTAAAATTAATTAAAATTTAAAGGACATCATTATGTTTACATCTAAAGAAGGTCAATCAGTTCCTCAAGTTACTTTTCCTACACGTAAAGGCGACGCTTGGGTTAACGTAACAACAGAAGAACTATTTAAAGACAAAACCGTTATCGTATTTAGCCTTCCAGGTGCATTTACTCCAACGTGTTCTTCAAGCCACCTACCTCGTTACAACGAGCTACACTCTGTATTTAAAGAGAATGGTGTAGATGACATCTTATGTGTTTCTGTAAACGATACGTTTGTAATGAACGCATGGAAAGCAGACCAAGAAGCTGAAAACATCACCTTCATTCCAGATGGTAACGGCGAATTCACAGATGGCATGGGTATGCTAGTTGAGAAAAATGACCTTGGTTTTGGTAAGCGTTCATGGCGTTACAGCATGCTAGTGAAAAACGGCGTGGTAGAAAAAATGTTCATCGAAGAAGACGTAGCAGGCGACCCGTTCAACGTTTCTGATGCAGATACAATGCTGAACTACCTAGCTCCTGAACACAAAGAGCAAGAGTCAATCACAGTATTCACTAAACCAGGCTGCCCTTTCTGTATGAAAGCGAAACAGAACCTAATCGATAAAGGTCTGAACTATGAAGAAGTGGTACTAGGCAAAGACGCGACAACAGTTAGTCTACGTGCAATCTCTGGTCGCACTACCGTTCCTCAAGTATTCATTGGTGGTAAACACATCGGTGGCAGCGAAGAACTAGAAGCTTTCCTAGGCTAATCGATTAAGACAAAGCCATAACTAGCCCACCACCTTGTGGGCTAGTTAACCACCTCAATAATTAGAAAACTCAGCAAAACCAAATAACTAAACTAACAATTCAGACTGACTTTAAAAAATAATAAAAAGTCGGAGGGGTTAGTGCATCCAAAATAAAGCGATTACGAGAGAATTATTATGAAACAAGTCAATGTAGATGTAGCTGTTATCGGTGGCGGTACAGCAGGTTTAGGCTCTTACCGTGCAGCAAAAGCACATACTGACAGTGTTGTCATGATCGAAGGCGGCCCTTACGGTACCACTTGTGCTCGCGTTGGTTGCATGCCGTCAAAGTTATTAATTGCAGCAGCAGAAAGCGTTCATCAAATTGAAAAAGCCCCGAAATTTGGTATCCACCCTCAAGGTGAAACCATCATTAATGGCCGTGAAGTAATGGAACGTGTTAAGTTTGAACGTGACCGTTTTGTTGGTTTTGTTTTAGAAGGCGTTGATGAAATTCCAGCAGAAGACAAAATCTCTGGCTACGCTAAATTTTTAGATGACAATACATTACAAGTTGACGACCACACTATCGTCACTGCAAAACGCATTGTTATCGCAACAGGCTCTCGCCCTGCTTACCCTGCAGTTTGGAATGAACTGGGTGATCGTTTAATCATCAATGATGATGTATTTAACTGGGATGATTTACCAAAATCAGTCGCGGTATTTGGTCCTGGCGTGATTGGTCTTGAACTTGGTCAATCACTTCACCGCTTAGGTGTTGAAACCAAGCTATTTGGTCTAGGTGGTCAAGTTGGTCCTGTAACAGACCCAGAAGTAATGGCTTATGCAAACAAAGCCTTCAATGAAGAGTTTTATCTTGATGCTGATGTAAAAGTAGAAAGCATGAAGCGTATTACGACTGAGTCAGGTGAAGATCGCGTTGAAATTAAATTCATCAACAAACAAGGTGATCTGGAAACTAATATTGTTGAATATGTATTAGCGGCAACGGGACGTCGTCCAAATACCGACAAACTCGGCTTAGAAAATACATCCATTGAACTAGATGAGCGCGGCGTACCAACGGCAGACCATTACACACTGCAAACGTCACTATCAACCGTATTTATTGCAGGTGATGCAAGTAACCAACTGCCGTTATTGCACGAAGCCGCAGACCAAGCACGTATTGCGGGTGATAATGCAGGCCGCTTCCCTGAGATCCGAGCAGGCCTTCGTCGCTCAAAAATCTCAGCAGTATTCTCTGACCCGCAAATTGCTATGGTTGGCGAAACGTATAAAGAAATTACAACACGCTTAGGTACTTGTGGCTGTTTCGCAACGGGTGAAGTGTCTTTTGAAAACCAAGGTCGCTCACGAGTAATGCTGCGCAATAAAGGTATTCTTCATGTATATGGTGAGCAAGGAACTGGTCGTTTCCTAGGTGCAGAAATGATGGGGCCAAATGCCGAGCATTTAGCGCATTTATTAGCTTGGGCACACCAAAATAAGATGACGGTATCAGAGATGCTAGATATGCCTTTCTACCACCCTGTAATCGAAGAGGGTGTTCGTACTGCACTTCGTGATTTAAATGCCAAATTACATTTAGGTCCTGAAATGATCAAACACTGCATGGATTGTGGCCCTGGCTGTTAATCAAAAAAATAACCTTTAAAAAAATAGAAGACCAATGTTTGCGCATTGGTCTTTTTGCATTTAAAGTTCAGAGCATTGCGTATTAGTCTAAGAATCTATCATCATGTCATGTAAAACTTGTCGTTCAGACATCTTTAAACAAAAGCTTGGTCGTTGCCCCCGTTGCATGAAACAACTTACTTTTCTCTCTATTGGCGGTTGGCTCACATGGCTAGAATTCTTCCAGGCAACGCCTTACCAAATCGAAGCGATTGCCACTTTTATGATAAGCAGTGCTTTTACTGGCTTGCTGGCTTTGCATTTACTGCTAATGGGATATTATCGTTTAGCATCAAAAAAATAATATATCGCACAAAAAATAAAGCCCCGACATCAATATAGATGTCAGGGCCTCTTAGAATCTTTCTAAGAAAAAGCAGTATTAATAAGACTAGTATCAAATGAAAAAGTTCACCACTTTTTCTTTTTTATTTTGACTAAATAGCTAAGCGTATCGCATAACTATTGTAATACTCATTAAGCAACACAGGTTTTTATGATCACTTGCTCTTGCAGATTAACCTCAAGTGCAACTTCATCACATGCGTGTTGACGAGGGCATTGGTCACAATCTTTTAAAACCTTCTCAGGCAGCAGTGAGCGAGAGGTTGGAATAAAGTCTTGCTTCATAAAGAACTCAGGAACACGAGTCAGTACAAATACTTTCTTAATCGCCATTTCACGAGCTTTCTCAACTAAGTGTTGAACAATCGCTTTACCTTGACCTTGGCTTTGCCAACCCGCTTCAACACCTAACGAACGAATCTCCGCTAAACCAGAATCGTATACATATAAAGACGCACAGCCGGTCACTTCTCCGTGATGCTCTGATACAGCAAACGAGCCGATGTCACGTACCAATTCATTACGATTACGAGGTAAGTTCTCACCAAGGCCAGCCCAATACGCAACCATTCCTTCTAATGCATCTAAATCAGTTAAACGAGCAGGACGTACTTTCACTCCCGTTGAATCACGCTCTTCTAAACGTTTACCTGCTTGCTCTACAGCATAAGCGACCTGCTCTGGTGCAACACCACCAAGAGCGCAACGTTTAGCAAGACAAGATTCAATGGTTAAGATCTGATATACATCTTCCTCTATTACATCAGAGAAGGCTTTTAACTCTGCAATAGAAAGTTCTTCTAGTGCGCACCCTTTCTCTATCGCTCCGACTACAGCCACACCAACAATATGGTGCGCTTCACGGAATGGGATGCCTTTGGCTACTAAATAATCCGCTAACTCTGTTGAGTTTGCATAACCCTGTTTTGCCGCTTCAAGGGTACGTTCACCATTAATTTTAATACCTTCAAAACACAGTGCAGCCATTTCAATGCAATCAGACCAGCTGTCTAACGCATCAAATAAGCCTTCTTTATCTTCTTGCATATCCTTGTTATAGGCCAGAGGCAGTGCTTTTACTGTCATCATCATGCCTGCCAATGCTCCGTATACACGGCCACATTTACCACGAATAAGCTCTAACGCATCTGGGTTTTTCTTTTGTGGCATTAATGATGAACCCGAGGTTACCGTATCTGCCAACTCTATGAAGTTTGATTCACCAGAGTTATAAAAAATCATATCTTCTGCAAGACGAGATAAGTGAACCATTGAGATTGAAGCAATCGACATTAACTCCATCACATGGTCACGATCCGACACTGAATCTAGACTGTTACGAGTCGCACGTTGAAAGCCAAGGTTACGAGCCAGTTTCTCACGATCCATTGGATAAGCCGTACCTGCTAAGGCACCAGAGCCTAATGGACAAGTATCTAAACGGTTAACCGCATCTTCAAGACGAGAGTAATCACGTTCAATCATCTCAATATAAGCTAAACACCAATGAGCAAATGTTACAGGTTGCGCACGTTGTAAGTGCGTATAACCAGGCAATACCGTTGCTTGATGTTCGCTTGCGACAGTAACGAGTTGATTGAGAAGTAAATCAAGAGTACGAAGCAGTTGATGGCCTTGTTGGCGACACCATAATTTTAAATCCGTCGCCACCTGATCATTACGCGAACGACCTGTGTGTAATTTTTTACCTAAATCACCCACTTTACCAATCAGCTGAGTTTCAACCCAGCTATGAATATCTTCCGCATCAGATAATAAAATCTGCTCTGGATCTTCCATTACTTCAAGCTTAAGTTCATTTAAAGCTAATTCAAGTTTTTGCTGTTCAAGTTCATTAATCACATTGACAGAAAGTAATGCTTTAGACCATGCAATAGAGCCGACAATGTCTTGTTCTGCAAGGCGATAATCGATACGAAGTGAATCGTTAAATTGTTTAAATCTTGTGTCTGCTGCTTGACTAAAACGTCCGCCCCATAATGCCATGGTGTCTCTCCTAAATGCACAGTGCTCACTGCTTTTTGCAAATATTAATTCTGATTCAATTCAGTATTTTTCTTGATAGTTCAAACTTACGGTAATTCTTGGTAAAAATAAAGGTTTAATTCACTTTATTTACATATTTATTCACCAGTGCGCACATTACCCTAAGTACTAATGTTTAGATAAAAAAAATCGAAGCGCATTTAGTTATTAAATGCACTTCGATTAGTGTAAATCAATTTGTTTAAGTATTGTTACTGAACGTGAAAATTATTTGCTATTCAATGCACGAATACGGCTTGATAGTGAGTAAAGACGAATAAAGCCTTCAGCATGACTTTGGTCATACACTTCATCAGCGCCAAACGTTGCAAACTCTTCTGAGTATAAGCTGTTATCTGAACGCTTTTGAGTGACTGTTGCTTGACCTTTGTAAAGCTTAATCACAACGTCACCATTTACGTCTTGTGCCAACTCTTCTGTTGCAGCTAGGATAGACTTACACAACGGCGTAAACCAACGACCGTCATATACAAGATGAGAAGCTTTAATTCCCAACTCTTCACGAAACTCAAATGAAGCTTTATCTAAAACCAGTTGCTCTACAGCACGCAATGCTTCATTGATGATGGTTCCACCTGGAGTTTCGTAACAACCACGAGACTTCATACCTACCAAACGGTTTTCAACGATATCAATACGACCAACACCGTGCTTAATGCCTTTCTCATTTAGATAAACAACGACTTCATAAGGCGTCATTGTTTTACCATCAACCGCAACAACGGCGCCTTTTTCTACTTTTAAAGAAACCATCTCTGATTCATTTGGTGCTTGCTCTGGATCAACCGTCCACGCCCAACAATCGTCATTTGGTGCATTCCATGTATCTTCAAGAACACCGCCTTCTGTTGAGATGTGCCATGCATTTGCATCGCGAGAATAAATTTTAGTTAATGATGCTGAACAAGGGATATTACGCTCAGCAAGGTAATCTAAACACTCTTCACGGCTAACCAGATCCCACTCACGCCATGGTGCAATCACATGCAGATCAGGGGCAAGTGCAGCAAAAGCGCCTTCAAAACGAATTTGGTCATTACCTTTACCTGTACAGCCATGGCACAATGCATCGGCTCCTACATTACGTGCAACTTCAACTTGTGCTTTAGCAATAATAGGACGTGCCATTGATGTGCCAAGTAGATATTTCCCTTCATACAAAGCGCCTGTTTTAAGCGTTGGGTAAATGTATTCAGCAACCATTTCTTCTTTTAGATCAGCGATATAACATTCGGTAGCACCTGATGCGATGGCTTTTGCTTCAATGCCTTCTAGCTCTTCAGCACCTTGACCAACATCAGCGACAAATGCGATAACTTCACAGTGGTAGTTTTCTTTTAACCACGGGATGATCACAGAGGTATCTAGGCCACCTGAGTATGCAACAACAACCTTGTTTACTTTTATTTTCTTGCTCATTCTATTCTCCTTGCTCCGCATACTCGCGGCGACTGTATTCTAAAAACTAAAAATTGAAACTCATTGCCTACTTAGGCTGAAACTGTGTGCCGATACTGTTACCAATAAACAACTCAGCTAATTTTTCTGGCGAGCGCCATGATGCCACCTCTATCGCTCGACCTAACTCTTGTGCCGCTTCTAATGCCGCTTTTACCTTGACGATCATGCCATCCGTAATCACTTCTTGCTGAATCAATGCCTCTGCTTGCTCTGAATCTAAACTGGTGATCAATTGCTTCTTGCTATCCAATACACCAGCGACATCTGACAATAAAACGAGATCAGCATCTAATGCCGTTGCCACAGCTACTGCTGCTTGGTCTGCATTAACGTTCATTAATTCGCCTTGTTCGGTAATGCCAATAGAGCTAATTATTGGGGTAACTTTTGTCGCTAAAATGGCATTTAACACACTTGCATCACCTGCTGTTGCTAAGCCAACATTACCTAGCTCAGGATTCAGTTGAGTAATATGACATAAACCGCCATCAGCCAAACTCAAACCAATTGCCTTCACTCCACTTTTCATTGCTTGGCCTTGTAGCATTTTATTTGCCGTTCCAGCCAGAGCACCTGCGATATAGCCAATTTGGTCTTTTGGTGTCACACGCAAACCTTCTTTTTTAATGGTTTCAAGCTGAAGTTTATCCATCAACTCATCCACTAAATAACCACCACCATGGACAACGACTAAAGCTCTGTTTGCTTGCTGTTGATAATTTGAAACGGTTTTAAATAATTGTGTTAACGTTTCGGTTGATGATAATACTGCGCCACCTAACTTAATCACTAAAGGACGTTGCTTCATACTAAATACCATACCTTATATTAAAGACGTTAACATTGGAAAGCCAAAACGAATATTAATGCATTGCATTGCTTGGCTTGATGCCCCTTTTAATAAATTGTCAATCGCCGAGACCACAATTAGGTGTTCGCCTTGCACTTTCCAACCGATATCACAGAAAGGGGTTTTCTCTACCGATTGAATTTTTGGCATTTCATTACCCAATAAACGTACCGCTGCAGCTTGGCCATAACTCTTATCAAAAGCGTGTTGAATTTCTTTTTCAGTAACGCCTTTTGTTAATTTAGTGGTTATCGTCGCTAAAATTCCACGCTTAAAATTACCAAGATGAGGCGTAAAGATAACATCACAGCCTAAATGCGCTGCAATTTCAGGTTGGTGACGATGAGTAAATACGCCATAGGGTTGTAGGCTCACTTCACAAAAACTGCTGGCTAAATTCGCTTTACGCCCTGCACCAGTAACACCACTCGTCGAGTTAATTACCGGCCATTGATTCTTATCTAATAAATCAAATTCAACTAATGGTTTTAATGCTAATTGTGATGCAGTTGGATAACATCCTGGTACAGCAACCAATTGAGCTTGAGTGATCGCTTCTGCATTCCACTCTGCTAATCCATAAACCGCTTTATCTAGCCATGCTTCATGCTTATGTTCAAAGCCATAGTATTCAGAATAGAAACCTTCTTGTTGAACGCGAAACGCACCTGACAAATCAAAAACAACACAATCATTCTCTAAAAATGTCGCGGCTAAATCGTGGCTCACCTCATGTGCTGTCGCTAACAACACCACATCAGACTCTTTAGCAACTTGAGTAGCATCCGATAATGGCTGCAACACATCATCAACGATACCTTTTAATGAACCATACAATTCACTAATCGCTTTGCCTTTATCTAAGCTGTTTTCTGATACATACAAACCAGCTAAAGAAAGGTGTGGGTGCTTAAATATCATCAGTGCTAATTCTGCACCTGTATATCCGCTTGCTCCGATGATGGTTGTTTTCAACATAATACGTCCGTTTATCTCTTCATCTATTGAAGGAAAATGCCATTCAAGGTAACTTTAACGTTACACATATTTGATACTGACTTTCCTTTTTATAATTTAGTTTATTCATAAAAATTAAACTAAACTGTATTTCTATTCATTTTATGTGATTTAATATGTGTTTTACAGGGTTCTATCTTTTGTGTCAACAGTGGATGTATGAATAAATGAAATTTCCAGAATTTAAAGACTATTATCAGCAACTCATTTCTACCTCATCGATCAGCTCAACCGATTCAAGTTGGGACGAAGGCAATGCCGAAGTGATCCACAAATTAGCGCAATGGTGTGAAGACTTGGGCTGTGAAGTTGAGATTGAAGAGATCGAAAAAGGCAAACTAAACTTATTGGCTAAACTTGGCTCAGGAGAAGGTGGTCTATTGTTAGCTGGCCACACAGATACCGTGCCTTATGACCAAGGTCGTTGGAACTATGAACCTCATGCATTAACCGAAGCTAACGATCGGTTTTATGGTCTTGGTACCGCTGATATGAAGGGATTTTTTGCTTTCATCTTAGAGGCAATTAAAAATATCAATTGGAAAGACCAATCAAAACCACTTTATATCCTGGCAACCTGTGATGAAGAAACCACCATGCTTGGTGCTCGCCACTTTGCATCAAATACCCAAATACAACCGGATTATTGCATTATCGGTGAGCCTACGAGCCTAAAACCGATACGAGGCCATAAAGGTCACGTTGCGAATGCGATTCGAGTAACAGGTAAGTCAGGGCATTCTTCTGATCCTGCTCATGGAGTAAACGCCTTAGAGATCATGAATGAGATCATGTTTGCATTAATGGGTTTAAAAAATAAACTGGTGAAGGAATATCATAACCCTGGTTTTTCTATCCCATACCCAACACTCAATCTTGGTCATATCCATGGCGGAGACAGCCCTAACCGAATTTGCGGTTGTTGTGAGTTGCATTATGATGTCCGTCCATTGCCGGGGATCAGCCTTGATGGACTCGACAATATGCTGCGTGATGCGCTAAAAGAAGTTGAAGCTAAATGGCCGGGACGAATCGATATCACGCCTCTTCATGATCTTATTCCTGGTTATGAATGCAGCCCAGACAGCCCAATTGTTACAAGTACCGCAGAACTTTGCGGCCAAGAGGTGGAAACCGTGAACTATTGTACCGAGGCTCCTTTCTTACAAGATCTGTGTCCAACGTTAGTTTTAGGTCCTGGGTCAATTGAACAAGCACACCAACCTGATGAATTTTTAGCATTTTCTTTTATTGATCCAACGATCAATGTATTAAGTAAATTGATGTATAAACACTGTTTCTAAGCTGAAATAAATTTACAAAAACCGTCAATATCAAAATGAATATTCGATGATCTACGGCAATAATTTGTTTAAAAAGTCATCGTTTATTCTTCAATATTTGACGAAGCGCCGTAAATTCGGATAGATTGGAGTCAGGAAAAAATTTGGATGTAACAAAATTACACGTATAGGAAGTATGTATGAATGAAAAGTATTCTGCTTTAAAAAGTAATGTCAGCATGTTGGGTCATTTGCTTGGTAATACGATTCGAGACGCACATGGTGAAGAGTTATTAGCAAAAGTTGAAACCATTCGTAAGCTGTCTAAAACAGCACGCGCAGGAAGCGATGAAGACCGTAATGCACTGATTGAAGAAATCAAAAGCCTCCCAGATGATCAATTAACGCCAGTAGCTCGTGCATTCAGTCAATTCCTTAATCTTACCAATATGGCAGAGCAGTACCATACGATTTCACGCCATTGTGAATCACATGTATGCGAACCTGATGCGATTAGCACCCTTTTCTCTAAATTAAATCAAAGTGATGTTAGTAAATTAGATACTGCACAAGCGGTTCGTGAACTGAATATTGAACTGGTATTAACAGCACACCCAACAGAAATTGCCCGTCGTACCATGATCAATAAGTTGGTGAAAATCAACGAATGTTTATCAAAACTTGAGCTTGGTGATATCTCGTTCTCTGAGCGTGACAAAACAGAACGTCGCCTTGAACAACTGATTGCACAAGCGTGGCACTCTGATGTTATTCGTCAAGAACGTCCTACACCATTAGATGAAGCTAAATGGGGTTTTGCCGTTGTTGAAAACTCTTTATGGCAAGGTATTCCTGATTTCTTACGTGAATTCGACCAGCGTTTAGAAGGCCATTTAGGCGAAGGGCTTCCTATTGATGCTCGTCCTGTCCATATGTCTTCTTGGATGGGAGGGGACCGTGATGGTAACCCATTTGTAACGCACAAAATTACGCGAGAAGTCATGCTTCTTTCTCGCTGGAAAGCGGCTGATCTTTACCTAAAAGACATTAACGAATTAGTCAGCGAACTTTCAATGGTAAAATGCTCTGATGAGGTGCGTGAACTGGCTGGCGATGAGCACGAACCTTACCGTGCGATCCTAAAACAACTGCGTGTACTTTTAAGCAATACGTTAGAAAACTTAGACGCACAAATGAAGGGTGAGCTTGCACCAAATAAAGCCATCTTGACTGATGCAGATCAGCTATGGAACCCGCTATACGCGTGTTACCAATCTTTACATGCTTGTGGTATGGGGATCATTGCAGATGGCTCTCTACTGGATACATTGCGTCGTGTGAAAGCGTTTGGTGCCCACCTTGTTCGCCTTGATATTCGCCAAGAAAGTACACGTCACTCAGATGTTTTATCAGAACTTACTCGCTATTTAGGCATCGGTGATTACGACCAGTGGAGCGAACAAGATAAGATTTCTTTCCTTGTTAATGAACTTAGCTCTAAGCGTCCTCTTCTTCCTCGTAATTGGGAGCCATCTCCTGACGTTCAAGAAGTAATTGATACCTGTAAAGTCGTGGCTGAGCAATCAAAAGAAGCGTTAGGCTCTTATGTTATTTCAATGGCTCGTACTGCATCGGATGTATTAGCGGTTCACTTATTACTTCAAGAAGCAGGTTGTCCATTCCGTATGGATGTGTGTCCGCTGTTTGAAACTCTGGACGATTTAAACCGCTCTAAAGAAGTAATGGAACAACTGTTCTCTATTGACTGGTATCGTGGATTTATCCAAAACCATCAAATGGTGATGATCGGTTATTCTGATTCTGCAAAAGATGCTGGTGTAATGTCAGCTGGTTGGGCGCAATACAGTGCGATGGAAGCTCTCGTTGAAGTGTGTGAGAAAGAGAGCATTGAGCTTACTTTATTCCATGGCCGTGGCGGTACTATTGGTCGTGGCGGCGCTCCAGCGCATGCTGCTCTTCTGTCTCAACCACCAAAAAGCTTAAAAGGCGGTTTACGCGTAACTGAACAAGGTGAAATGATCCGCTTTAAATTGGGTCTACCTGAAGTAGCAGTAAACAGCTTTAACCTATACGCAAGTGCGATCCTTGAAGCTAATCTTCTGCCACCACCAGAGCCAAAACAAGATTGGCGTGATCTGATGGAAGTGCTGTCTGAAGTGTCATGTGAAGCCTACCGTAATGTAGTTCGTGGCGAAAAAGACTTTGTACCTTACTTCCGAGCGGCAACGCCAGAGCTAGAACTGGGTAAACTTCCACTAGGATCTCGCCCTGCTAAGCGTAACCCAAATGGTGGTGTTGAAAGCTTACGAGCAATCCCATGGATCTTCTCATGGAGTCAAAACCGTTTGGTTCTTCCTGCGTGGCTAGGTGCTGGTGAAGCAATTCAATATTCAATTGATAAGGGTCACCAAGAGCTATTAGAAGAGATGTGTCGTGAATGGCCATTCTTCTCTACACGTCTTGGTATGCTTGAAATGGTTTA
Source organism: Aliivibrio sp. S2TY2 (assembly GCF_028765525.1). Classification (NCBI taxonomy): domain Bacteria; kingdom Pseudomonadati; phylum Pseudomonadota; class Gammaproteobacteria; order Vibrionales; family Vibrionaceae; genus Aliivibrio; species Aliivibrio sp. S2TY2. Next base: position 23,401 of record NZ_JARACS010000007.1, on the reverse strand, counting down.
CACCAAATGTAATCCACAGATGTCTGAATACTATGACCAACGTTTAACTGATAAGTCTCTATGGCCTCTAGGTGAGCGTCTACGCAATCAATTACAAGCCGATATTAAAGCAGTATTGAACGTAGAGAACAGCGATCACTTAATGGAACGTGACCCATGGGGTTCTGAGTCTATTCGTCTACGTAATATTTATGTCGATCCACTAAATATGCTACAAGCTGAGCTTCTGTTCCGTACTCGTCAAAAAGAAGAGACGTCACCAGAGCTTGAAGAAGCACTAATGGTTACTATTGCTGGTATTGCTGCAGGTATGCGTAATACTGGCTAATCATTAGGATTTAAACCTCCTTCCTATATTCAAAGGTCACTTCGGTGGCCTTTTTATTTCTCATAACATTTCATAAAAAACCTAACACTCATCGCAAATTTATCGTTAATGATGAAATAACAATCAAATACTGCTCCACATCAATATTACAGTATACTATCCTAAATAAGGTCAATTCAGTTTTATAACATATAGCGTGGTTAAAGTGAAACTATCAAAGCTCTCATTACTTATCACTACTCTTGCTTTATCTGCATGTGGTAGCGACGATTCAAATTCAACCTCTGACCCAGTTAAAGTCATAGAGGTTTCAACTCCCGAGGCCATAGAAAAAGAGTTAGTAGATGGCGAAATAAAAGAAGACGAATCTGTCACTTTTAATCTTCCTAATGAAAAATTAACCTTAGCTGACGGTGACGATCTCGTTATTTCAGGCTCTTTAACATTAAAATAGGTATACACATGAAAAAAATACTACTGCTTACTCTATTAAGCATAGCCCCAACAATATCTGCTGCAGTTCTAAATGTAACTGGTAATGGTGAAGTTCAAATAGATGGAAAAACTATTATTAATACTAATACTACTATTGATAGTCGTGGTGTATTAATTGACAAGTCAAAGTTGGTAAATTTACATACATATAATCCAACAGGAACAAAAACTGTTGTTCTACAAGATGATAATGGTAATCAATATAAGTTCTTTTATGAAAATGGAGAATATGTAAGGGAAGAAAGCTGGAGCCTTTATAATAATGTTCTTGTAATGGATTGGTCACAAGAAATTATTAATGGCATCAATACACGTAAAGTAGTTGATGATTGGAGTCAGTTCGACGGTTCACAAGCATTATGCAGCGTTACTTTTTCTGATGAATACATAACTGAAAAAGTAGAACCTCAATATGTGGGGTATGGTGATATTGCTGTTTCTGCATATCGTATGGAAAGAACAGTAGGCTCAACAAACTGCACAAACGCTTATACTATTAACGATAAAGAAATCATCACTGATAATGTACTACGCACACCAATAACAACTTTTGCTTACGATGCTAATAATGCTGAATGTTTATTAACAGATTTCAGGGCCCCTTGGTTAAACAAAGGTAGTAGCCAAGCTAGAATTTACTGTAAAGGCTTAGGTTTAGTTGAATTTGGCTATACTGGTCAAGAATATCGCTTACTCCGAGTTGAGTAAAAATTCTTACCGTATTCTAATTCTCAAAGGTCACTTCGGTGGCCTTTTTTATCTTTTATCTTTTATCTTTTATCTTTTATCTTTTATCTTTTATCTTTTAGATAGATACAGACACAAAAAAACCGCTATAGTAGCGGCTCTTTATAATGAGTTCGAAAGATAATCTAACTTAACCTTTAGGACGTACACCTAGTGTATGGCACAGTGCGTAAGTATGCTCTGCACGGTTTAGAGTGTAGAAGTGAAAGTCTTTCACTCCTTCACGGCTTAGAACTCGTGTCATATCGATAGCGTGACTTGCTCCTACCATTTGACGAGTCACAGGATCATCATCCAAGCCTTCAAACTGCTGTGCCATCCAGCCTGGGATCTTCACATTATTCATCTTGGCGAAACGAGAAGCTTGTTTAAAATTCGATACAGGTAAAATACCAGGGATGATCTCAACATCAATGCCAGCTGACACACAACGGTCACGAAAACGCAGGTAACTTTCTACATCAAAGAAGAATTGAGTAATCGCACGGTTCGCACCCGCATCCACTTTACGTTTTAGATTCAATAAATCGGCCTGCGCACTTTTTGCTTCAGGGTGAACTTCAGGAAAAGCAGCCACTGAAATATCAAAGTCATGTTGAGACTTCAGTAATTCAACAAGATCAGAAGCGTACATTTCTGGAGCACCGCCACCAGCTGGGATATCACCACGTAATGCAACGATATCTTTAATGCCATTTGCCCAATAGTCATTAGCAATATCAATCAACTCTGAGCGACTTGCATCAATACAAGTTAAATGCGGGGCAGCAATAAGACCCGTTTGCTCTTTAATTTCTTTAATAATGGAGTGAGTACGATCACGCTCGCCTGAGTTTGCGCCATAAGTTACCGACACAAATTTCGGTTGTAAGGTTTTTAATCGGTGAATAGAGTTCCACAACGTTTCTTCCATCTTCTCTGAACTTGGTGGAAAAAACTCAAAAGAGACATTGATATTACCATCAAGCTCAGCAATATTTTGATTCAGTGACTCTAAGTGGCTTGCGTGTGAATAGGCCATATCTTGCTCTCCCTGCTGTAATGCTAAAGATAGTGCATTACAAAAAATATATCATCCATGGCGACATCATTTAGACGTCTATATGTCTACAGAATGTATGTTATGGAGTTCAATGTCAAGGGGCTGATTATGAATTTTTCTCAAGTTGTTATTGAGTTATTTTCAAGATAGAAAAGCAGACGAGAATAATGGATCGAAATAAGAATATAACGGAGAGATAAAAAAAACGCCAGCACTAAGGCTGGCGTTTAAATTATTAGTTGGCTATTGATTACTCAGCAGCAACAACTTCTAATTTCAATGTAGCAAATACTTCAGAGTGAAGTTGGATGCTAACTTCGAAAGAACCAGTTGTACGTAGAGCGCCTTCAGGAAGACGAACTTCGCTTTTCGCAACTTTAACGCCTGCAGCTGTAATAGCGTCAGCGATGTCACGAGTACCGATTGAACCGAATAGTTTACCTTCGTCACCAGATTTTGATGCGATAGTAACTTCTAGAGCGTTAACAGACTCAGCACGAGCTTCTGCAGCAGCTAGTTGCTTAGCAACGTTAGCTTCTAATTCAGCGCGACGAGTTTCAAACATCTCTACGTTAGCTTTAGTTGCCATAACAGCCTTACCTTGTGGGATAAGGAAGTTACGTGCGTAACCAGCTTTAACGTTAACTTGGTCGCCAAGGCTACCTAGGTTACCGATTTTATCAAGTAGAATAACTTGCATTATCTTAGTCCTCTATATACTTAATTAAACAACTAACGACTTACAGATGCTTATCTGTGTACGGTAGAAGTGCAAGGTAACGAGAACGCTTGATAGCGCGAGCTAGCTGACGTTGGTATTTAGCACGAGTACCAGTGATACGGCTAGGTACGATTTTACCAGCTTCAGTGATGTAGTTTTTTAGAGTTGCTACGTCTTTGTAGTCAATCTCTTGTACGCCTTCTGCTGTAAAACGGCAGAATTTACGACGACGGAAGAAACGAGCCATGGGCTATCTCCAGATCTAAATTAATTTAATATGCTCAGCATGTAACACTACTCTCGCCACGCCATTTCGGCCTGTCTGATAAGTGATAAAACCACCTACCGTAACGTTACTGCTTTGAGCTAAGTTTGCAGTTAAAGCTTGAGACCCTTGTCCACTCACTACCACGTTCATTCTGCAATAGACTTCACGTGATAAGCCAGCTTCCTGTTTAATCGAACGATGCTCAATGACAAAATGACAATGAGGTATGCCCGCAGGACTAAGACTTCGAACCGGAGCCTTGGTTATTACACCGCTTAACTCCAATCGATTGGTCATCAATTCAATTACTCAGCAGCAGCTTCTTCAGCGCGTGGTGCAGCGTCTTCACGCTTAGCAGAACGCTCTTCTTTAGCTTTCATCATTACTGATGGCTCAGTGATCGCAGCTTTAGTACGCATGATCATGTTACGTAGAACAGCATCGTTGTAACGGAATGCAGTTTCTAGTTCATCAATAACAGCTTGCTCAGACTCAACGTTCATAAGAACGTAGTGTGCTTTGTGCAGTTTGTTGATTGGGTAAGCCATTTGACGACGACCCCAATCTTCTAGACGGTGGATAGTACCACCAGCTTCTGTGATTGAACCTGTGTAACGCTCGATCATGCCAGCAACTTGCTCGCTTTGATCAGGATGCACCATGAATACGATTTCATAATGACGCATTGGTTGCTCCTTACGGATTATTCAGCTTCCACGATTGGCTCAGTCATCCAAGGGAAGCAAGGAACTAAAAAAAAGACTGAGAATTAAGAACGGCGGATAGTATAGAAAAACAGCGTTATTGGCAAGAAAAAGATAACTAAATCACAAAAATATTTTCTCTGATTTCAAAGAAAAAAAGAAGGTAATGAAACACTCATCACCTTCTCACTTAGCTTGCTGTTTTATCTGTTATTTCGCCTTATAACGAACGCTGGCGTACCGCTTCAAATAAACACACACCAGAAGCTACAGATACATTTAAACTGGTTACAGAGCCTGCCATTGGGATTTTAATCAGGTCATCGCAAGTCTCACGAGTTAGGCGACGCATACCATCACCTTCTGCGCCCATAACGATTGCTAATGGGCCGGTCAGTTTCGCTTGATAAACATCATGCGTCGCTTCACCAGCAGTACCAACAAACCATACGCCTTTCTCTTGCAGAGCACGCATCGTACGAGCCAGGTTAGTCACGCGAACCAAAGGAACCACTTCTGCTGCACCACAAGCAACTTTACTTACCGTTGCTGTCATTGATGCTGACTTATCTTTAGGTACGATTACCGCAGCAACACCAGCACCGTCAGCATTACGTAGACAAGCACCTAAGTTGTGTGGATCGGTAACGCCATCCAGCACTAAGAATAATGGATTCTCAGATTGTGCCATGATGTCGTCTAGATCGTTTTCATTAAGCTGCTTAGCAGGAGTAACACGAGCAATAATACCTTGGTGATTCGCACCATTTGCTTTGTCATCCAACGTTTTACGTGGAAGCTCTTGGATTTTAAACCCAAGATCAGTCAGTTCCTTGATAATAGGTAACAAACGATCGTCTTCACGACCTTTTAATACAAATATTTCAATAAAACGGGCCGGATCACGCTCTAATACTGCTTTGGCTGCGTGGATGCCAAAAATAAATTCATTACTCATGCTGTCGCTTCTTTCTATTACAAATTAGTGGTTCTAATGGAGCATAGTCGCTCCATTATCGAATCGTTACTTATTCCGCTTTTGGCTTAGGTTTTCTTGCGCGCACTTTTTTCTTGTGCTTTGGTTTCGGCTTTCTTTTTGCCTTTACCTCATCAGCTGATCCATCAGGACGCTTTGTTGGCTCTACCATGGCTTGAGCTTTTGATTTCACTTTGCCCTTACCTTTGGATTTACGCTCACCTAATTGACCACGGCCTTTTGGCTCCGCTTTCTCGCCTTTTTTCTTCGCTTTGAAGTTTGGATCACGGCGAGGTTCTTTTTTGCCATCGCGTTTCTTCGCATTGTCTTTAGCCGTTTTACCGTGACCACGCGCTTTACGCATTGAACTTGTGCATTCAAAGTCAATATTGCGATCATCAAGATTTACCGCAACCACTTTAACCGTAACTTGATCACCAAGACGGAAAACTTGACCCGAGCTTTCACCCGTTAAACGTTGGCCAGCAGGATCAAACTGATAGTAATCATTTGCTAACGATGAAATATGAACCAAGCCATCGATATGCAAATCATTTAATCGAACAAAGAAACCGAAGCCGGTGACATTGGCAATCACACCTTCTAGCTCTTCACCAATATGATCTTGCATGTATTCACATTTAAGCCAATCAGCAACATCACGTGTAGCATCATCAGCACGACGCTCAGTCATTGAACATTGCTCACCAAATACATCCATATCATCGAATGAATAATGGTAACCACCTGTTGGTGTCCAACGATCGTTATTTTGGCCTTTCTCTTTGGCAATTAGATACTTAATTGCGCGGTGTAGCAGTAGATCAGGATAACGACGAATTGGCGATGTAAAGTGCGCATAACGCTTCAATGCTAGACCGAAGTGGCCTTGGTTATCTGCATTGTATACCGCTTGCTTCATTGAACGCAGCAGCATCGTTTGGATCAGTTCTTTGTCAGGACGATCGGCAATCACATGCACCAATTGACCGTAATCTGTTGGTAATGGTGTTAGCCCGCCAGATAAACTTAAACCCAGCTCGCCTAAGAAATCACGGAAACCTTGTAGGCGCTCTTCACCTGGTGATTCATGCACACGATACAACGCAGGCTCTTTGGCTTTTTCAACAAAAGAAGCCGACGCGATGTTCGCTAAAATCATACACTCTTCGATGATCTTATGAGCGTCATTACGAATCACTGGTTCAATGCGGTCAATCTTACGATCGGCATTAAAGATAAACTTAGTTTCAATGGTTTCAAACTCAATCGCACCACGAGCTTCACGTGCTGTTTTTAGCACCTGATACATATTATGAAGCTCTTTAAGATGCGGAACTAATGGCTCATAACGTTGAGTTAGTTCTTCATCACCATCAAGAATATCACTTACTTTGTTGTAAGTAAGACGAGCGTGTGAGTTCATTACCGCTTCGTAATGCTTAAAACCTGACAGCTTGCCTGATGCAGAGATAGTCATCTCACACACCATACATAGACGGTCAACTTGTGGGTTCAATGAACATAAGCCATTCGATAATACTTCTGGTAGCATTGGTACTACTTGCGCAGGGAAGTAAACCGAGTTACCACGCTGAATCGCTTCTTTGTCTAATGCGTTATCAGGGCGAACATAATAACTTACATCAGCAATCGCAACCCATAAACGCCAACCACCAGAGGCTTTCGCTTGACAGAACACCGCATCATCGAAGTCACGAGCATCTTCACCATCAATCGTTACTAATGGTAATTCACGAAGATCGACACGACCTTCTTTTGCTTCTTCAGGTACTTCTTCTGCTAAGCCTTCAACTTGTTTTTCAACGGCTGTAGGCCATACATGAGGAATATTGTGAGTGCGTAGTGCAATATCGATCTCCATGCCTGGTGCCATATTCTCACCAAGAACTTCAATCACTTCACCTGACATGCCACGAGCGCGGCCACCACGGTCCGTGATATTAATCACAACAACATTCCCCATGCGAGCACCCATTTTATGCTCTTTAGGGATAAAGATATCTTGGTTGATCCGTGAATCATCAGGAACAACAAAGCCAAGGCCATCTTCAATAAAGAATCGACCAACAATACCTTCGTTATGAGGTTCTAATACACGTACAACTCGGCCTTCTTTGCGGCCTCGTTTATCGGTACCTGTTGGCTGAACTAATACCACATCACCATGAATGACTTTTTTCATTTGGTGGAAAGGCAAAAGCACATCGTTGTCTTTACCAACACTGCCTTCAGGACGGATCCAACCGAACCCATCACGGTGTCCAAGTACCACACCTTTTAATACTTCAATGCGTTCTGGTAATGCATAGCACTGACGACGAGTGAACACTAACTGTCCATCTCGTTCCATCGCTCTTAAACGACGACGTAAGCCTTCATAGTTATCTTCACCAGATAAACCTAGGGCTTCGAATAAGTCATTACGATTTAAAGGAGCGTCTGCTTTTTGAAAGAATTCAAGAATACATTCACGACTTGGAATTGGATTCTCATACTTTTCTGCTTCTCGATCTTTGAAAGGATCGTTTTGAATAATCTTAGACATAGGCGACCTGCTTAGTCAGAGGAGATAATAAGGTAATTGTACCTGAGTATGCATATAACAGATAGAAAAGGATTTGGAATTACGGTCTTAAACGCGATTTAGCAAAATCAGTAATTCACTATTATCTGTCAACATATCCTGAATCGTATAATTGTCTAATTCATCCAAGAATGCTTGTTTCGCTTTAGCAAGAGCACCTTTAAGTCGACAGGCAGAAGTAATATGACAAAATTCAGGTGCGCAATTTACAACCTGTAGTGGTTCAATCGAACGGATCACATCACCTATAATAATTTGATTTGCTGGCTTACCTAAACAAATACCACCATTCTTACCTCGAACCGTTTTTACATAGCCTTCTTGACCTAATTTATTGATGATCTTCACCATATGGTTACGCGATACACCAAATGCTTCAGTTACAACTGTAATACTGGTTAGTTCATCTTCAGGCAATGACGCTAGGAATATCAAGGCTCTTAGGCCAAAGTCGGTAAAATTTGTTAGTTGCATATCCTCTCCTTATCTTTATTTATTGTAAATCTTCTCTTGACCAAAAGATATATTTTAGATACAACTTATAACATACATAATAAATACACCTTTAAAGGTACACATCATGCTCAACAAAAATACTATTGATATCATTAAATCAACGATTCCATTACTTGCACAAACAGGCCCGGCATTAACTGCTCATTTTTATGATCGTATGTTTACTCATAACCCTGAGTTAAAAGATGTTTTTAACATGAGTAACCAACGCAATGGCGACCAACGTGAAGCCTTATTTAATGCTATCTGTGCTTATGCGGGTAATATTGAAAACCTAGAAGTGCTATTACCCGCCGTAGAGAAAATAGCCCACAAACATACGAGTTTTATGATCACCGCTGAGCAATACAACATTGTTGGTGGTCACTTACTTGCAACGCTTGATGAGATGTTTTCTCCAGGCCAAGAAGTTCTTGATGCTTGGGGTGAAGCTTATGGTGTACTTGCTAACGTCTTCATTCAACGTGAAGAGCAAATCTATCAAGATAATAATGCTCTTGATGGGGGTTGGCGCGGACTGCGTGAGTTTGAGTTAATCGCAAAAGAAAAAGAGAGTGAGCACATCACTAGCTTTACGTTTATGCCTACAGATGATCAGCCCGTTTCCCACTTCAAGCCAGGTCAATACATTGGTATTTACTTAAACCCTGAAGAATTTGAAAACCAAGAAATTCGTCAATACAGCTTATCTTCAGCGCCTCAAGAAAAAACATATCGTATCTCAGTAAAACGAGAAGATAGCGGTAAAGCCTCAAATTACCTACATGCATCTCTGAATATTGGCGATAAGGTAAACCTTACTGCACCTGCGGGCGATTTCTTCTTAGAAGTTGGAGCATCAACACCTGTTACGCTTATTTCTGCAGGTGTTGGCTTAACTCCGACTCTTTCTATGTTAGAAACACTGACCCAACATAAAGAAAAAGTAACATGGTTACACGCAACGGAAAATAGCTCTCAACATGCATTTAAACAACACATTTCTACTTTAGCTGAAAAGCATGAGCATATCTCTGCGTATACTTGGTATAACCAACCACAGGAAACAGATACAGTAAATCAAGACTTCCAATTTAACGGTTTAATTAATTTAACTGAGGTTAAAGAAGAGATCGTCTCTGATAATGGTCACTACTACTTCTGTGGTCCTGTTGGCTTTATGCAGCATGTCGCGAAGCAATTGATTGAACTGGGTATTACTGAGGATCGCATTCATTACGAGTGCTTTGGTCCTCATAAAGTCCTATAAATAATAGAGTCTTAAATGCAAAAACGCCCAGTGATAAATTATCACTGGGCGTTTTTTTAGAGCTGATGAAATTACATATCTACCAGAAGGTATCTCGTCTTTTGGCTCTAGCAATCACATTGCCAGGCATACGCATCTCTAATCCATTTCTTAAATTAGCAATTCGTTTATGTTTACGTCCATCTGAAGTCACCGTGTTATATAACCATCGATACGCGTCTTCATAATCAAGTGGGCTACCATAATCACTCAATAGTAGCTCAGCAAGATGAATACGAGCATTTACATTTCCCATTCCTGCGGCTTCACGCAAGTAAGGAATTGCTCGCTCTCTATCTTGTTGAACCAAGGTACCTTTGGCGTAATATCGACCAATCTGCTCAAGTGCTGCGGGTAAACCTTGTCTTGCTGCATTTTCCATGTAGTAAAGCCCTAGCTCTACATCACGATCCACACATACTCCCCACGCCAACATGTCTCCGTAAAGAAACTCGTAAGCAGGTGAATCAATCTTAGTAGCACGAGCTACAATGTCTTCAACTAATTGACAATTATCTACATTTTTCACACGGGTTAGGTGTGAATTTGTATCAAATAATCGAAACAGTTGGTTTTCGGTATAGATTGGGATCGGTTCTCCGATCTCTTCGCTAGAAGCATGCATAGGCACTAGTGCTACCATGCAGGCTGCTACGAGATGTCGTAGTTTCATAATTCATCAACTCTTTATAACTGTATTTATTATATCGACGTAAGCGGCAAGTTCTTTAGGCAAAATTTGCCCTTAGTGGCAACTTTTTGCCCATACTTTATAAGTTGTTGATTAAATGAAATTTAGAAGCTTGGATGGGATGAGCTTGGGAGCTAATACCATTCTGGATAAGTAGTTGTTCAGATAATTGCGTAGGAAAAATCGATTAGAGCAAGGCATAAATTATAGTAACTAGTGGATCTAATTACACCTAATTTTTGCAATAGAAAAGTATAACGCAGATATAATCAATTTTAACAAGCAAGAATGATCAAATACTTATGTAGATTGGTATAAACAACAGATATAAAAAAACCAGCTACATGAGCTGGTTTTTCTTCATTCTCTAAGCAATTAAGCTTGGAATGGGTGTACTTTGATGATTGTCTCGTTACGGTCAGGACCAGTAGAGATAATATCAATAGGCACGCCTGTTAATTCTTCGATACGCTTAATGTAATTTAGAGCAGCTTGTGGAAGCGCTTCAATTGTTTTCGCACCAAATGTATTTTCAGACCAACCAGGCATAGTTTCGTATACTGGTGTCGCTTCTTCAAATGCTTCTGCAGCCATTGGAGAAACTTCTAGTAAAGAACCATCTTTCATCTGGTAACCAGTACAGATTTTTAGTTCTTCTAGGCCATCTAATACGTCTAGTTTAGTTAGACACATACCAGACAGTGAGTTGATTTGGATTGCACGACGCATCGCTACAGCATCAAACCAACCAGTACGACGTAAACGACCAGTCGTTGCACCAAACTCGTGACCAACTGTACCTAGGTGTTTACCAATTGGATCTTGCTTCTCTAAACCATCATATAGCTCAGTAGGGAATGGACCAGAACCTACACGAGTACAGTATGCTTTAGTAATACCTAGGATGTAACCTAAGTGACGAGGACCAAAACCAGAACCTGCAGCAACGCCACCAGCGGTAGTATTAGAAGATGTTACGTAAGGGTAAGTACCGTGGTCGATGTCTAGAAGTGTACCTTGAGCACCTTCAAACATGATCTTGTCGCCGCGCTTGCGTGCTGCATCAAGAGTATCAGTTACATCGATAACCATTGAAGTTAGTAGATCAGCATAGCTCATTGCTTGCTCAAGTACTTCTTCATAGCTTACTGGCTCTACTTTGTAGTAGTTAACTAATGCAAAGTTATGGTATTCCATTACTTCTTTTAGTTTCTCAGCGAAAGCAACTTTATCAAATAGATCGCCAACACGTAGACCACGACGAGATACTTTATCTTCGTACGCTGGACCGATACCACGACCTGTTGTACCAATTGCTTTGTTACCACGTGCGATTTCACGCGCTTGGTCTAGCGCTACGTGATAAGGAAGAATTAGAGGACAAGCTTCAGAAATGAATAGGCGTTCACGAACTGGAATACCACGCGCTTCAAGTGGCGCCATTTCTTTTAGTAAAGCATCAGGTGAAAGCACTACGCCATTACCGATAATGCATTCAACATTATCACGTAAAATACCTGATGGAATTAAGTGTAGAACGGTTTTTTCACCGTCGATAACTAGAGTGTGGCCTGCATTGTGACCGCCTTGATAGCGAACTACATACTTTGCATCTTCAGTTAAAAGGTCTACGATTTTACCTTTACCTTCGTCACCCCATTGGGTGCCCAGAACGACAACGTTATTTCCCATCTTTCCAAGTCTGCTTGTTAGTTAAAAATGGATTCTAGCATTGATAGAAAAATCTTTCAGGTATTTTTAGTTAAAATCTCATTTTCATAATAAAGCGCTATCAATATAAACAAGGTTATGATTTATTTTTCTAATAAAATCAAAAATAAAGACACAATCCTACATTTTCAGCGAATATTAGAGCATCACACTGCAAATAACGACACCTGCAACCACTAAGCACCCACCGATACGACGCAAAGTATTGTCAGGCTGCTCACTTAATTGCGCCACCATATTACGCCACCCATTAGGCGCGATTAATGGACCTAGCCCTTCCACAATGAGTACACCACCAATGGCTAACCAAATCGCATTGCTCATACAAACCTCTTAATAAACTTAATTACGTGCAGAAACAAAACAAGGCCCCGTAGGACCTTGTTAATTAAAGCGAATCAAAATCTAGAGTTAGATTTATTTTCCACCCTTTGGATCATTCATGTATTTGAAGAAGTCAGTCTTAGGATCAAGTACTAAGATGTCGTTCTTGCTATTGAATGATCTCTCATAGGCTTTCAATGAACGGATAAAGCTAAAGAACTCAGGCTCTTTATTAAACGTGTCTGCATACAGTTTTGCAACTTTCGCATCGGCATCACCACGAGTAATTTGTGCTGTTTTATCCGCTTCAGCGATAATCGTTGCTACTTCAAGCTCTGATTGAGCACGAATAACTTCGGCTTTCTCACGACCTTGAGAACGTAATTTACGAGCAACCGCTTCACGCTCTGCACGCATACGACGGTAAATCGATTCAGAGATCTCTTCAGGTAAGTTGATTTTCTTGATTCGTAAATCAATCACTTCAATACCTAAATCACCCGTTCCATCTTGAGAGTCAAGAAGTACTGTTGCCATTACCTCTTCACGCTTTTCAGAAACCAATTCTTTTACCGTAGTACTACCGATTTCAGCACGTAGACCATCAGAAACACGACGTTGTAGTAACGCTTCCGCTGTCAGAATATTACCACCACCAGTTGCTAAGTAGAATTGACCAAAATCTTTGATTCTCCACTTAACGTATGAGTCGATAATAACGTCTTTTTTCTCTGACGTTACGAAACGGTCTGATTGATCATCCATAGTTTGGATACGAGCATCTAATGTATTAACTCGATCAAACATTGGCATTTTAAAATGCAAACCCGGTTCGTAGATACGAGTGATTTCATTATTGTCTTTAATCAAACGACCAAAACGAGTCACAATACCACGCTCACCTTCTGGGATCACAAACAGTGACATCAAGAAAATAGCGACTACAACAATCAGTGTTGGGATCATTAACTTACGCATGATTAGTATCTCCCTTCACGTGTTGAGTTACGGCCAGTAGTATTCGTATTAGTTGGTTGTTGCTTTTGTTCTACTTCGATATTGTAATTTTTAGACTGTGACGTTGAAGTTCTAGGAGTCGACGTCGCACCTTGCTGATTACCAGTGATCTTATCTAATGGTAGATATAACAAGTTACCATTAGATTCTGAATCAATCAGAACCTTACTTGTATTACCGTATACGCGTTCCATCGTATCCAAGTACAAACGAGTACGAGTGACTTCTGGTGCTTTGTTATATTCAGGTAGTAGCTTTTCAAACTGTGCAATTTGACCAATCGCTTCGTTAACAGTTCGTTCTGTATAACCTTGAGCTTCTTTTTTCAGACGCTCAGCACGACCCGTCGCTTTTGGAAGGATATCATTACTGTACGCTTCCGCTTCACGAATGAAACGCTCTTCATCTTCTCGAGCTGCAATCGCATCATCAAATGACGCTTTTACTTGCTCTGGCGGACGAGCTGATTGGAAGTTAACATCAACAACTAGTAAACCCATGTCGTATTTATCAATAATGCGATTTAGCGTTTCTTGAGTTCGTTGACGGATTTCTTGACGACCACTGGTCAAGATATCATCCATTTTTGCGTCACCAATAACGGCACGTAACGCAGAGTCTGTCGCTTGACGCAAACTGTCATCCGCATTCGTTACTGTGTACAAATATTTATGCGCATCAGCAACACGATATTGAACACCCATCTCAACTGTTACTACGTTTTCATCTTTAGTAAGCATTAAACCTTTTGAGTTTAATGAACGAATTGATTGAACGTTTACTGGTGTCACTTGATCAATAAAAGTTGGTTTCCAGTTTAGACCTGGGTCAACCATACGATCATATTGACCAAAACGTAATACTACGCCTCGCTCACTTTCACCAATGGTATAGAAACCAGAGAATATCCAAATACCAATAGCGACAACTGCAATTAAACCTAAGCCAATTGCACCGCCATTGCCAAATGAAGGTAGCCCGTTGCCACCATTATTATTTCCGCCTTTATTGCCACCACCAAACTTACCACTCAATTTTTGGCTTAGTTTATTAAAGACTTCATCAAGATCCGGTGGACCTTGATCACGGCCGCCACGATTTTTATTACCCCAAGGGTCTTTATTATCGCCACCGCCATTGTTGTTGTTATTTCCAGGCTCATTCCACGCCATTAGAAAACTCCAAGGTAATTATGAAGACAAAGAATTCTGTGTACTCTCATCAGCAATTAAAAAATTACTTAATGGAGTCTCTTCACGTTTTTCTAACTTAGACCAATCAACTTGCTGCATACGTACATCGAGAAGCAAGCTGCCATCATCCTGATATTCTTCTTTTATAATGCTTTGCATTTGAAAGAATTTACTTCGAAGACGTCCAACCAAATCTGGCGGTAATAGCAATGTATGCGCCACCATCTGCCCAGCTAATCGTTCCGTTAATGCTTGGAAAAGTAATTCAATGCCTTGGCCTTCCATTGCTGAAACCCAAACACATCGAGGAACTCCCTCCTCATCACGTTCAATTCTTGGTTGTTGATCTTCTAAGTTATCAATCTTATTCATCACAAGAAGAAAAGGCACCTCATTGGCATCTATCTCTTCTAGAACAATATCTACTGCCTCAATATTCTCACGAAAACGGTCATCACTGGCATCAACAACATGTAACAAGATATTTGCTTCTTGCGTTTCTTGTAATGTCGCTTTAAAAGCAGCAACAAGATCATGTGGCAAATGACGGATAAAACCTACCGTATCAGCAAGTATCGATGTCCCAACATCAGCAACTTCAATCTTACGTAATGTAGGATCAAGTGTTGCAAACAATTGGTCAGCCGCATAAACCCCCGCTTCAGTAATTCGATTAAATAACGTAGATTTCCCTGCGTTGGTATAACCGACTAATGAAATGGTTGGAATTTCAGCCCGATATCTTGCTCGACGCCCTTGCTCACGCTGCTTAGCGACTTTAGCTAATCGGCGCAAGATTGCTTTGATACGATCTCGCAATAGTCGTCTATCGGTTTCTAATTGAGTTTCACCAGGACCTCGTAAACCTATCCCGCCTTTTTGACGTTCAAGGTGCGTCCACCCTCGGATTAATCTAGTAGATATATGACGTAATTGTGCTAACTCAACTTGCAACTTACCTTCATAGGTTCGTGCTCGCTGAGCGAAAATATCCAGTATTAGCCCCGTACGGTCTATTACTCGACATTGACATAATTGTTCTAAATTTCGTTCTTGAGCAGGAGAAAGCGCGTGATTAAAAATCACAATATCTGCATTCTTAGCTCGAACTGCATCGGCAATTTCTTGCGCTTTACCTTCACCGACATAGTATTTAGGGAGTGGAGACTGACGGGTCCCCGTCACAACATCTAATGTGTTTACTCCTGCAGAAGACACCAACATCTTACATTCGTCGAGATCTTCTACGTCTCCCTCATAGGTGAAACTGATGTGCACAAGAATCGCCTGTTCACCGGATTCATAACGGTCAAACAAGCGCTAACTCCTTAAAGATCGACTATTCAAAAATAGAATAGTATTAATCTTCTGTTGTTTCTTGTGGACGCTCGCTTTGTGGGCGATCACTTGCAGTGTGATGGCTTACAGCACGAGCTGGAACAACAGTAGAGATCGCATGCTTATATACCATCTGATTTACTGTGTTCTTCAATAGGATAACAAATTGATCAAATGATTCGATTTGTCCCTGTAATTTAATCCCATTAACTAAGTAGATAGACACTGGAATCCTTTCACGACGCAGCGCATTCAAAAATGGGTCTTGCAAAGATTGCCCTTTAGCCATTTTTTTTTCCTTTTTGGTTTGTAATTGTAATTTTATTTAGCTATTAGCCTTTAGCTTATGACTAAACGCTCTGAAGTTAAACAACATTGATACATTATTGTGCTTATTTTTTCTCTAAACGATCAGAGATCGTCTGTAGGGCACCATCAATGTCATCACTATCCAGCCAAGTGAGTTCTTTCCAGCTACGTAGCCAGGTAATTTGTCGCTTGGCCAATTGACGAGTCGCGCACACACCACGGAAAACCGCGTCATCTAATGTACCCTCCCCATCAAAATAGTCCCACATTTGTCGGTAACCTACGCATCGAATAGACGGTAAATCAGCATGAAGATCATCACGTTCATATAATGCTCGTGCTTCCGCTTCAAAGCCGGCTTCCATCATATTCTCAAAACGCAGTTCAATCCGACGGTGTATCTCTGCTCTTTCTTTCGGTGCAATCGCAAATTGATGCACTTCATAAGGCAAGGCGTCACCTTTAATCTGGGTTAATTCTGTTAAAGTTTTACCCGAAATTCGAAATACTTCCAACGCTCGGGAAAGTCGTTGTGGATCATTTGGATGAATTCTCTCTGCTGATACAGGATCAATCGTTTTTAATTGATCATGCATCGCTTCCCATCCAAATTGCACCGCTTCTTGCTCAATTTGAGCTCTAATGTCAGCATCCGCTGCTGGTAATGGTGAAAGACCTTCAAGTAATGCTTTGTAGTACAACATCGTACCACCAACCAATAAAGGTATCTTTCCTTGAGCAACAATGTCATCCATTTCTTTCAGGG
The DNA here is from genome assembly GCF_028765525.1 of Aliivibrio sp. S2TY2. Lineage (NCBI taxonomy): Bacteria > Pseudomonadati > Pseudomonadota > Gammaproteobacteria > Vibrionales > Vibrionaceae > Aliivibrio > Aliivibrio sp. S2TY2. Next base: position 6,339 of record NZ_JARACS010000007.1, on the reverse strand, counting down.
CATCACGACGAAACTCAGCCACTGAATAGCTCTCTGTTGGATCAATAATATCAATAAGACGATGAGGTGCTTGTAAAAGTTCCTCTTCATTTGGTTTTGCCGTACCAATATCCATTCCCTTATAGATAAGGGCTGAGTCTACGCTAATCAACTCTACAGGAAAACGTTTTCGCAATTCAATCGCTAAGTTTGTTTTTCCTGATGCTGTTGGTCCCATCAAGAAGATGGCTTGTGGTAATGCTTTATTCATGACTAAATGCTTGTATCACTTGAGTAATATCGATGTTTTTTAACAGTTTCTGATTGAATTGGGATAACCCATCTCCCCATAACTGCTCTAATTCCATCACTAATTGTATCGCTTGAGCATTACTATAACTGACTTCTTCATGTTGAACTTGATGAGAAAGCCAAATAATAACCTGTTCAAGTGACGGATTTATGCTGTCTAGATACCTTAACAGATTCGGAATTAATTGTTGTAAATTCTGCTGCCGAATTGGCTGACAAACCGCCATCACAATCACACTCGTTCTATTTTTAACTTTAAGATCAATACCCAAAGGTTTCAAGAATAAAGCGTAATCTAATACTTTACGACAAATCGTTTCTTCTACACCGATAGAAAGTGGTATTAGTAAAGGTTGAGCTCGTAACGCTTCGTTATGCACACTGTTTAACTGCCCATAACTTTTTACAAACTCAGCATAATGTAAATTTAAAAGTTGCAGTTGCTCTCCTTTTTGTAAGAGGGCAAACCCTTTTTCGACAACGGTTAAGACCTTACCTAACGAAACCACTTTATCGTCGACTATTGAGAGTATTGGCACATAACTTTCGACGGTCGGTATGTCGCTTAAATGGCGTAAGTGGCCCTCATTTACCTGATGATTGGTAGAGCGCTTATCTTCAACTGGCGTGTTTAGTAACGCACTGTAATTCGTCAGCTCTTTTTGAGAGGGTCTATCATTTTGGTAAGTAATACTGCGACCATTTGATGATGAGGACTTTGATATTGAAGGGGAGTTCGATACCCAAGAATCAGATGGGGCTTTATTTGGGTAATTTGGTGTTGAATCCACCGCATTTTTTAGCTGCTCCGTTCTATCAATGCTCGCTTGTTGAGGCTGACGAACGTATTCCTTCATTGGTGGGAAATGGATCTCTTTCTCATGGAAAGTACTGCACTCTTCATTTTCTTCTTCATTGTATGAGAGTTCTGGAGAGCTAATACTTTGCTGTAATGCGCCATAAATAGCTTGATAGATAAAGTCATGCACCAAACGCGCTTGATGAAAACGCACCTCATGTTTAGCCGGATGGACATTCACATCGACATCGTGCGGATTAATCTCAATGAATAAGATATAGGCAGCATATTGATTTGCTAATAATGAAGACTCATAACCTTGTCGTATAGCATGATTGATGAGTTTATCTTTCATCATTCTGCCATTCACATAACAGTATTGGATATCGCCTTGTGCTCTTGCCCCTTCAGGTGAGGAGATCCAACCATGAAATTTTAGCTCTCCATGCTCCAGCTCAACTTCTAATGCGTGTTGTAGAAAATGAGAACCACAGATGGCTGCTAACCGTTTTTCGACTTGAGCTTTTGTTTGCGCCGCTCGATATTGACGGACTTGCTTTCCGTTGTGACGTAGGTTGATCGTAATATCCAATCGACTCAGAGCAATTCGCTTTAAGAGTTCATCAATATGAGTGAATTCTGTTTTATCAGTACGAAGAAACTTACGACGAGCAGGCGTATTAAAGAAAAGATCGACCACATCAATGGTGGTTCCAATAGGGTGAGCGGCAGGTTTTAGTTTAACCTCCATATCTCGTCCTTCAGCATATGCTGACCACGCTTCTTCTTGGGCAACAGTACGAGAGGTTAAGGTTAAACGAGAAACTGAACTGATTGAGGCAAGCGCTTCACCACGAAAGCCAAGACTCACAATGGCTTCAAGATCATCAAGAGTGGTAATCTTTGATGTCGCATGGCGACTTAAGGCAAGAGTCAGTTCATCTTTCGCGATACCAAAACCATTATCACGAATTCGAATTAACTTACTGCCTCCTTTTTCAATGTCAATATCGATGCGAGTTGCCCCCGCATCGATACTGTTTTCAACAAGCTCTTTTACTACAGAAGCAGGGCGTTCAACAACCTCACCCGCCGCAATCTGGTTGGCTAATCGAGCTGGTAAGATTTGAATTGGCATAACCCTGTCCTTTCTAACTGGTTGGTATAATGAGCACCTGTCCTATCGCCAACTCATCAGAACGTAACTTATTGGCTTTTCTTAGGCTGGACACAGAGACTCCATATTTCGTTGCAATTTTACCTAAGAACTCACCACGTTTCACCGTATGTTTCTTCACAGGGGCAACAATGCTTACTTTCAATTTCTGTCCAACAAATAAGGTATCTGATTTCAATCGATTTAACGAACGAATGCTGCTTGTAGACACCTTATACTTAGACGCAATTTTTCCTAAATATTCACCAGATCGTACTTTATGAGTAATGATCGTACGTGCTTGTTTAGTGTTTGATGATGCTGCCTTTGACGTCGTCGTTTTCGGAGCAACATACACAGGTTTATTTGTTGGAATAATTAGTACTTGGCCAACAGCTAAACTCGTACTCTTCAAGTTATTCACACTTTTTAACTTGGTTGCAGTAGTACCGTATTTCTTAGCAATAACAGAGAGTGATTCACCAGAGCGCACTTTATGCTTCTTTTGCTGGCCTTGTGCAGCCAGTAATGTTCCTTGCGGAGGGTTAGCATTAAGGTAGCTTACAATCGCTTTAGAAATCGCGCGAGCTATCTTATCTTGATGGCCACGCTGGAACAGTTGCTTCTCTTCTGTCGGATTCGAAATAAAGCCAGTTTCAATCAAAATAGAAGGAATATCTGGTGACTTTAGTACCGCAAGACTGGCATTAACAGGATCTTTCTTATGAAGTTTGATCACTTTTCCCATTTCAGAAAGAACGTTCGTTGCGAGTTTATAGCCCTCTTTTTGAGAGTGACTAAATTGTAAGTCTAATAGTGTTTGACTTACGTTTCGGTCATTGCTGTTCTTTGCTAGCACATCACCTGCGCCACCTAATAATTCAGACTGTTTCTCATGCTTCTCTACCCAACGACCAATCTCAGTGTTTGCACGACGTGTGTTTAACACAAAAACAGAGCCACCTCTTGGTTGTGGAGAGCGGAAGCTATCTGCGTGAATAGAAACCAATAGATGAGATTTGTTTTTACGAGCAATGTCAGTACGTTTGTTTAAGTTAACAAAGTAATCACCACTGCGCGTCATGATAGCTCGCATACCTGGCTGAGCATTTATCTGGGCAACGACTTTTTTAGAGATCGCAAGAGTCGCGTGTTTCTCGTACTTTCTCGTCGGTCCAATAGAGCCAGGGTCTTCGCCACCATGACCAGCATCAATGGCAATAATAATCTCGCCATTACCAATAATATGATTGGAATTAGAGTTAATGATTGGCTGCGATGGTTTTACTGGTTTACTTTGAGTTGGCTTAGAGACACTGCTTGAAGAATGAGGTAAGTCCATTACCAAACGATGACCGTACTGCCCACCGGGTGTTGGAGCTAACTTAAACACTTCAGCTTTCACTGAATGCTTTAATTCAAAAACCAGACGCGTCGTGCCCTTGGATGGCGATGAGCTCTTTCGTATTTTTGATAATACTTTACTGTCACTGACCGTTAATGGCAGCTTGGCTTTTAAATTGGTATTTTTAAGATCAACAACCAAACGATAAGGGCTACTCAGTGTGAAGTAGCTGTAATTCGCCTCTGAATTTAAATCAATAACAATACGAGTTTCATCTGGCGACGGCCACACTCGTATTCCCTCTAAGGTATTCGCAGATACATAAAAACTACTCACTGACATCACAGCAAGTATCGCATACCAAATTACTTGAAAATATTTACCGATTAACACAAATCCAACCGCTGAATTAAACTACATCCATACTCATTATTACCCGTAATCACAACATGACGAGCTTCGCCATCATAGCGAATATCAATATCAATATCTGGATTTGGTAATAACCCTTCCCCTCTCTCAGGCCATTCAACTAAACAAATTGCATCATCAGTAAAATAGTCACGGATCCCCATAAATTCTAACTCTTCAGGATCGGCTAAACGGTAAAGGTCAAAATGATATACTTGCCACTTATCCAGTTCATAAGGTTCGACTAACGTATATGTTGGACTTTTCACATTACCAATATGCCCTAGCGAACGAATAAAACCTCGACTAAAGGTGGTTTTACCTGCACCAAGGTCACCATGCAAAAAGATCGTTGTTTGCTGAGTACAAGCTTGAGAGAGCTGTCTACCAAATTCAACGGTGTCGTCTTCAGTAGCTAAATTAAATTCAAAGCGTTCCATTATTCACTAATTTCACTATTTTAATTGTCTAAATTGATGGACTTGGTATCAGATTCACAATTTATCTGCGGAATATTTACACACAAGTTCTTATGGGTTGCGTTGATTCAATGCCTTTTAGTTGCATTGAAGTACGTCTTATCAATCCTATATGATAAACTTTTACTCATAATACTGTAATAAAAAAATGTAATCTCTCTGTGAATATCGACTATCAAGCACTCGCAAATAACATCAAAGTATGGGCACAAGAACTTGGCTTTCAAAAAGTTGGGATCTGTGACGTTGACTTATCTCAGCACGAAGCGGCTTTAGAGCAATGGCTTGATGCTGGCTATCATGGTTCAATGGACTGGATGGCTCGTCATGGCATGATGCGAGCAAGACCTAATGAGTTACACCCAGGAACGATTAGAGTCATCAGTGCACGCATGGATTATTTGCCTCCTCAAGCCGGCTTCGCAAGTAATTTAAGCGATCCTACACAAGCTTATATCAGTCGATACGCTCTCGGCCGCGATTATCATAAGCTGATCCGCAACCAATTAAAAAAACTAGGGCAAAAGATTGAAGCTGAAGTTGAACAGCTTGGTTATCGTCCTTTTGTCGATTCAGCCCCAATCTTAGAAAGACCGTTAGCAGAAAAAGCAGGATTAGGCTGGACAGGAAAGCACTCATTACTCCTTGATAAAGACGCAGGTTCTTGGTTTTTCTTAGGTGAACTATTAATTGATATCCCCTTGCCTGTTGATTCTCCTGTTGAGAACCAATGCGGAAAATGCACGGCCTGTGTTACATCATGCCCGACAAATGCGATATTAGAAAATGGAGTGATTGACGCCCGTCGTTGTATTTCTTACTTAACCATAGAAAACAGCGAGGTTATTCCTGAGGAGTTTCGTTCATTGATGGGCAATCGAATTTATGGTTGTGATGACTGCCAGCTAGTATGCCCTTGGAATCGTGAAGCCGAAATAACACAGCAAAATGACTTCCATCGTAGAGAGTCTCTAGATAATGCTAATTTACTCTCTCTTTTTGCATGGGATGAAGTCACCTTTTTAAAAAATACGGAAGGCTCTGCAATTCGTCGTATTGGCCATAAGCAGTGGTTACGCAATTTAGCCATTGCAATGGGTAACGCACCACATTCAACTGACATCATTTCAGCACTACAGGCTCGCATAGGGTTAGATGATAACTTGGATATTCATCTTCTTTGGGCAATAGAGCAACAACAATCCCAACAAGTAAATGCAAATAGAAAAGAACAACGCCTTATTCGAATTATAGAAAAAGGCTTACCAAGAGACGCCTAATTTCACGCTATATATAGGGTTGAGTATTTACTTATGATGAAAATTTGATGTTAGTCGTAATTAATGTGGAAAACATTTTGAAGTGAAGCAAACTATTTGGTTTACAGAAAAGTTAAGCACAAGGCAGGAATATGATTAGGATCAAAGAAGTCAAGCAAAAAGATCTTTTCAATTGCTAAAAAAAATGCATATGAAAAATAAATTATATATAAATCAATCAGATAAATAAAAACAAGAAATATATTGATCTAAAACCAACCATAAGATCTTTATTTTAGTTATTTAAAAAAATGCTTTTAAAAAATAACTAACAGAGTTATCCACAACACTCTTTTTGTGGATAAGTTTGTTGATTATATGGTAACTACTACATATAACTGACCCTCTGCCCTTTATGTTTTATAAAAACATATTGATATGCAGATAGATAATTTGATTCTTTGGCTTTGTATGAATCAGAATGTTCTAAAGAGCAGAATTTTATGTGGGGTTAATACTTCACAGCATTAATTTTAAAGAAAATAAAAGCGCTGAATAGTATTCAGCGCTTTTATTTTGTTTGGAGCGACACACGAGGC